>JBIPLY010000607.1:0-9367 GCA_044369385.1 Acetobacteraceae bacterium | reverse complement strand
CTTGATAGTTTCATATCCTTGCCCCAGCCTTTGTTTGCAGAACAACAATTGATAAAACCTACAATCGCTTTATCACAACCATTAGCTTCACCGGCAAATACGGTAATAGGCTTCTTACAGATTCCATTACTTTCCTTATCGCAATCTTTTTGAGCTTCATTAATGGCAGCAAGATATGCTACATTGCTAAAATCTTGATTCTCTTCAATAGTTGGGGTGTGACAATTGCCGCCAAGACAATAAATAGAGGAATCAGCTAAAGAATAATTTCTTTCTTTTTTTGTAATCGGACAAGTAAAGTTTCTTTTCCACCTGAGACATATACTACCAATTCTATGCTCACACTCGGAATCCACTAAACGACAATTCTGTTTTGTTAAATGAGCGCATCCGGCTTTTGGCTTCGAAGTACATTGATAGCTAATCTTTTCACTCCAACAAGGGCGATTAATATCATATTTACCGAAAAACTTTTTAATTCCTTTTCTAGTGCAAACTCTTGATGTTTCATAACATTCGTTTTCTTCAACCAATTTCTCAGCCGGAGCTGTTGCTACTTGCCAATATTCGCCCTTTTCAATAAACTTTTTTCTTATTTCCTCAACACTATAATGGAATCTGACCAAAGCACGGACAAGCCAGCTGTAGTAGGTATAAATAACGTTCTGCGGGCGGTGGTAGTAATTAACGACTATATTCTGCGGCGGCAGCACAATCGATTTCGGTAACAGATTAATTACCCGGGCACTTATCATTTCCCTGATTGCCCGATGGGTATCCTCATTATTTAATAACGTATACTGCGGCTCGTAATAATTTACCGAATCACCGTTATCATGAGTATAATGGTTTTTGTGCCACAACCAGTCCGGTACATCCTTATATGGAATATCTATAGTAGTTTCAGGTTTTCTGATGATTTCTTCCTGCTCCTCTGCTTCAAGAACCAGTTCATAACCAACATCAACGTTAAAATCTACTCCCTCAACACAACTCTTATTAATAAAGCTAGTAGTACTAGTTTCACTAGCAATTAAAGACCCACCGCCGGTTTTTGCCATTGGGTTTTGTTCTATCTTCAAAGATTCCTTTAAGAGCGAGTTATCCGGATTAATCTTGTGCTGATTAATTGCATCCATCTTTTTTAATTCACTATATTGCAGGAATTCTCCAAGCTCACTACTACGCAAAACATTATTGCCTTCACCGGTCAAACTTGCATCATTTAATGAACCAATATTTGAAACGTCTCCATCTTTCTTAATAAAGGTTTTTGCTTCATCAGGATTACCAAGAATTGTTGCATTCTTAAACTTCTCTCTTTGATTAAAAGCTGCGCCGACACTACTTGCAAATACAGCATTGCTTGCGCTTATAGTTATTAATGTTAATATTGATATTATATTAAATATTCTCATGTGCTTTTGCCGCTTGCCTTAACTTCCATGATCTCTAGAGCTTTTTTCAATGTTATATGACCGCTGATTTTCTTGATTGTTTTGTCAGTATTAACTACCACCACCGCAGGTACTTGCTTAATACCAAACTGCTTAAAAAGATTTGGATTAATATCAATATTAATTCCTACTTTCTCTAGCTTTGTCTTGGTTGCTGCAAATCGATTACGACCAAACTTTTCACCTACAAGACCACGCATTACCAATTTTGCACCGTAGTGATTTGCCTCATTAAAATAACTACGCAGTGATGCATCATTAATTGAAAATGACACCAAGATATAAATGCCGGGCTCTATTTGTATTTCTTGCTTTGGCATTGCAAAACTACTGTAGCTATTTGCTGTAGCTAATATCATTAATGCCAATATTTGGAATAAGGTTCTTTTAAACATTTTTTTCTTTTGCTTGCTTTGTTTCATGTACTTTAAATTATGCAGCAATCTCTCTTGCGCCATATCAAGAAACCAAAATCCTCACCCCATACCGGAAATTCTCGTCCTGCTTGCCACAACACTTCTGTTTGACCGATACGTTTGCAAGAACTCATTTCAGGAATTGGATAAGTCATCTGCAAACGATACTGACTTTTCTTGATAATCGGCATCGGATATTTGCCGCACATCCCCTTCTTGCCGTAATACCCCCAGAGCATTAGCTCCCTATGCAGTTTTGCCATAAATTTGGAAACCACCAGCTGAGCCGTGCCGACTCCCCCATTGTGATAAGAAGTAGTTCCGGAAAATGGATACATACAACCCTGACAACCGGCGCACCAAAACATGTAATCATTTGACAAACCAGTACTTGAGGTTAGGCAATCAGCCACGCATGAAGCTGTTGTTAAAGGATTTGCAAACAACAAAGCTTCCGGATTTAATATGCTTGTCTTTACATCATCTCCCCACATAGGATCAAATTCAGTCAGATAAGCAACATCAACCGACGCTGCTTCTATACAAATAAAATCAAGCAGGATCTCAAGCCAATAAAGAACAGGGTAGATGTACCAATGAACATGATAGAAAGCCGTGCTTTCATCACTCTTAAAGCCTTTTTGCGGACTAGTCCCAAGTGAAATTCCACCCAGACTAACCATACACATAGGCGATTTGGTCACGTCAATAAGACGCACCGGTTCCCAAAATCCAACAGGAATGCCCGGCACCGGAACTGGAATTCCAGGTCTTGAACAAAAACAAATGGGGTCTTTGGTAGATTTAGTATCAAAACCACCACCACCGACTATTTCAATCCCAATAAGTGTAATTGGAAATAAACAGCTCCAGCATACATCTGTTATAGGATTGACAAACTTGCCGGTACAACCTATTCCGGCATTTGCCTTGTGCGGTTGATTGCATATAGAAATTATTATTATGCTTAAAAAGCTTAGCACCCACTGTTTTATTGTGATTTTAAGATTTTCATGTTGATAAGAGGAGATAATCATATACTCACCTCACTTAACTTTAACAGCAAGCCATCTTGCTCAACCATGGCAGGAGTTGCCTCTATTTTAAAACGACGGCAAAGTATACCGCCTTGATCAAAAAACACCGGACGTTTTAATTGCTTTGCAAGTAGCATTGGCGCACCGTTAGTTAAAACAATCTTGCCGGTTTTACCTGAAGCCCACTCCACTTGCTCTTGATCATCACCGTCAATTAAAATTAACGGCTCACCCCATTTTAACTTTTCAAGCGCATTTATACTTGTTCCGGCTGCAACAATCACCCTACCCTTATCATCGACAATATCGGTTTCTTGGGTGAAAGTCGGGTTGTATGTCCAGCTTCTATTAATAGTCGCTTTTGTTAAGTTTGGAACCGGTACCGGACGAAGTACTCTGGCTTTTACTTTTTCGGTAAATTCATTCTGTAGCAGGTCCAGTGTTCCATCCTCTTTTGCAAGCTCCAATCTGCTCATGATTTCTTCAAGAAGACATTCCTCTGCTATGTTAAAAACTTGTCCATGCGTGCCATAATCTTTTATTATTGGCTTGGAACCGGTTTTTTCCCTTGGAATGCTTGAGCCTCTTGCGCTAGCTCCATTGTTAATTAATATACCGGTTCCTACTAGCAGAAATGTTATTAATATCTTCACGTTAAGTTTTGCTTTTGAGAATGGTAGTATCAACATTAAAGATCCCTTTCTGCTAATATGGTATTAATCGCTTCTACTAGGCTTAAGCCACTCTCCCTATGACTTTTGATTAATTCCTTTTCAGTTGGATTGGTACTCATTAAAAGTAATGTAAACGGATCTATTCTTAATTGGCAAATATCGCCATTAATACCGGGCGCCCACAGCGCAAACTCTCCATATTCTCCTTTTTTGGATTCTATCGATCCCATCCTGCGCATCCGCTCGTCATCCTTAACATAACTCTGAAATAACGGCAAACTTCGCATAGTAGTTAATGTTTCTGGATTCTGTTTCATTATCAGCTTAAAATCAGCTCCTGCAAAAATACTCATAGCTTCTTTTCCTAAATCATGAAAATCTGTAATTAATTGCGAAGCTAATACCACTGAAGTTTTATATTTTCTTACAATTCTCATATTCGCTGAAACAAACTTTAAAGCAGTTGGATTTTCCAAAGTCTTGGTAATTTCATCAAACATTAAAAGGCTTGGCTTGTCCGTTTTGCCCTTTGCCATTTTATTGTTAATATGCGTCATCATTATTTGCGTCACAACCGCCATTAAATCAGGAAAGTTCCGCAAATGATCAGTTTCTATAACTACAATATCTGCATCCAATGTTACTTCTGCTTGACCTTGGAAAAATCCACCGTATGCACCATTTTTTGTATAGTTGAACAACATCCGTCCCAAATCATTTGCTACAGAATTATTCTCTTGCGCAAGCAACCAATCAGCTATGTCATCAATTTGTAAATCACCTCCTTTTTCATCCCAACATTTTCTTAAAGCCTCTTCCAAATTTGTTTGTTGTAAATCAGTTGTTCCGTGTTTTGGAGCAGCCATCGTAGCAAGAGTTATGGGAAAGCTTGCTAGAAAATCAGCTCTTGCTGCGCTGGAAACTTCATCATCACCGGTAGGCACTCCGGAAAAAGGATTTATTGAAATTGGATTGCTCGGATCAAACTCGATATAGTTTCCATCAAGCGTATGGCAAAGTTTTTCAAAACTTTTGCCGTAATCTAAGACAAAAACCTTGCCACCGACACCAAGTACCGACAACATCATTTCTTGCATTGTCACCGACTTTCCACTACCTGCAACACCTACGATAACAGCGTTAGGATTACCAAGATTGCCACTATTTGTTGCCAAATGGGGCGTAAAGTCCGCTCCAAATTGAGAAAAAAACTTCAATTGACCTCTCCGGCCGGTAAGTAATAAACCGGGAGCATTTAAATCGCCTTTATATTCACCAATGAATGGCATTAAGGCTTTGCTCTCACCGGAAACTGTTGGTTTGCCACGACCTATAATACTTAGTGCCACCCCAGCGCCTGTTATGTTATTTTTATATAATCCCCTTTCTTCTTCAACCATACTCATGGGCATTGCAGCTAATACATGCGCCAAATGATCACATCTTGTCGGAATGAAATTCCAACCGTTACGGCGCATCATCCCGGCGTATCTTTTGGAGGCTAGTTTGACCTTTTCTTTTTTGCCCTTTAAAATAACATTTGTATGGATATGCACTGCTCTCTCTCCATCTTGCAACGCCTTAACTACTCCATCAATATCTGCCAGCTCTTCACTTAAATCAGAAAAAAACCTACCTATTCCGGATTTGATATTCTTTTGTACCGCCTCTCTCTTAGCAAAAATTCTAGCTCTTGCCATTGCTTGGTTCGGTAACACCCAGATACCGACATGGATAAAATATTCCGTATCTATATATTCACCCCTTCTTGCTTCATTCCCAATAAACAAATCCATCCAACCCAAACTCCATCTTGCCGGTCTGTCTTCCGCATCAAGCGCAATGAAACACTCATCATCTTTAACATGTATAATGTCATTCTCCTCATATAAGGAAAAATCCCCCGGCAATATCTGCTCTGACAATTTGGCATATTGATTAACTGTTGTTCCGCCAAATGATTCCCTACCCCATATCTTGCGCAAAATAGATAATAAAAGTGTATCATCAACACTTTGCGTCCAGAGACCTATACTTTGAAATGTCGACTTTAAAGCCTCAATTCTTTGTCCCATAGCTATTAAATCAGTTCCAAGATCCGGTACTGTTACTGAAATCAACACATGAGAATCCTTAACTACTCCCTCTTCTTTTGCTTTTTTTTGTAGAAAATCACAACGTCTTTTTGCCATTTCCCTGTAGATATCGCCCGTTCTTTCATTTGCCCAACGATCCAAAAGAAATTTAACGTTGTTTGAGGCAATCAGTAGTATCTGTATTGACGCCCCATTCGGCAAATTCTCACTATTTGCTATGAAATCAGCAATTTCAGTTTCAGCTGTTAAGTCCGCACCGGGCAGCGGGTTTGCTATTAAAACAAATCCTACGCTTCCACGATTGAAAAATAATCCGCTCTCCGCATCGTATGACTCGTAAACAAAATGTGGAGCTAGTCTTTCTCTTTGAAAATCAGGGTGAATATTTTTAGCAATCATTACATATAACCTGTCTTTTATTTTTTAATTTTTTAGATTTGTTTTGATTCTTATCTTCGGGTTTCTTTGCATGAGGACCGAACATTCCCTCATCAGCCATTACTGATATTTCATACAAGGATTTGCATTTAAGCCCTTCTTTTACCGGGCAATCAAAATCCTTTTCATATGGCCATAAAGAACAACCGCTTGTGATTATTGATATTGCTATTAACGTTGCTATATTTTTAAATATCATTTCTTTAATCCTTAATTGGTTTCATGATGTGGAGTATTTTTATTCTTGTAATTCGGTTTTTTTAACTGTTCATAAAATTCATACGGCAACACTCCAAATAACTCACAAATGCTCCCCTTGTCCTTTACTAACATTCTTCTTTTAAAAAAACTGTAATACGATTTAAATACATATAACTCCCCCAATTTATCCTTTACTTCAAAGCCGTGTATGTACATTTCTTTTGTTAAATCTTCAAAAGAACCTTGGTACGTAAACGACTCGTGAAAAGTGCTTTTTGCAGGTATCAAGAAACTGATAAGAAGAAATAAAAAAGTAACCACCGGAATGCTGATAAAAATCTCTGCTTTTTTTGTAAAGGCGGGATCAGAACATATTATTATCCCACTTATCACGAGGTAAATGAAATATCCCATCGTTAAATTGCAATTACGCTCTATTTTTGCTGACCTGCTCATTAAAACTTTCTACTTCTTAACTTGGTTATTTGTCATTTCTCTAATCCTTACTTTTGTTATTTTTTTTTAAAAGTTGCTTCCAGCTTCTTCCTTCTCCATAGCCTTTTTCATTTCTTGCATGGTTTCTTGAAAAGCTTTTGACTGCGTGGTTCTTGCCGGCGGTGGGTTATTATAACCATTTCTTAAATTCCCATCTGATGATTGAATCGGTTCAGATTTAAATTCTCCGTTTAAATCAACACCATGCTGAAACACCACATCGACCTCTCTACCGGACGCTATTACTATCTGCGGTGACATTGAGTTAAATCTTTCCATTACAAAATCAGCCATCTTTGAAAACGCATCACTAGCTCCACTTGCCATACCGCCTTTTAATTGCGATACCCCACTAAGAGCATTTTGCTGACCTGTTATTGGTGATATTGGAAAAACTCCTTTGGTAGATTGATTTTGTAAGAAATTGCTGAATCCGCCAAGCAAGCCATTTAACATAGCCATACGGAGCATATCAGATGATTTGTCTACTACCCTCCCTTTAACTCCATTTCTTCCATCTTCACCGACTATCCAGCCTTTAATCGGTCTTTCTACAATCTCACCGTTGTAATTCTCTAAACTTAAAGTTTGCAGACGACATTTAGCACGCTCGCTTGATAAATCCCCGCTACAATCTCCAATCAGGATAGCTTCTTTAATTTGCTCCGTGCGCTTGCCCTTACTAAATATTCCGGCATCAGTAAGACGCATAACTACAGGCTCCGGATTTGATTGACTATTGCTACCGGTTCCAACCACAACACCCGTCATTAATACCGCCCTTGAAAAAGTTCCGGATGTTATATAATCTTTGAAATTCTTCTTTTTTGTTCCATATTCCTTGGAAAACGAACCAAGCGTCTTTGTTGAGGTTTTTCTGCTAGTAATTTGATTGATTTCCGGAGCGTTGGTTTTTGCCAAACTTTCTTCTAATTCTTTTCTTTGTAAAATCTCTTGTTGGCGGGTCACTAACCCTTTTAATTGCAATAATTCTTCTTGTACTTTGATCACTTCAATGTTTTGGGTCTCTTTGACCTCTTCTAGTTTTTTGTTGAATTCTTCACTGGACATCTCAACTTTTTGCTCTACTTTTGCCGTCCAAACATCACGAGGGTCAATTGATTCTTTAACGCCTGTCATTTGTATATCTTCTTCAAACGGGATTGTGCTTGTAGTTAAGTGAGGTCGTTTTTTCTTCTGACCCCCACTAACTACAAAGAGGATTAAAATAACTCCAATGAATCCGGCAACGAATGCAGGACGCTTTTTTAAAGCATCTTTTAAGGCCGATGCTTTTGTTAAAAATTGGCGTTGTATATTTTTGTTAATTATCATTTTCTTAATCCTCTTTGTTAAATCAACATTTAAGCAGATATCACCATTCCACCACTAAGCCATGTGAGATAAATACTTAAACTAACACCTATGACAATAACGATTATGGTTATTGATATATTGCCCTTAATAACCGACCAGATACCGGCAGCAATAGTTGCAACAGTTAATCCAACAGTTTTAAACTTTCCGGACGCTATCTCACCAATCTTATCCAATTGACCTTCAAGGCTCGTAGCTAGGGTTACCTCCGGATACATGCAAAATATTACTGCAGCTGCAAACGCCAGCAAGGTGATGGAATCTATACTCACTCCACTATTATTTGCTTGTTGATCTAACCTTGGTTTTTTAAACATTTTATACTCCTTTGTTTAAATTAGTTGTTCCCAGATTTGATTTTAAAAACTTTACAGGCTCTGGGGTTTTGCCCGTAAAACGCAAGGAGAAATCTTGCGTTGTTCCGTGTTCACCGGTAATGGTTACGTATATTTTTTCATAGCTGTGGTTTTGTTCTATCTCCCCATTCTCCTCTGGCTGTTTTGGCACAATGATCAAATATCCTTGGTCGTGTATCTTTAACTGGATATTTTCTTGCGGATGAATGAATACATCAGTGATTCTCTCACCTTCAATTGAAAATCTTGTATATCCATGTTCTGAAATCGTTATTTCAAAAGACTTCTCTTCATCTATTAAATAACTATTATTTAATAATCTGGTTTCGGGTTTTAATGCCTTGTAATTCGTCTGCTTGATCGTGCTCTTAAACATCTCCCCCACCGGATGATCTTTTCTAGGCATTATCAATTTGCTAGTTTGGCTTGGCTTGAGGGGAGAGGTGATTTGCTTAACTCTTGATCCTTTTCCGGCGCAACCGCTTAATGCAACACAGGCTATCAAAACTACAGATAATTTTTGTAAATAATTCATCTTTTCCGTAAATCCTCTTTTTAATTAACTTTTTCCTTAGGCAAAACATCTACTTCAGTAATGTTCTTAAGCAAAATCAACCCTTTCGCTGCTTCCTTGTATGAAATCAAATAACTCTTCTCTAATGCTATTTTCTTATCAGAGCCCGCAAACCAATAATGTAACGTCCCGGTAACAATTACTCCGCCATCCGCCATTTTTGTACTCTTCGTATAAAATGCTGAACTTGCATTGCTTCCCATGATGAATGACATTTGCTTTGCAAAGAATTTGTTTAACTCATTG
>JBIPLY010000514.1:0-2895 GCA_044369385.1 Acetobacteraceae bacterium | reverse complement strand
CCCACCTCCGTCCTGAACACGTTCCGGCGCCCGGCCAGGCTCATCAGCACTTCCTCCGCGTTCTATGTGGCCCCTACTTCGGAATGCATACCAACCTCACTCCTCAAATCCCACATACCGAACAAACGCATCATTCGGCTCCCGATCCGCCCGAACCCCATTCGCCGGGAATTCCTCATTCGGATACCCCAGCGCGATGCAGGTCATGATCACCTCGCTGTCCGGAATCCGCGCCTCCTCACGCACGATCTCCGAGCGCATGATGCCCTGGCCGTTCACCACCGTGCCCAGCCCGCGGTCCCAGGCGGCCAGGCAGATGCCGTAGCACAGCGCGCCGAGGTCGAAATGCACCACCGCGCCCGGGTCCAACTCCCGGTCATAGGTCAGCACCATCGAAACCGGCGCATCGAACTGCCGGAACCCCCGCATCACCCAATCCTGCCGCATCGCCTTGTCGTGCCGTTCGATCCCCATCGCCCCGAACAACTTCACCGCGATCGCCACCTGCCGCGCCCGATGGATGCCCTCGTATTCCCCGTGCGAGACGATATCCCGGTTCGCCTTGGCCCCGCCCAGCATCGTCTCGGTATTGCGCTGCCGCACCCGCTCCAGCGGCGCCCCGGTCAGCACATGCACATGCCACGGCTGCGTGTTCATGGAGGAAGGCGCCGCCTTCGCCAGCGCGATGATCTCCTCGATCACCGCCCGCGGCACCGGGTCCGGCTTGTAGCCACGAATGCTGCGGCGCGTCTGAACCAGCGTTTCGAAATCCATGTCGTTTCTCCGTTTCGCCGAGTTTGGCACCGCGTGGCCTGGCGCGGAAGCGCCCCCTGGCGTGGCCTGGCGCGGAAGCGCCCCTATCCCGCGCCGGCCCGGACCGGCTATTCTGCGCGCCAGCCTCGGAGGAGCACCCCATGAGCGAAGCCTGCATCGTCGGCTGGGCCCACACCCCGTTCGGCAAGCTCGAAGACCCCGATGTCGAATCGCTGATCGCCCGCGTCGCCCGCAGCGCCATCGACGATGCCGGCATCGATCCCGCGGATATCGGCGGCGTCTTCGTCTCGCTGTTCAACAACGGCTTCTCGAAACAGGATTTCCCCGCCTCCCTGGTGCTGCAATCCGTGCCCGAGCTGCGCTTCACCCAGGCGACCAGGTTCGAGAACGCTTGCGCCTCGGGCTCGGCCGCCATCCACGGCGCGCGCGATTTCCTCGCCGCCAAACGGGGCCGCTTCGCCCTGGTGATCGGCGCCGAGAAGATGACCGCCACCCCCGGCGCCCAGGTCGGCGATATTCTCCTGTCCGCCGCCTACCGCAAGGAGGAAGGCGACATCCCCGCCGGGTTCGCCGGTGTCTTCGGCGAAATCGCCAAGTCCTATTTCCAGCGCTACGGCGACCAGTCTGACGCGCTGGCCACCATCGCCGCCAAGAACCACAAGAACGGTGTCGCCAACGAGTTCGCCCAGATGCGCCGCGATCTCGGCTTCGATTTCTGCCGCACCGCGTCGGACAAGAACCCCTATGTCGCCGCGCCGCTGAAGCGCACCGACTGCTCGATGGTCAGCGACGGTGCGGCCACCCTGGTCCTGACCGGCGAAGACACGGCGCGCGCGATGAACAAGGCCGTCCGCTTCCGCGCCGCCGTGCAGGTCAACGATTTTCTTCCCCTCTCGCGCCGCGACCCGACCGCCTTCGAGGGTGCCGCCATGGCCTTCCGCCGTGCCCTGGAGCAGGCCGGCGTCAGCCTCGCGGACATGGATTTCGCCGAGGTGCATGACTGCTTCACCATCGCCGAGCTGCTGGTCGTCGAGGCGATGGGCCTGGCGCCGCAGGGGCAGGGCGCCCGCCCGATCCTGGACGGCGTCACCCAGATCGGGGGAAAACTCCCGATCAACGTCTCCGGCGGGCTGAAGGCCAAGGGCCACCCGATCGGCGCCACCGGCGTCTCGATGCACGCCATCGCCGCCATGCAGCTCACCGGCACCGCCGGCGCCATGCAACTGCCGAAGGCCGATCGCGGCCTGGTGTTCAACATGGGCGGGGCGGCGGTGGCCAACTACGTGTCGGTCCTCGAACCGTTGAGGTAAGAAAAGATCACATGGAGACGGAGAGGCGGAGAGACGCAATGGCCGTAAATCTGCTTGGCTTGCTGCTCTTCGCCTCTTCGCCTCCATGTGGAATCCTGTCTGCATGATCCCCACCAGCAACCTCGCCCACCTGCTGCTGCAGACCGCGCGCCGCTTCCCGGACCGCCCCGGGCTGATCCGCCACGGCGCCGAAACCGCCTGGGCGACGCTCGCCGACCGCATCGCCCGCGCCGCCGCCGCTCTGGCGGAGCACGGCATCGGTCACGGCGACCGCATCCTGGTCCACAGCCGCAATTCCCAGCCGATGTTCGAGACGATGTGGGCCGCCTGGATGCTCGGCGCCGTCTGGGTCCCCACCAATTTCCGCCTGACGCCACCCGAGGTCGCATACCTGGCCGAAAGCTCCTCCGCCGCCGCCCATCTCTTCGACCCCGCCTTCCCCGACCACGCCGAAGCCGCAAGCGCCGCCAATCCTGCCGCCCGCCTGCATCTCGATCTCGACGCCGGGTGGGAGACCGCCTGCGCCCATCCCGAGGCCCTTGCCCACCCCGCCGATGTCGACCGCGACGCCCCATGCTGGTTCTTCTACACCTCCGGCACAACCGGCCGTCCCAAGGCTGCCATGCTGACCCACGGCCAGATGGAATTCGTGGTGACCAGCCATCTCTGCGACCTGATGCCCGGCACGACGGAGCACGACGTCTCCCTGGTCGTCGCCCCGCTCTCTCACGGCGCCGGCATCCACGCCATGGCCCAGGTCGCCCGCGGCGCCGCCACAGTGCTGATGCCCGGGGAAAAACTCGACGTGCCC
>JBIPLY010000513.1:0-2896 GCA_044369385.1 Acetobacteraceae bacterium | reverse complement strand
GCTGGCGCACCGCCCCGCCGGCCTGATGCGCGGCTACCAGCTCGATGACGGCAGCATCGAATCCATCGCTGGCGACGTCTACCGCACCGGCGACGTCGCCAGCCGCGATGCCGACGGCTACCTGACCTATGTCGGGCGCGCCGATGACGTGTTCAAGGCGAGCGACTATCGCATCTCCCCCTTCGAACTCGAATCCGTCCTGATCGAACACCCGGCCGTCGCCGAGGCCGCCGTCATCCCCGCCCCCGACCCGATCCGCCTCGCGGTGCCCAAGGCCTACATCACGCTGGCCGCCGGCGCGAACGGCTCGCCGGAGACCGCACTGTCGATCTTCAAGCACCTGAGCGCCCGCCTCGCGCCGTACAAGCGCATCCGCCGCCTCGAATTCTCCGACCTGCCGAAGACCATCTCCGGCAAGATTCGACGTGTGGAACTGCGCCAGTCCGAACACGCCCGCACCGAACGGAGCCCTGGCGAATACCGCGAAGACGATTTTCCGGAATTGAAAGCCTAGACCATGGCAGGCAACACCGATTACGGCCTGGATTTCGACCTCGGCGAAGAGATCGACATGCTGCGCGACAGCGTGCGCCGCTTCGCCGAAGCCGAGATCGCCCCGCGCGCCGCCGCCATCGACCGCGACAACGATTTCCCGGCAGACCTCTGGCAGAAGATGGGCAGCCTCGGCCTGCTCGGCCTGACCGTGGAGGAGGAGTTCGGCGGCGCCGGCATGGGCTACCTCGCGCACTCCATCGCCATGGAGGAAATCAGCCGCGCCTCGGCCTCGGTCGGGCTGTCCTATGGCGCGCACAGCAACCTTTGCGTCAACCAGATCCGCCGCAACGGCACCGACGCGCAGAAGCGCACCTACCTGCCGAAGCTGATCACTGGCGAACACGTCGGCGCCCTGGCCATGAGCGAGAACGGCGCGGGCTCTGATGTCGTCTCGATGCGCCTCAAGGCCGAGCGCCAAGGCGACCGCTACATCCTCAACGGGGGAAAATTCTGGATCACCAACGGCCCGGACGCCGATGTTCTCGTCGTCTACGCCAAGACCAACCCCGACGCCCACCAGCGCGGCATCACCGCCTTCCTGATCGAAAAGGGCATGAAGGGATTCTCCTGCGCCCAGAAGCTCGACAAGCTCGGCATGCGCGGCTCCAACACCGGCGAGCTGGTGTTCGACAACGTCGAAGTCCCCGCCGAGAACATTCTCGGCCGCCTCGACGGTGGCGTCGCCGTCCTGATGAGCGGCCTGGACTACGAACGCGTCGTCCTCTCCGGCGGCCCCCTCGGCATCATGCAAGCCTGCATGGACGTCGTCCTGCCCTACATCCACGACCGCAAGCAGTTCGGCCAGGCCATCGGCGAGTTCCAGCTGATGCAGGGCAAGATCGCCGACATGTACACGGTGATGAACGCCGCCCGCGCCTACGTCTACGCCGTCGCCAAAGCCTGCGACCGCGGCCGCACCACCCGCAAGGACGCCGCCGGCGTGATCCTCTACTCCGCCGAAAAAGCCACCTGGATGGCGCTGGAAGCCATCCAGGCGCTGGGCGGCAACGGCTACATCAACGACTACCCCACCGGCCGCCTGCTGCGCGACGCCAAGCTCTATGAGATCGGCGCCGGCACCTCCGAAATCCGCCGGATGCTGATCGGGCGCGAGTTGTTCAGGGAGACGGCATGATCGACCCACGCTCCGCCGATTTCGCCGCCAATGCCGCCGCCATGCGCGCGCAGGCCGCCGAGATCCGCGCCCTTGCCGAGCAGGCCGCGCAGGGGGGCGGCGAGGTCGCCCGCCAGCGCCATCTGTCGCGCGGCAAGCTCCTCCCGCGTGCGCGCATCGAGGCGCTGCTGGACCCCGGCACCCCGTTCCTCGAACTGTCGCAGCTTGCCGCCCACGGCATGTATGGCGGCGAGGTGCCCAGCGCCGGCATCATCACCGGCATCGGAAGGGTGTCCGGCCGCGAATGCGTCATCGTCTGCAACGACGCGACGGTGAAGGGCGGCACCTATTTCCCGGTCACGGTGAAAAAGCACCTGCGTGCCCAGGACATCGCCCGCCAGAACCGCCTCCCTTGCCTCTATCTCGTCGACAGCGGCGGCGCCAACCTGCCCAACCAGGACGAGGTGTTTCCCGATCGCGACCATTTCGGCCGCATCTTCTTCAACCAGGCCCAGATGTCCGCCGAGGGCATCGCCCAGATCGCCGTGGTGATGGGCTCCTGCACCGCCGGCGGCGCCTATGTCCCGGCGATGTCGGATGAGTCCATCATCGTGAAAGGGCAGGGCACCATCTTCCTCGGCGGCCCGCCCCTGGTCCGCGCCGCCACCGGCGAGATCGTCACCGCCGAAGACCTGGGCGGGGCCGATGTGCACACCCGCGTCTCCGGCGTCGCCGACCATCTGGCGGAGAACGACGCCCACGCGCTCGGCATCGCCCGGCGCATCGTCGCCACCCTGAACACCCCGCGCCCGCCGGCCCCGCCGCGCGCCTCCCGCCCGCCGCTGCACGACCCGGCGGAGCTTTACGGCATCATCCCCGCCGACCGCCGCCGCCCGTACGACGTCCGCGATGTCATCGCCCGCATCGTCGACGCCAGCGCGTTCGACGAGTTCAAGAAGCTCTACGGCACCACCCTGGTCACCGGCTTCGCCCATATCCACGGCTACCCCGTCGGCATCATCGCCAACAACGGCATCCTGTTCAGCGAGTCCGCGCTGAAGGCCGCCCACTTCATCGAGCTTTGCGCCCAGCGATCGATCCCGCTGGTGTTCCTGCAGAACATCACCGGCTTCATGGTCGGCCGCAAATACGAGAACGGCGGCATCGCGCGCGACGGCGCCAAGATGGTCACCGCGGTCGCCACCGCCAACGTGCCGAAGTTCACCG
>JBIPLY010000512.1:0-2898 GCA_044369385.1 Acetobacteraceae bacterium | reverse complement strand
GCAGCGACGCCTGAAGCCGGCGGCGGGAGAGGACGGCGGCCATGCTGCCCGCGCGGCTCCTTCTGGTGAAACGTACGCTCCCCGCCTCCGCCGGCGCGGGCCGGACGGAAGCAAGCCGGATCATATAGCGAGACGTTCGCGCAGCGCGTCAATCACGTCTGCGGGAGGGATCAGCTCCATGCACCGATTGCCGCGCGGGCAAACGCTCAACAGGCAGCGGCGGCACTCGACATCGCGGTGCAGCACCACGGCGGACGGCGACAGCGGCAGCCACAGCGGCAAGGGGTTCTTCGCCCCGAACAGCGCCACCAGGGGCACGCCCAGCGCATCGGCCATGTGCATCGGCCCGCTGTCGGTGGCAACGACCGCCGCACAGCGGCGCATCACCTCCGCGGTGGTCGCAAGCCCGCAGCGCCCGACCAGGTTGAGGAACGGCCCCCCTGGGAACGGCCCCCCTGGGAACTGGCCGCCCAGCCCGGCGCATGCGGCGTCAATGTCCGCCCGCTCGCCGGGCCCGCCCAGCAGGACGAAGCGATGGCCGGGCAGGGCGGCGGGCAGGGCGGCGCACAGCGCGGCCACCCGCGCCCGCGGCCATACCCCGGCCGGCTGGTTGGAGCCGAAGAACAGCCCGACCAGCGGGCGCGCATCCCCGCCCAGCAGCGCCGCGGCCTCGGCGCGCGCGTCACCGGTGGCCGGCGGCAACGCCTTGCGCGCGCCCTCGATGCGGCCGCCCACGATCCGCAGCGTGCTGGCGGCGATGTTTTCCCCGGCAAAAACCTCGTCGTCCGGCACCGCCACCGGATGGGTCAGATGCGGCGCCAGTGCGGGGGCGGCATAGCCCAGGCGGAACCGCGCCCCGGCCGCGCGCAGCATCAGCGCGTTGCGCCGGAACACCGCGTCGTTGCTGCCGAAGGTGTTGAAGGTCGGCACATGCAGGTCGACCCATAAATCCCAGCGCCGGCGCAGCAGAATGGCCAGGAACGCCGCCTTGCGCCACACCCCGCCGCTGCGGAATTCCAGCACCTCGTCGATGCAGGGATTGCCCTCGGCCAGCGGGACCAACTCGCGGCGCAGGATCACTGTCAGCCGTGCGCCGGGATAGGCGTCGCGCAGCGCCCGGATCGCCGGCGTGGTCACCACGAAGTCGCCGATCGCGCCCAGCATCAGACAGGCGATGCTGCGGACCTGGTCGGCCGGCGGCAGCCCCGCGCTCATGACGCGCGGCGGCGCGCCAGCACCACCAGCTGCTCGCCCAGCCCATAGACCGGCGAGCCGCGCCACGACAGCAGCCGGTCCTGCAACCGCAGCGCCGCGCGTGCCAGGCCCAGCACGCCGAGCCGGCCCAGCCACGCCTTCAGCCGCCCTTTGCGCCCGCGGGCCTCGTAATACCCGGCCCCGGTCGCCGCCCGCGGATCGCCATGCCGCCCGAGGGCCGCGCGCAGGATGCCGCCATGGTCCAGGCTGCGCGTGCCCAGCGACACCACCTCGAATCCCGCCTGCTCCAGCGCGGCGGCGATGGTCTGGGGCGTGAACAGCACGATGTGCTCCTCCTCGCAGTTCACCACCCACCATCTGGTCCCGGCCAGGCGCCGGTACAGGCTGTCGAAATTGGGCGTCGACAGCAGCAGCACGCCGCCCGGCCGCAACCAGCCGTGCAGCCGGCGCAGCGCATCCAGCGGCGCCGGCAGATGCTCGATCACCTCCAGCAGCACCGCGGCATCATAGGGTGCGGCCACCGGTTCGGCGCCATAGAGCGAGCCCAGCGTCACCGGGATGCCCAGCGCCTCGCGCGCATAGGCCGCCGAGGCTTCGCCCAGCTCCAGCCCCTCCACCGCCCATCCGGCGTCGCGCCCGGCCAGCAGGAAGGCGCCGGTGGCGCAGCCGACATCCAGCATGCGGCCCGCCCCGCCCGCTCCCCCATTGGCAGCCCGCGTCATCGCCGCCACATGGCGGGCGTACAGCGCCATCGTCGCCGGTTCGAAGGCGATGGCCAGGCGGGTTTCGTCCACCGTGTCCTGCACCGCCCAGGATTGCAGCCGCCGCTCCATCTCGGCCGCGTCGATGCGCGGGGTGACATAGGTCAGGCCGCAGCCGCGGCAGGTCACCAGGCTTCCGACCTCCAGCCGATAGCGCGGCGCGGCATCATCGGCGCCGCAGAGCGGGCAGGCGACGTGATGATGGCTCACCTTTCGGGCTTCCTGCCCATGATCCACAGCCCGCCGGCCAGCATGTGCGCGTCGTCGCGCCGGGCGACATGGCGGTCGAGATACTTCAGCGGAAACGCCCCCCAGCCATAGGCGCCGCGCACCGCCTTCAGCAGCCAGGGCATCCGCCGCGGCACCAGGAACTGCAACAGCGTGTTCACCGTCTGCAGCGTGGCGGAGACCGGGCCGTTGGTCAGGCCGAGCTGGACATCCTCCAGCCCGTCGAACAACCGGCGCAGCCCTTCGCGGGTGAAGCGGGTGAAGTCGTTGGGGTAGCCGTGGAAGAAGAAGATGAACGGCGCCTCGGCATACAGCCAGCCGCCGGGGCGCAGCACCCGCATCTGCTCGGCGGCAACCAGCCAGGGCTGGCGCACATGTTCCAGAACCGCAACACTGAACACGCTGTCGAAACTGTCGTCCAGGAACGGGATCGCATGGGCATCGCCCACCACGTCGACATTGCGGAACGCATCCAGGTTCAGCGCCACATCGCCGGGCCGGTAGCGGTGCGGCCCGCCGCCCACGTTCAGCACCTTCGTGCCGGGGCCGGCATGGTCGAACAGCCGCGCGGTGTGCGGCGCGGACAGGTCGGGGTTGGGGTGATACATCAGCCCCGGCGGCTTCAAGCGGGACGCCCCGCCCTCGCGGCGCTGGATCACGGACTCGCCGGCGCTATACTCCGCCACCATGGCCC
>JBIPLY010000492.1:0-3048 GCA_044369385.1 Acetobacteraceae bacterium | reverse complement strand
CTGCGCCCGGACGGCATCGCCGTGGTCAAGGTGCCGAATTTCGGCTCGCTCAACCGCCGCGTGATGCGTGCCAACTGGTGCGGTATCCGCCTGCCCGACCACGTGAACTACTTCACCCCCGCCTCGGTCGCCGCCATGGCCGGGCGGGCCGGCTTCAGCACCCGGTTTCCCTTCCTGCTCAGCCTGCCGACCGACGACAACATGATTGCCATCCTGCGCCGCGCGGCGTAGCGCCAATCCGTACCGCCAGCAGGGCGGGTCTGCCGCGCGCCGATTTCGGTGGCGCCGCGGCGCCCGGTGGGATAGGTCGCGAGGCTTCGCGCCGGCATTGTGGCCGGCTGCCCGACCGTCAACCGGAAGCTCCCGCCTCATGCTGTTCCCCCGCCTGAACGCCGCCCTGGAGCGTGCGCTCGAAGCCCGCGGCTATGTCGAGCCGACCGAAGTCCAGGCCGCCGTGCTGGCCACCGAGGCCACTGGCCGCGACCTCCTGGTCTCCGCCCGGACCGGATCGGGCAAGACCGTGGCCTATGGCGTTGCCTTCGCGCCTGACCTCCTCGGCGATGCCGAGCGGGCCGGCCCCGCCGCCGCCCCGCGTGCCCTGGTGATCGCGCCCACCCGCGAACTCGCCATCCAGGTCCAGGGCGAGCTGGAATGGCTCTACGCCCAGGCCGGCGCCCGCGTCGTCGTCTGCGTCGGCGGCATGGATGCCCGGGCGGAAGCCCGCAAGCTGCAGAACGGGTGCCACATCGTCGTCGGCACCCCCGGCCGGCTCAAGGACCACATCCAGCGCAACCAGCTCGACCTCTCCGCGATCAAGGTCGCCGTGCTGGACGAGGCCGACGAGATGCTCGACCTGGGCTTTCGCGAGGACCTGGAGTTCATCCTCGCCGCTGCCCCCGCCGAGCGCCGCACCCTGCTGTTCAGCGCCACCTTCGCGCGCGAGATCGTGACGCTGGCGCGCGAGTTCCAGACCGACGCCCTGCGCATCGACACCGTGGACCGCTCGCGCCCGCACGAGGACATCGAATACCGCGCCATCCGCACCGCCCCGGGCGAGGAATTCGCCGCCCTGGTCAACGTGATCCGCGCCGCCGACAGCCGCGCGCTGGTGTTCTGCGCCACGCGCGAGGGGGTCAAGACCCTGCATGCGCGCCTGGCCAGTCACGGCTTCCCCGCCGTGGCGCTGTCCGGCGAGCTGAGCCAGGCGGAGCGCACCCAGGCGCTGACCGCGCTGCGCGATGGCCGCGCCGGGGTCTGCGTGGCCACCGACGTCGCCGCCCGCGGCCTCGATCTGCCGGAGCTTGACCTGGTGGTGCATTTCGACCTGCCGAACGGCCAGGAGGCGCTGCTGCACCGGTCCGGCCGCACCGGGCGGGCCGGGCGCAAGGGCGTCTGCGCCCTGATCGTGCCCCCGCGCATGCGCCGCCGCGCCGAGACCCTGCTGATGGCCGCCCGGCTTCAGGCCAACTGGATGGCGCCGCCCACCGCCGCCGAGATCCTGGCCGCCGACGCCGCCCGCTTCGCCGAGGACCCGGCCCTGACCGAGCCCGCCGATGGCGCCGAAGCCGCCCAGGCCGCCGCCCTGCTCGCCGCCCATGGGGCCGACGCCATCGCGCTCGCCCTGCTCCGCCTGGCCCGCGCCCGCCTGCCCGCCCCCGCCCCGGTCAGCCAGCAGGCAGCGCCGGAGCCCGGCCGCGCCGATTTCGGCCCCACCCGCTGGTTCCGCATCAACCTGGGCCGCCAGAAGAACGCCGACCCGCGCTGGCTGCTGCCGCTGCTCTGCCGCCTGGGCCAGGTCACCCGCAAGGAGATCGGCGCCATCCGCATCCAGGAGCGCGAGACGCTGTTCGAACTGACCGCCGCCGCGGCGGATGCCTTCCTGACCGCGCTGGACGGCGCCGAACTCGACGGCGTGCAGATCGCCCCGGCCAGCCCGCCCGAACCCACCCGGCCGGATACCGACCGCCGCCCCCCGGCGCGCCGCTTTTCGCCGCCGGCCGGCAAGCCGTTCCGCAAGCCCTATGCCGGCAAGACGCCGCGGACGCGGGCGGCGGGGTAGGAAGGAAGACTCTTCTTTTTGTGAACAAAAAGAAGCAAAAAAACTTTATCCGTTGGCCGCCGTCTTTCCCGGGGGAGCGCGATGCAAATGGGTAGAAGTTTTTTGGTTCTTTTTTTCAAAAAAGAACTGCTTGCTTACGTCTCTTCCTGCGGCACCTTCTCCACCGGCGCCGGCTTCTCCTCCGGCACCACGGTATAGTCCGCCACGATCCGCGCCTGGCTGCCGGCGATCACCAGCACCCGCGTGCCGAGCGCCAGCGCCACCTCGTCTTTCTGCGTCACCGACACCAGCGCGCCATCCGGCTTGCGCACGATGTATTCCCAGGCCGTGGTCTCGCCGACCGTCTTCTCCGCCCCCGCGCCGACCAGCCCGCCCAGCAGCGACCCGCCGATCGCCCCCAATGTCGCCGAAACCCCGCCCGCGGCCGGCACCTGGGAGCCGACGGCCGCCCCCGCCGCCGCCCCGGTCACCGCACCGGTGGTCCCCTGCGCACTCACCGCCACCTTGCGCACGCCCACCACCACCCCGCGCTCCACCTTCGCCGCCTGCTGCACCGCGGAGGTCGCGTAGGTGTTCGGCGAATAGTCCGGCCCGCATCCGGCGAGCGCGATCGGCACCAGCAGCAGCAAGCAACGCATCGCGCGACACTTTCGAAGGGGAACGCCACCCCTCATACCGCAAAGCCGACCCACAACCCAACGTCCGCCAACGAAAAAGGGGGAGCCAACCGCCCCCCCCCCTCCCCGTCGCAGGAACCTCGGCTCAGGCGCGCTGCACGCCGTACATCTGCGGGAACCCGTCGCGGATGCCCTTCAGATAGCTGTGGTAGCCGGTGAAGCCGACATAGGAGCCGGTGTTGACATACGGCACCTCTTTCCAGATCTCGCGCTGCATCTGGCGCACCAGGTCCTTCTGCGCCTCGAAGTTCGGCGCCTCGAACCAGGCTTCGCGGAGTTCCTCCACCTTCGGCATGCTCGGCCAGCCGAACC
>JBIPLY010000241.1:0-6347 GCA_044369385.1 Acetobacteraceae bacterium | reverse complement strand
CCTGCCGGCCATTGCCGCGCTGCGCCGACATTCCCGCCGGCGACACATTCCCCGACCCGCCGAGATAGGTGTAGAAAATGTTCCAGCCGCCCTTGTCGATCGTCTCCGTGCTGGCGCGGCGCTGCACCACCGTGCCCCATTCCACCGCCACCAGGTCGATGTTCAGGCCGATGCGCTTCAGCACGTCGTTGCACACCTGCGCCATCTGCCAGATCGACGGGATCGAGGTGGCCGACAGCACCACGATCCGCTCGCCCTTGTAACCGGCCTCGACCAGCGCCTTCTTCGCCGCCTCGATGTTGCCCCACTTGGCGACCTCGGCGAAGCCCTCGTCGTTGGCCAGCGGCGAGCCGGGGATGAACATGCCCGCCGGCACGCGGATCATCGACGGCACCGCGCCGGCCACCGCCTCCATCACGTCGGCCTGGCTGATCGCCATCTGCACCGCCTGGCGCACCTTCACGTTGTCGAACGGCGGCATCAGATGGTTGAAGCGCAGGCAGCCGATCGAGCCCGCCGGGTCCTTGTTCTCCAGCACCAGGTTGCGGTTGCGCTGCAGCGACGGGATCAGGTCGACGGTCGGGTTCTCCCACCAGTCGATCTCGTTGTTGGTGAGTGCCGCCATGGCGGTGGCCGGATCGGGCATGATCGTCCAGACGGCGCGGTCGAAATGCGCCACCTTCGGCCCGGCGGTGAAGCTGTCCATGCCGCCGCCCGGCCGCGGCACATAGGCGGCGTTCTTTTCCAGCACGATGCGCGCGCCGGGGATGCGCTCGGCAGCCAGGAACTTGAACGGCCCGCTGCCGATCACCTCGGGGATCTGGGCGTTGGCATCGGTCTTGGCGATCCGCTCCGGCATCACCGCGGTCGTGTACTGCGCCAGCGCATCCGGCAGCAGCCCGAACGGCTTCTTCAGCTGGATCTTGATCACCTTGTCGCTGGCGGCACTCATCTCGTCGATGCGCAGCGCCAGCGCCTGGCCCAGCGGGTTGCGCTTGTTGGACCGCGCCACGCTGGCAACGGCGTCACGCGCCAGCACGGGCGTGCCGTCGTGGAACTTCAGCCCGTCGCGCAGCGTGATCTCCCAGGTCTTGCCGTCCGCCGAGGTGGTGGCACCTGCCGCCATCTGCGGATGCGGGATGCCGCCCTTGTCCACCCCGTACAGCGTGTCATAGACCGCCAGCGAGACGTTTCGCGTCACATCCGCCGTGGTCCACACCGGGTCCAGCGAGGCGGGATCGGCATGCGGCACGAAGCGCAGCACCTTCGCCCCCTGCGCGCGCGCCACCGACGGGGCGGCCAGCGCGGCCGAGCCAGCCAGAACGGTTTTAAGGACATCGCGACGACGCATGGTGTTTCTCCCTGTCGATCCCCGGCCCGCGCCGGCGTTTCGCCGCGCATCCTGACGTTTGCGAGCGTAACAGACAACACCCACTTGGCGAGGCCGCGCCCACCGGGTATCTTTGTCGACAATAGCAATAAGGGTCCCGTCCATGAAATTCGGTATCTTCTACGAACTGCAGAACCCCCGCCCCGCCGGCGCCATGCAGTGGGGCAAGACCGACGACATGGACCTGCTGCACAACGCGCTGCAACAGGTCGAGCTGGCCGACAAGCTCGGCTACGACTTCGCCTGGGAAGTCGAGCATCACTTCCTGGAAGAATACTCCCACTCCCCGCAGCCGGAGATGTTTCTCGCCGCCGCCGCGATGCGCACCCGAAACATCCGCCTCGGCCACGGCATCATCCAGCTCACCTCCAACCACCCCGCCCGCGTCGCCGAAAAGGTCGCAACGCTGGACCTGCTGAGCCGCGGCCGCGTCGAATTCGGCATGGGCGAAGGGGCCAGCATCACCGAGCTCGAACCCTTCGGCCGCACCATGGAAGAGAAGCGCGCGGTCTGGGAGGATGGCGTGCGCGCCATCATGCCGATGTTCCGCGAAGGCGGCTGCGAGTACGACGGCCCCTATTTCAAGATGCCGCTGCGCAACGTGCTGCCGAAGCCGATCCAGACCCCGCACCCGCCGCTGTGGGTCGCCTGCTCCCAGCTTGAGACCATCGACATGGCCGGCCGCCGCGGCATCGGCGCGCTGGGCTTCCAGTTCGTCAGCGCGGATGCCGCTCATGCCTGGGTCCACGCCTATTACAACGCCATCACCAAGCGCCTGGACAAGCTGGCGGACTACCAGACCAACCCGAACATGGCCCTGGTAAGCTACTTCATGTGCGCCAAAACCGACGAGGAAGCCTATGCCCGCGCCGAAGGCGCCCCCTTCTTCCAGTTCGCCCTGCGCTTCTACGGCGCCGCCTCCGGCCGGCAGCGCCCGCCGCCGGGCACGGTCAACCTGTGGGACGAATACCTGAAGTGGAAGGCCGAGAACCCCGAAGCCTTCCAGCGCGCCGTGCGCGGCGGGCTGATCGGGTCGCCGGAGACCATCCGCCGCAAGCTGAAGCGCTTTGCCGCCTCCAACGTCGACCAGATCATCCTGCTCAACCAGGCCGGCAAGAACACCCACGAGCATATCTGCGAAAGCCTGGAACTCTTCGCCAAGGAAGTGATGCCCGAGTTCCACGACATGGAACCCGCCCACCAGGCCTGGAAACAGAAGGTCCTGACCGGCGAAATCCAGCTTGAGGAAATCGACACCCAACCCTTCCGCGACCGCTTCGGGCCGAACGCGTTGCAGGTCACCCGCGGACCCGCCCAGGCCGCCGCCGCCGGGAACTGACCGCGACTTTCCCCTCCCTGGCACGCCGGGGAGGGGCGACCGCAACAGGCAGGACAGAATCTTCTTTTTGTGAACAAAAAGAAGCAAAAAAACTTTATCCATTAAGAGCAAGATCAAGGCAGACTGTGAAAGTTGCCTTTCCTTTGGAGATGCCGACGCTGACCGGCGAAGCCCTCCACCTGCGCGCTACCGCCGCCGCCCGCCTGGTCCTTGCCTATGCCGCGGAGTATCTCGCCCTGACCGAAATCCAGGCCGAGGTCCGCGACCGCAACCACGCCTCCCGCCACCTGTTCGCCAGGCTCGCCTTCAAATCGGATAAAGTTTTTTTGCTTCTTTTTGTTCACAAAAAGAAGACGCTTTCTTACTTAGCCAACCCCCAAACCACATCCATCAACACTTCGACCCCCAAAACCAAATCCCCATCCGCGGTATGCTCCCGCGGATTGTGGCTGATCCCCCCCACCGACGGCACGAAGATCATCGCCGCCGGGCAGATCCGCGCCAGCATCTGCGCGTCGTGCCCGGCGCCGGAGGTCATGCGCCGCGCCCGCACCCCGCGCCGCGCCGCCGCCGCCTCGATCATGCCCACGATCCCGGCGTCGAACACCACGGGTTCGAACCGCGCCAGCGGCTCGGCGGAGATCGCCACGCCTTCCGCGGCGGCCAGTTCGTCCAGGAACCCGGCCAGCGCCGCCACCTCCGCCCGCAGCCGCGCCTCGTCGGGGTCGCGCAGATCAACGGTCAGCGTCGCCCGCGACGGGATCACGTTGATCGCATTCGGCTCGAACGCCATGCATCCCACGGTCGCCACGGTCGGCGCATTGCCCCGTGTCGCGCGCTCGCGCAGAAAGGTCACCACCCGGGCGGCGGCGTATCCGGCATCGCGGCGCAGCGCCATCGGCGTGGTCCCGGCATGGTTCGCCTCGCCGTCGATGGTCACGCGCTGCCAGGAGATGCCCTGCAGGTTCTCCACCGCCCCCAGCCGCGCGCCTTCATGCGCCAGCACCGGCCCCTGCTCGATATGCAGCTCGACATAGGCGTGCGGCCGGATGAACCCGGGCGCCTGCCCCCCAGCCTGGCCGATCCGCGCCAGTTCATCGCCCAGCACCGACCCGTCCACCCCCACGGTCGCCAGCGCCGCCGCCACCCCGATCCCGCCGACATAGGCCAGCGAGCCCAGCATGTCGGGCGCATAGCGCACCCCTTCCTCGTTGGTGAACGCCGCCACCACCACGCCGCGCGCCGGCGTCATGCCCGCCGCGCGCATCGCCTCGACCGCCGCAAGCCCGCCCAGCACGCCGTAGCAGCCATCCAGCATCCCGGCATCGATCACCGTGTCGATGTGCGAGCCGACCATCACCGGCGCCAGCGCGGGATCGGCGCCGCGCCAGATGCCGAACAGATTGCCCACCTGGTCCAGCGCCACCTCCAGCCCGGCCGCGGCGAACCACCCGGCCACCAGCTCCCGCCCGGCCCGATCGGCGTCCGAGACCGCCAGCCGCACCAGCCGCCCATCCGCCCCGCGCCCGACCTGGCCCAGTTCGCACAGCCGCGCCAGCAGCCGCGCCCCATCCACCACCATCGCCCGCCTCCCGCCCGTCGCGGCCGCGTATCGTGTCAGGCGGGCAGAACCCCGTCCAGAACCGGCTGCAACGACGGATCGGCCGTCACCCCCAGCCGCAACAAACCGTCGGCCAGCAGGTCGGCGCGATGGCTGGCATCCTTGAGATCGCCCTGGCCGCACTTGTCCTGGTAGTCGAACCTGGTTTCGAACTGGCTGTGCGGCGCCACCACCTGGTTGAACTTCCGCTCCCAGAGCCGGCGCACATATTCCAGCACCTCGCCATCCTGGTAGATCGCCGTGCGCTGCGCCGGCACATGCCGGTCGCCCCAGCCGTCGAACACCCGCGGCGAGGTGTTGAACACCACCGCGCCATAGCCCTGCGCCCCCGCCGGCAGCGCGCCGCGGATCTCTTCCAGCACATCGCGGCGCACCGACGCGCTCAACGCCAACCCGCCGCCCAGCGAGTGGCCGGTCAGCACGATGCGCCGCGCGGGATTGCGCCGGGCATAACGCACGAAATGCTGGCGCGCCCGCGCGTAGTGCAGCGACCAGGCGATGCCGAGGCTGCCGGTCACATAGTCCATCACGTCGTCGGTGCCGCGAAAGGCGAAGATCGTGTCGCCCCCCCTCTCGTGGATGTCGAAGGCCAGCGACAGCAGCGACGATTCGTGCGTCGGCTGCGCCGGGCGGCCATCCGCGGCCAGCGCGATCGGCACGCTGTCCGGCGTCACCAGCGTCCAGCCCAGCCGATGGATCGGGAAGAACATCTTCGGGTGCCGCGACTTGCGCGGCGGCTGGTGATAGGCGTTGGACGACGCCATCGCATACACCGCGCAGCGCGCCGCAACCTCGGCATTGATCGCCTGCATCCCCGCCCCCCTGCTGCACCGGCCCCCTGCTGCACCGGCCCCCTGCTGCACCGGCCCCCTGCTGCACCGGCCCCCTGCTGCACCGGCCCGGTTCGACCGCGTCGCCATTATTGCGATTCAAGAATTATTTTCGCAAGCCCGCCGGCCATGAAAAAGCCGCGCCACCCGATCCTCGGATGGCGCGGCCAGGCCGTCCTGACGCCGCCTTATCCCGCGTTGCTCACGTTGCGGCTGACCGGCGGGATCCCCGTTTCCTCGAAGCAGACCCGCGCGAACTTCGCCACGCCCTCCCGGATGTTCTCCTTGCTGTTCATGGCAAAGCACAGCCGCAGATGGCTTTTGGACCCGTCGCCCAGCAGCGACCACTCCGGACCCGGGTTGAACACGATCCCCGCCTTGGCCGCCGGCCCCACCAGCTTGCGCACATCCACCGCATCGGGAAGCTTCATCCACAGGAAGATGCCGCCCTTCGGCCGGAACACCTGCATGTGGCTGCCGAACTCCGCCTCCACCGCCTCGATCATGCAGTCCAGCTTGTCCTCCAGCACCTTGGACAGCGCGCCGACATGGCTGTCGAAATGCTTGCTGAAGAACTCGCAGGCGATCATCTGGTCCAGCGCCCCGGTTCCGCCATCGGACTTCAGCGCCACCATCCGCCCGATGATCTCCCAATCCCCGGTGGCGTAGCCCAGCCGCAGCGCCGGGGCCAGCGACTTGGAGAAGCTGCCGATATGCACGGTGCGCTCCGGCGCCAGCGAATAGATCGCCGCCGGCCCGCCGCCCTGCCAGATCAGGTCGGCATAGCACTCGTCCTCGAAGATCAGCACGTCGTATTGCCGCGCCAGCTCCACCATCCGCACCCGCCGGTCCATCGGCATGATCGACCCGGTCGGGTTCTGGATGGTCGGGATGGTGTAGATCATCTTCACCGGCCGGTCCGCCGCCTGGTGCGCCGACAGGATGCGCTCCAGATCCGCCATCACGATGCCGTCCTCGTCCAGCTTCACCGGCACGCAGACCGCGCCCGCCTTCTTGAAGCGGCTGATCGAGCTGGCGTAGCAATGCTCCTCCATCACCACCACATCGCCCGGGTTCAGCATCGCCCCCACCACCAGGTCGATGCCCTGGTTCGAGCCGCCGGTGATCAGGATATCGGCCGGATCGGCGGTGATGCCGCGATGGCGC
>JBIPLY010000137.1:0-9411 GCA_044369385.1 Acetobacteraceae bacterium | reverse complement strand
GCCCTGCGGCCCGGTCAGCACGAAGGCGCCCCAGAGCGCCATCCGCCGGTCGCCCAGCCCGCGCGCCGACCAATGCGCCGCGGGGCGCAGATGCACCGCGACATCGGGCGACAGCGCGACCGACTCGCCCCAGTCCAGCTCGCTGGTGCCGCCGCCGATCGCGGGATCGATGATCGCGGCGTTGCCGAGGGGCGCGATGACCCGCACCGGATGGCGCGCGCGCAGCCGGGCCAGGGTGGCGAGATCGAGATGGTCGTAATGGTTGTGGGTCACCAGCACGGCATCGATCGGCGGCAGCGCGTTCCAGGCGATTCCCGGCGGATTGACCCGCCGGGGGCCGGCCCAGCGCAGGGGGCTGGCGCGTTCGGACCACACCGGATCGACCAGGATGTTCAGCCCGGCGATCTGGATCAGCAGGCTGGCATGCCCGACCAGAACCACCCGCAACCCGGCCACCCGCGCCGGTGGCACGTCGGCGAAGGGGCTGGGCGCGGTGCGCGGCCAGCTTGCCTTGTCGCCGCCAAAGCGCCAGCGCAGCAGCTCGGCCAGGCTGCGATCCCGGCTATGGCCGGCCAGGTGGAACCGCGTGCCGTCGAAATGCGGGCTTGGCGGTCCCTGGTAGTACCGATTGCGGGCGGGCGGGCTCACTCCGGCGAGTCGGCGTCGCCGTCCGGCTCCGGCTCGGTCATCATGGCGTTGGCCACCACGCCGGAGGAGTCGCGGATCTTCTTCTCGATCCCGTCGCAGACATCCTTGTGGTCGCGCAGGAATTGCTTGGCGTTTTCGCGGCCCTGGCCGATGCGGGTGCTGTCGTGGCTGAACCAGGCGCCGGATTTCTCCACCACCCCGGCCTTCACGCCGAGGTCGATCAGCTCGCCGACCTTGCTGATGCCTTCGCCGTACATGATGTCGAACTCCACCTGGCGGAACGGCGGGGCCAGCTTGTTCTTCACCACCTTCACCCGGGTCTGGTTTCCGACCACCTGGTCACGGTCCTTGATCTGGCCGATGCGACGGATCTCCATGCGGATCGAAGCGTAGAATTTCAGCGCGTTGCCGCCAGTGGTGGTTTCCGGATTGCCGAACATGACGCCGATCTTCATGCGGATCTGATTCAAGAAGATCAGCATCGTGTTGCTGCGGCTGACGCTGCCGGTGATCTTGCGCAGCGCCTGCGACATCAGCCTGGCGTGGAGGCCCATGTGGCTGTCGCCCATCTCGCCCTCCAGCTCGGCACGCGGCACCAGGGCGGCGACGCTGTCGATGACCAGGACGTCGATGGCGCCGGAGCGGACCAGCGTGTCGGTGATCTCCAGCGCCTGTTCGCCGGCATCGGGCTGCGAGATCAGCAGGTTGTCGACATCCACGCCGAGCTTGCGGGCATAGATCGGGTCCAGCGCGTGCTCCGCGTCGATGAAGGCGCAGGTGCCGCCGCGCTTCTGCGCCTCGGCGATGGCATGCAGCGCCAGGGTGGTCTTGCCCGAGCTTTCCGGCCCGTAGATCTCCACGATGCGGCCCCGCGGCAGGCCGCCGATGCCCAGCGCCAGGTCGAGCCCCAGCGAGCCCGACGGGATCACCGCGATCTGCTCGTCCTGCGTGCGCGCGCCCATGCGCATGATCGAGCCTTTGCCGAAGGCGCGCTCGATCTGCGCCATGGCGGCGTCCAGCGCCTTGTTCTTGTCCATCAGCGGGGTCCCCGGGTGTGCAGTGGCGGAATCGCCAGGGTTCGATTACGGGATGTCACCGAGTCTGGCGAAGCCCCCGTCAGATTCACGCGGCCGGGATCGGCTCGATCGCAACCGGTTGTTAAGAAATCGTTCATGATCAGTTCTCTTCGTGAGCAAAAAGAACATAGAACGAACATCGTGCCGGTGCAAGCCCAGGGGGCGCCCCCGAACCATGCGCCGGATCAGCGGTGGGCGCCGGTCAGTTCGGCTGGCACCTGGGTGCCTGCCACCTCGCCCACCAGCGCCACCAGATCGCGCATCGCGTAGGGCTTGGCCAGGAACGCGGTGGCCGCGGCCGCCATCGCGGCGTGGCGTGGGCGTTGCGCATAGCCGGACATGATGACCGCCGGCACCGCCCCCACCCGCTGGCGCACCGCGTCGATCAGGGCGGCACCGTCCATGCCGGGCATCACCATGTCGCTGACCACGCAGGCCAGTGCGGGGGCATCGGCGAGCAGCGCCAGCGCCGCTTCGCCGGACTCGGCGGCCAGCACCTCCCACCCCTGGCGCCGCAGCGCCCGCTCCGCCAGCCGGCGCACCGGCTCCTCGTCATCGACCAGCAGCACGGTGCGCCCCGCGGGGGGGGCGGCCACGGGTACCGGCGCGGGGATCGGCGCCTCCACCTCCGCCTGCGGCAGGCGCGGCAGCAGGATGCGGAACCGGCTCCCCTGCCCCACCGTGCTCGCCACCTCCAGGAAGCCGTCGGACTGGCGCACGATCCCCATGACGGTCGCCAGCCCCAGCCCGGTGCCGCCGCCCGGGCGTCCATCGGCGGCGCGCGTGGTGAAGAACGGCTCGAAGATCCGGCCCATCACCTCCGGGGCGATGCCCTCGCCGGTATCGGCGACCTCGATGGCCAGGTAGCGGCCGGCCGGGATCGTCTCGCCGCCGCCGCCGCGCGGCGCGAGCAGGTTCTCGCGGCGCGTGCGCAGCGTCAGCGTGCCGCCCTGCGGCATCGCCCCGCGCGCGTTCAGCACCAGGTTCATCAGCACCTGATCGAGCTGCCCGGGATCGACGCGCACGGTGCGGCCCGGCTCCTCCAGCTCCAGCACCAGCCGGACCCGATCGCCGAGGCTGCCGCGCAGCAGCGGCAGCAGGTCGGTGATCGCGCGGTTCACCGCCACCACCCGCGGCTGCAGGGTCTGCTGGCGCGACAGGGCCAGCAACTGCGCCACCAGTCCCGCCGCCCGGCGCGCCCCGCCCAGGATCAGCGCCGGCTCGTCGCCTGCGATGCCGGGCTGGGCGGCCAGCGCCTCGGCGGCGCCGATCACCGCCTGCAACAGGTTGTTGAAGTCATGCGCGACGCCGGCGGCCAGGGTGCCGACCGCCTGGAGCCGGCGGGCCTGGACCTCCTCCGCCCCGGCGTGCTGCTCCGGCACCAGGGACAGCACCGCGCCGCCATCGGCGATCGGGGCCACCCAGAGCTGCACCGCGCGCGCGCCCGCGGCACTGCGGCACAGCGTGGGCAGCGCCGCCGGGGCCACGCCGCGCGCCATGGCGGTGGCGATCGCCTGCGCCGGGCCGGCGCCCGCCTCGGCCGCCAGGATGTCGCCCAGCCGCGCCGGCGTCTGGCCGACCAGTGCCGCCAGCGCCGCATTGACGCGCAGCACGCCCATCTGGCGGTCCAGCAGGGCGCGCGGCAGGCCGTCGCCCTCGAACAGCACGGTCTCCAGCGGCGTCGGGGCGTCGCGCCGCCGCCCGTCCAGCAGCCGCCTCATCGGGCCTGCCCCCGCAGGCGCCAGACATAGGCGATGATCTCGGCCACCGGGGCGAAGAACTCGGCGGGGATGGCGCGGTCCAGCTCATGCGGGTACAGCGCGCGCGCCAGCGGGGGGTTGGCGACGATCGGCACGCCATGCGCCTGGGCGGTTTCGCGGATGCGCGCTGCCATTTCGTCCACTCCCTTGGCCACGATGCGCGGGGCGGCATCCCCGCCGCGATCGTATGCCAGTGCAACAGCATAATGAGTCGGGTTGGTGATCACCACCGTGGCCTTCGGCACCTCGGCCAGCATGCGCCGCCGGCCGCGCTGCAGGCGCATGCGCTTGAGCCGGGCCTTGATGTGGGGGTCGCCCTCCATCTCCTTGTGCTCGTCGCGCAGCTCCTGCCTGCTCATGCGCAGCGAGCGCGTGTGGCGGATGCGGGTGATCAGCATGTCGGCCACCGTGATCAGCGCCTGGGCCACCAGCATCGCGATCAGCATCCGCAGCACCAGCACCGCGGTCTGCGCCACCAGGTTCTCGGCCTCCCAGTCGAAGGCGCGCGCCAGGTCTGGCAGGGCGGCGCCCAGCACCATCCAGGCGGCGGTGCCGACCACCGCGATCTTGATGACCGATTTCGCGCCGTTGATCAGCGAGTCGACGCCGAACACGCGCGCCAGGCCGCGCGCCGGCGACAGGCGGGAGAGGTCCGGCAGCGCGGCCTCCGCGCGCAGCAGGAAGCCGGTTTGCAGCAGCGTGGCCGCCGCCGACAGCACGATCGCCGCGGCCACGAACGGCAGCGCCGTGATCATCAGCGTGCCCAGCGCCAGCTCCTTGGCCTGGGCCAGGGTCAGCACATGCGCCTGCTCGACCATCACGCCCAGCCGGTCCACCAGCGCCCGGCCCATCCCCGGCGCGGTCATGGCCAGCATCGTCGCCGCCCCGCCCAGCACCGCGAGCGCCGGCAGTTCGGGCGACAGCGCCACCTGTCCTTCCTCGCGCGCCTTTTCAAGCCGTCTGGCGGAGGGGTCTTCTGTCCGTTCCTGGGCGTCACCCTGTTCGGCCATCGGTTAAAGCCCCTTCTACAGTCCGGGCAGGGCGGCGAAGCCCTCGCGCACCGCGCCCAGCCAGGCCGTCAGCGCGCCGCCGGCCAGCAGGCCGAGCAGCAGGAAGCCGCCGAGGATCTGCCCGGGCATCGCGGCGAAGAACACCTGGAGCTGCGGCACCAGGCGGCTCAGGATGCCGAGCGCCAGGTTCCAGACGATCGCGGCCAGCACGAACGGGGCGGCCAGCCGCAGCGCCAGGGCGAAGCTGCCGGACACCGCCGTGACCACCGCCTCCACCGCCGCGTCATGCGGCAGCGCGAGGCCCGGCGGCAGCACGTGGTAGCTGCCTTCCAGGGCGGCGATCGGCAGCATGTGCAGCCCCGCGGCCATGATCGCCACCGGGGCCGCCAGGCTGAACAGCCGCCCCAGCGCCGAGTTCTGCGGCCCCAGCGCCGCATCCGGTTGCAGCACGTTGGCCAGGCCGATCATGCCGGCCACCACCTGTCCGGCCATCGGCAGCGCCAGCACCAGCAGCCGGGCCAGCCAGCCCAGCCACAGCCCGATGCCGACCTCGCCGGCCACCAGCAGCAGCGCGACCAGGCCGCCGGCCGGCACCGCGGGCAGCAGCGTGGACACCACCGGCAGCAGCACCAGGGTCAGGGCGACGGCGATCGCCGCGCGCAGCATCGGCGGCACCTCGGCCTCGCCCAGGCCGGGCAGCAGCATCACCGCCGCGGAGACGCGCGCCAGCACCAGCATGAAGGCGAAGCTCCAGCCCGGCAGGGCGGCCAGGAAGGCGGCGTCGTCCGCGCTCACGGCTTGCCCACCACGTCGACGCTAATGCCCGCCGACGGCCACGAGGCGGTCGAACAGCCCGTGGGTGTATGTGGTCAGCGTCTCGTGCATGAAGGCGCCGGCGATGACCAGGGTCATGCCGATCCCGACCACCTTGGGCAGGAAGGCCAGCGTCGCCTCGTTGATCTGCGTCACCGCCTGCAGCAGCGACATCACCAGGCCGATCGCCAGGGCCGCGATCAGGGGCGGCCCGCCGAGCTTCAGCATCACGAACATGCAGTCGCGCAACAAGGTCGCGACATCCGTCTCCTGCATCGCCCCGCCCTTCTGCCGGAGGCGCGCACCGATCGCGGGCGGGTGCCCTAGATCGGCATGCGCATGATGTCCTGATAGGCCTGCACCACCCGGTCGCGCACGGCCGCGGTGGTTTGCAGCGCCAGCTCCGCCTTGGCGACGGCGGTGACCACGTCGGTGATGTTGCCGCCGCCGCGCACCGCCTCCATCGCGCCGCGCTCGGCGGTGCGCGAGGTTTCCACCACGCCTTCGAAGGCGCGCTGGAGGGCGGCGGAGAAGCCGCTCTCGGCAACGGCGCTGCCTTGGGCGCCGGCGCCCAGGGGGCCGCTGCCTTGGGCGCCGCTGGCGACATGGCGGTAGGCGGCCAGGGCCGCGGTGGGGGCGATGGCCATGGCGCTACTTCAGCATGTCGATGGTGCGCGTCAGCATGCTGCGCGACACCTGGAGCACGTTGAGGTTGGCGCCGTAGCTGCGCTCGGCCTCTTTCATGTCCATCACCTCGACGAAGCTGTTGACGTTCGGCACGCGGACATAGCCGCGCTGATCGGCGGCGGGGTGGCCGGGGTCGAAGCGCAGCGGCAGTTCCGACATGTCGCGGCCGACCTTCTTGACGCGCACCGCCTCCACCCCCGCGGCGCGGTCCATGGTGTTGGCGAAGCTGACGGTCTTGCGGCGATAGGGCTGGGTGCCCGGGGAGGTGCCGGTGGTGTCCTGGTTGGCCAGGTTCTCGGCGATCACCCGCAGGCGGGTGGTCTGCGCCGTCATGCCGCGCGCGGAGATCGTCAGGGCTTTCTGCAGGTCCATCGCAAGCCTCCTCAGCGCCCGGCCGCGGTGCGGAACATGGCGAGGTATTTCTGATAGATGCCGGTCACCAGCGCATGGGCCGATTCCGAATCGGCGATCTTGCCGAGCTCGGCATCCAGCACCACCGAGTTGCCGTCCGGCGACGCCTCCCCGCCCAGCACATGGCCGTTGGCGCCGCCCTGGCGCGGCGGGATGTGGCGGGCATCGGTGCGGGCCAGGTCGGCGGCCGCGCCGCGCTGCTTGAGCTGTTCGGCGAACGGCTTCATGTCGCGCGCCGCCCAGCCGGGCGTGTCGGCATTGGCGATGTTCTGCGCCAGCAGCTCCTGACGCCGGCCGATATGGGCCAGGCGGCGGTCGGCGAGATCGAAGATGGCAAGGCGGGTCGGGTCCATGGCGCTATCCTGCCGGCCAAGTGCTGCCGAAACGTAAAGACCGGCGTTAACGGTTTGGCAGGCCGCCGCGGTGCATCAATCGCGGGCCATGGCCTCGCATCCTCCCTCCGAGTTCGGCCCGATCGCCGGCTGGCCCGCCGCCGCCAGCCCGATGGTCGGCGCCGAGCAGGCCGCCGATGCGGTGCTCAAGGTGCTGCGCCTGGCGCGCGGCATGGCGCAGGCCGGGCGGCGCGTCGACCTCGCCGGGCTGGATGCCATGGTGGGACGGCTTTGCGCCCGCTGCCTGGACCTGCCGCCGCAAGACGGGCGGCAGATCGGCGCGGTGTTGGCTGCCCTGCTTGTGGAGATCGATGCCCTGCACGCCAGCCTGCCGCCGCGCTGACCGCCTCGCTCGCCTGCTCCTCGCTTTCTCCTCGGCTCCTCCTTGGCAAAAGGCCACGGCATGACCCTCGAATCGATTGGCTTCGCCCTGGCAGCGCTGTGCGCCGTCATCGGCCTGATCCTGCTGGCCCAGCGCGCCGCGCGCTGGAGCGGGCTGGCGGCGCGACCACCCGGGCCCGGCGGGCGGCTGGCGGTGGTCGAGGCCGTCGCGCTCGATCCGCGTCGCCGCCTGTCCCTGGTGCGCTGCGACGGGCGCGAGGTGCTGCTGTTGACCGGCGGGCCGCAGGACCTGGTGGTCGGCTGGACCGAGCGCGGGGAGGCGCGTCCATGAGCCGCGGCCTCGTTCACATTCTCGTGCTGATGGCCGTGCTGCTGGCCGCGCCGCCGGTGCTGGCGCAGTCGGTGGCGATCGATCTGGGTCAGGGCGGCGCCGGGGCCACCTCCCGCCTGGTGCAGCTCACCGCGCTGATCACGGTGCTGTCGCTGGCGCCGAGCCTGCTGGTGATGACCACCGCCTTTGCCCGCATCATCATCGTGCTGTCGCTGCTGCGCAGCGCGCTGGGCACCCAGGGCACGCCGCCGAACACGGTGCTGATCGGCCTCGCCCTGTTCCTGACCTGGTTCGTGATGCAGCCGGTGCTGGACCAGGCCTGGACCCAGGGGCTGCTGCCGATGAGCCAGGGGACGATCGACGAGATGGAGGGGCTGCGCCGCACCGCCGAGCCGTTCCGCGGCTTCATGGCCAGCAATGTCCGGCCGGACGACCTGCGCCTGTTCCTGGAGCTGGCCAAGCTGCCCGATCCCGCGGCGGGGGAGCCGGCGCCGTGGCGCGCGCTGGTGCCGGCCTTCATGGTGGGCGAGCTGCGCCGGGCCTTCGAGATGGGCTTCCTGCTCTACCTGCCGTTCCTGGTCATCGAAATGGTGGTGGCCAGCGTGCTGATGAGCCTGGGCATGATGATGCTGCCGCCGAACGTGGTCTCGCTGCCGTTCAAGCTGATCTTCTTCGTGCTGGTCGATGGCTGGCGGCTGGTCTCCGGCAGCCTGGTGCAGAGTTTCGCGCCGGGGTGATCGCGGGGCGGCGCCGGTGTTCGACCATCGCCGCCCTGCCCTCTCAAAACCCGGAGGTCCAGGGGCTCGGCCCCTGGCGGGGTGCGGGGCAGAGCCCCGCCGCTTAGCCCGGCTGCGGCGCCGGCCCCAGCCCATCCGGGGCCGGCGGCGGCATCGGGCGGCCGGCCGACGGCACCGAGGCGCGGCGGCTGTCGGCGGCGGGCTCGTCGACCACCACCTTCACCACCTTCTCGCCGCGCAGGATAGTGCGGATCTCGTCGCCCGACAGGGTCTCGTGCTCCAGCAGGGCGCGGGCCAGGGCGTGGAGCTGGTCGATCTTCTCGGACAGCAGGGTGCGCGCGCTGGCATAGGCGTGGTCGATGATCGCCTTGATCTCGCTGTCGATCTCGCGCGCGGTGGCCTCGGAGACGTTCTTGTTCTGGGTCACCGAGTGGCCCAGGAACACCTCCTGGCTGTTGTCGCCATAGGCGATCATGCCGAGCTTGTCGCTCATGCCCCACTCGGAGACCATGCGGCGGGTCTGGTCGGTGGCCATCTTGATGTCGCCCGAGGCGCCGTTGCTGACCTTGTCGGCGCCGAAGATGATCTCCTCCGCGGCGCGGCCGCCCATGGCCATCACCAGCTCGGACAGGCACTTGGCCTTGGACTTGGAGTAGCGGTCGCCCTCCGGCAGGGACATCACCATGCCCAGCGCGCGGCCGCGCGGGATGATCGTGGCCTTGTGCACCGGGTCGCATTCCGGGAGGTTCATGGCGCAGAGCGCGTGGCCGGCCTCGTGATAGGCGGTCATCTCCTTCTCGGCGTCGGACATGACCAGGGAGCGGCGTTCGGCGCCCATCATCACCTTGTCCTTGGCCGCCTCGAACTCGGCCATCGCGACCACGCGCTTGCCCATGCGGGCGGCCAGCAGCGCGGCCTCGTTGACCAGGTTGGCGAGGTCGGCGCCGGAGAAGCCGGGGGTGCCGCGGGCGATCACCTTCGGGTCGACATCGGAGGCCAGGGGGACCTTGCGCATGTGGACGCGCAGGATCTTCTCGCGGCCGTTGACATCGGGGTTGGGGACGACGACCTGGCGATCGAAGCGGCCGGGGCGCAGCAGGGCGGGGTCGAGCACGTCGGGGCGGTTGGTGGCGGCGATCAGGATGACGCCTTCGTTGCTCTCGAAGCCGTCCATTTCGACCAGCATCTGGTTCAGCGTCTGCTC
>JBIPLY010000510.1:0-2913 GCA_044369385.1 Acetobacteraceae bacterium | reverse complement strand
AGCGCGCCACCGGCGAGGGCCTGGACCTGCCGTTCTACGCCCTGCCCGGCAACCACGACCCCCGCGCGGCCTTCTTCCGCACCATGTTCCCCGCCGAGGCCGACCAGGCCGCGATGAACACGCAGTTCGACCACAAGGGCATCCGCTTCGCCACCGTCGACTGGGGGCCGGCAAACAAGGCCGCCAGCACCCCCGCCATGCTCGCCCGGCTCGAGTCGGCCCTGGCCGGCGGCCTGCCCACGGTGGTGCTGAGCCACCACAATATCGGCCCGGTCGGCATCGCCCGGCTGGACGGGCTGGCGGCCGACGACACTGCCAGCTTCGCCGCGGTGCTGCGGCGCGGACACGTGCTGGCGGTACTGCACGGCCACACGCACCTGACCGTCGAAGGCGAATTGGCCGGCATCAAGGTGCTCGGCCTGCGCTCCACCCATTTCTCCTTCGCCCAGGCCGGCGACGAATGGGTCTATGCCCTGCGCCCGCCGCAGTACCGCGTGGTGACGGTGGGCGATGGCACGCTGCGCTCTGGCGTGGTGGAGGTGGCGCTGTAGCCGGCCGGCAGGCTAGACAGGGGCCATGACCAAGGCCCCTGCCCTGCTTGCCGCGCTGATGTTGGCCGGATGCGCCGTCGGGCCGGCCTATCGCGCCCCGGTGGCCGAGGCGCCGGCGGGGTGGCGGGCGATGGGCGCCGAGACGGCGGTCTGGCCGGCGGCCGACTGGTGGCGCGGCTTCGGTTCGCCCGAACTGGACACGCTGATCGCCGAGGCCCAGGCCAACTCGCCGGACATCCAGGCCGCCGTCGCCCGCGTGCGCCAGGCCGAGGCGCAACTGCAACTGGCCGGCGCCTCGCTGTGGCCGGTGATCGGCGCCAGCGCCGACGCGCAATGGGCGCGCAGCTCGCTGTCGCGGCGCGCGGGCAGCCAGGCGGTGCCGACCGGGCGCTATGCGGAGTCCCGCAGCTACGGGCTGGGGCCGGCGATCTCGTGGGAGGTCGATCTGTGGGGACGGCTGGCCGCCGGGCGGGATGCCGCGGCGGCAGCGGCCCAGGCCCAGCGGTTCGACGCGCAGTCGGTGGCGCTCAGCGTGACCGCCGCGGTGGCCGGCACCTGGTTCCAGGCGCTGGCGCTGCAGGACCGGCTGGATGTGGCCGCGCGCAACCTGGCCGATGCCGAACAGGTGCTCGCGGCCATCACCGCCCGCGCGGCGGTGGGCACCGCCAGCCAGCTCGATGTCGCGCAACAGGGCGCGCTGGTGGCCGGGCTGCGGGCGCGGGTGCCCGGCCTGCGCAGCCAGATGGAACAGCAGGTCAACGCGCTGGCGGTGCTCACCGGGCGCCCGCCGGCGACGATCCTGGTGCGCCCGGGCACGCTGGCCGCCCTGTCGCTGCCGCCGGTGGCACCCGGCCTGCCCTCCGAACTGCTCGCGCGCCGGGCCGACATCGCGGCGGCCGAGGCCGATCTGCGCGGCGTGAACGCCAATATCCGCGCCGCCCGGGCGGCCTTCTTCCCCTCCGTGACGCTGTCCGGCCGTGCCGGCTTCGACAACATCGCGCTCGCCGCGCTGTTCGGGCCTGGCTCGCTGTTCCTCTCGGCGGCGGCCTCGGCCAGCCAGGCGATCTTCGACGGCGGCGCCCGCGCGGCCACGCTGGAAGCCCGGCGCGGGCGGGAGGAGGAATTGCTGGCCGCCTATCGCCGCGCCGTGCTGGAAGCCTTCACCGATGTCGAGGACGCGGTGCAGGCCTGGCGCTTCGCCACCGAACAGGAGGGGCTGTCGCGCCAGGCCGTGGCGATCAGCCAGCGCGCCGCGGACATCGCCCGCGCGCAGCTCCTGGCCGGCACCATCGACCTGGTGGCCACGCTGAACGCGCAGACGACGCTTTTCAGCAACCTGGACACCCTGGCCCAGGTCCGCCTGGCCCGCTTCCAGGCCCTGCTGGCGCTGTACAAGGCGCTCGGCGGCGGCTGGAGCGCCACCGAACTGGCGGCGGCGACACCGTGACCCCATATCCCGATCCATGAGCACCCCATGCGCCGCCTGATCCTGTTCCTGATGCTGGCTGGCCTCGCGGGCGGCGCCGGCTACTGGTGGATGTACCTGCGCGAGCCGACCCAGACCGCCAGTTCGCCCGCCGGCCGCCGGCGCTTCACGCCCCCGGAGAACGTGCCGGTGCTGGTGGCCGCCGCCGAGCGGCGCGACGTGCCGATCTGGCTCGACGGGCTGGGCACGGTGCAGGCCTCGGCGGCCGTGGTGATCAAGCCGATGGTCGACGGCCCGCTGATCGAGGTGCGCTTCCGCGAGGGCCAGGAAGTGGCGGTGGGCGATGTGCTGGCCCGCATCGACAGCCGCGCGCTGCAGGCCAGCCTGGACGCCGCGGTGGCCAAGAAGCTGCAGAACGAGGCGCAGCTGGCCAATGCGCGGCTGGATGCGGCGCGCTACGCCAAGCTGGCCGCCACCGCCTTCACCTCCGCCCAGCAGGCCGACACCTCGCGCGCGGTGGTGGCGCAGCTCGAAGCGCAGGTGGCGGTTGACCAGGCGCAGATCGACAACGCCCGCACGCAGTTGAGCTTCACCACGATCACCGCCCCCATCGCCGGCCGGGTGGGGATGCGCGCGATCGATCCGGGCAACATCGTGCGCGCCGGCGATCCGGCCGGCCTGGTCTCGATCGCCACGCTGCGCCCGATCAACGTGCAGTTCACCCTGCCGCAACAGGCCCTGCCCGCGGTTCAGGCGGCGATCGCCGCCGGGGGCGTGGAAGTGCTGGCCCTGCCGCAAGCCACCGCTGCGGTCACCGAACGCCCGGTGCTGGACCGCGGCACGCTGACCGTGCTGGACAACCAGGTCGATCCCGCCACCGGGACCATCAAGCTGAAGGCCAGTTTCGCCAATGACGCGCTCGCCCTCTGGCCCGGC
>JBIPLY010000635.1:0-2913 GCA_044369385.1 Acetobacteraceae bacterium | reverse complement strand
GCCAGGCCGGTTCGTCGGCTCCCTCCAGATCCCTACCCGCGATCTCGATCCGGCCCGCGACCGTCCGCCCGCCATTGAAGGCCGTCAGCCCGAGCATCGCCTGCGCCGTGACGCTCTTGCCCGAGCCGGATTCACCGACGATCCCGACGATTTCGCCCTCGGAAACCGACAGGCTGACACGATCGACCGCCTGTAGCTCCCGACCATCGGCCATCGGAAAGCTGACGCTCAGGTCCGTCAGGCGGACGATCGGACCGGCGGCGCTCAACGTGCACCTCCGGCAACGCGCAGGTCGAGGCTGTCGCGCAGCCTGTCGCCGGCGACGTTCACGGCGTAGATCAGGGCCGCCAGCATGATTCCCGGTATCAACACCTGATACGGGAAGAGCTGGAAGAACAGCCGCCCCTCGGCGATGATTCGGCCCCACGACGCCGTCTCCGCAGGAACGCCGAGCCCGATGAAACTGAGCCCGGACTCGACGAGGATCGCATTCGCGATCGTGTAGGTCCCCTGCACGATCAGCAGCGGCACGGTGTTCGGCAGGATATGGACGACGAGTACACGCAGGCGTCCGCATCCGGCCATTCGGGCCGCCTCAACGAATGTCGAGTCCCGCAAGGCGAGTGCGGCACTGCGGACGATCCGCATGACGCGCGGTATCTCCGGAACGGCCAGCGCGATCACGAGGTTGCCGATCCCGGCTTCGAATACCGAAACGAGTGTGATCGCCAGCAGGATCGCGGGAATCGCCATGAGCCCGTCGGCGAGACGCATCAACAAGGCGTCACTCGTTCGGGAAAACAGGGCCAGAAGGCCAAGTATCGTACCGACGGCCAGCGACAGCCCCGCGACCGACACCCCGATCAATAGCGAGACCCGCCCGCCCTGAAGGCACATCGCAAGCAGATCGCGGCCGAGCTGGTCGGTTCCGAACGGATGATCGGCCCCAGGCGGCCGAAGCCGGGAAACCGGGTTTACCCGCATCGAATCCGGGTCCATCAGGATCGGCAGCAGGACCAGCACCGCAGCGAACACCGCAACGGCCAGGCCCCAGCCGCCGAGAGCGCGAAACGATCGAACGGCCTCGCTGCGGGTCATAGCTTCACCCGCGGATCGATCACGACATAGGCGAGGTCGACGGCAAGGTTCACGAGAATGTAGATGCCAGAGAGGATCAGGATGATTCCTTGGATGGTCGGATAGTCGCGCCGCAGGACGGCATCGACGAGCAACCGCCCGATCCCCGGTATCGAGAAGACCGTTTCCGTTACCACGGTACCGCCGATGAGCATGGCGAAGCCCGCGCCGATCGCCGTTACGATCGGAAGCGACGCGTTCAGCAGCACGTGTCGGAATGCGACGGGAAGCGGGCCAAGCCCCTTGGCGATGGCCGTCCGAACATGGTCGGCCCGGACGATTTCCAGCGCACTGGCACGGGTGATCCGGGCGATGATCGACAGGTAGACCGGCGTGAGGGTTGCGACCGGCAGGACGAGGCTGCGCAACGCACGCGCCGGATCCGTCTCGAAGGACGTGTAGCCCTGAACCGGAAACCAGCCGAGACCCATCGAGAAGATCAGGATCAGGCCGTAGCCGAGGACGAAGACCGGGACCGAAAAGCCGACGACAGACCCTGCCATGACCGCACGATCGACGAAGCGCCCGCGCCGAAGTGCCGCCAACAGGCCGAGACCGGCCCCGGCCAGCGCGGATACGACGAGCGTCGCGGCGGCGATCAAGGCGGTCGGTTCGACCCGCTGCCCGATCATCTCGAGGACCGGAAGGCCGCTATAGATCGAACGTCCGAACTCGCCCGTGAAGATCAATCCCGCCCAGCGCAGATACTGCGACAGCCAACTCTGCCCCAATCCGAGCGACCGTCGGATTGCCGCAACGTCCTCTTCGCTCGCCGTGTCGCCGGCCAGAAGGACGGCCGGGTCGACCGGCCCCAAGCGCATCGCGACGAAGACGAAGATCGACACGAACACCACGGTCGCGGCGGCAAGCGCGATCCGCGCCGAAAGTCTTACGAGCAAGTCCATCAGGCATACCCGAAGTCGGCGTGCAACGCCGGCCCCGGGCAGTCGCCCGGCGCCGGCGTCATCGACGGACTATCTATGCAGATCGATGTTCCACATCGCCAGACGCGGCACCGGGACGATGCCGGTAACTTTGGTCGAGTAGGCGATCTTGGAGAAGTATTGCCCCAGCGGAACGTAAGGCACGACTTCGTAGAAGCGCTGCTGGAAGCGGCCTGCGATCTCGCGACGGGTCGCATCGTCACCGGCATCGACGAACTCCTGCCGGATCGCCTCAAGCCGCTCGTCGCATGGCCATCCGAACCAGTTGCTGCGATCGCACGGCGTCGCAATGCCGTTGTTGACCAAAGGATTGCCCCAGAACGTACCGGGCGCCCAAGTATGGAAGATGTGCCAGCCGCGCGGATCCTCGTCCGGATGGGCCCGGGTCGGCCGCCGGGAGATCATGGTCGCCCAATCGGTCGGCTGCACGGCGACATTGAAGCCGGCGTCGCGAAGACGGGCCGCGTTGACCTGGACGATCGCGGACACCAACGCTTGGTCGGTCGGGTGCATCATCACGATACGCTCGTTGGCGTATCCCGCCTCGCGAAGCAGCTCGCGTGCCCGAGCGGCGTTCGGCGTCGGTCGGGCGAAGTCGCCGAGACCAACCGCGGTTTCCAGCGGCGTCCCGCAGGTGAAAATCGCCCAGCAGGGCTTGCCGAGATCGGGGCTGCCCGTGATCGCCGCGAGTGCGGCCGTCTGGTCGAGCGCATAGAGCATCGCCTGACGGACCTTCGGATTGTCGAAGGGCTTGATGAGGCTGTTCGGCCGCAGGATCGCGCTGCTCCCCTGCTTGTTCGTAATCTCGGTCTTCACGTTCGGCGCCCGCTCG
>JBIPLY010000509.1:0-2915 GCA_044369385.1 Acetobacteraceae bacterium | reverse complement strand
ATGCGATGCGCCTCCAGCAGCCCGGCCACGGTCTGCCCGACCCGCCCGAAGCCGCCGATCACCACCCGCGGCGTGTGCTCGCTGTCCGGCGGCAGCGCCAGCTCCGGCCGCGCCGCCGCCCCGCGCCGCCCCAGCCGCTCGCCCAACCCGCCCAGCACCGGGATCGCCGCCAGGCCCAGCGCCACCACGATCAGCGCCAGCACCCCGGCGCCGGGATCGACCAGCCCGCCGGCGATGCCCAGCCCGATCACCACGAAGCTGAACTCGCCGCCGGGCGCCAGCAGCAATGCCGCGCTCAGCACCGTCTTGTTGTCCATCCGGAAGCCGCGCACCAGCGCCGCGATCACCGCGGCCTTGACCGCCACCAGGGCCGCGAACAGCCCCAGCACCAGCACCGGCTGCGCCATGATCCGGCCGAGGTCCAGCGACATGCCGACGGAGATCAGGAACACGCCGACCAGCAGCCCCTTGAACGGGTCGATCGTGGCCTCCACCTGCCGGCGGTATTCGGTCTCGGCCAGCATCAGCCCGGCCACCAACGCCCCCAGCGCCGGCGCCAGCCCCGCGGCAGCAGCGGCCAGGCTGGTGCCCAGCGCCACCAGCAGACAGGCCGCCACGAACAGGTCGGGGCTGCCGGTGCGCGCCACGCCGCGGAATAGCGGCCGCAGCACCAGCCGCCCGGCCAACAGGATCACCGCCACCGCCACCCCCGCCTTGGCCAAGGCCAGCGCCAGCGCCTCCATCCCCGCGCCCTCGCTGCCGCCCAGCACGCCGACGGCCAGCAGGATCGGCACCGCCGCCAGATCCTGGAACAGCAGCACGCCCAGCGCCGCACGCCCTAGCGGGGTTGCCATCTGCCGCCGTTCCGACAGCACCTGCAGCACCACGGCGGTGGACGACAGCGCCAGCGCCACCGCCAGCACCAGCGCCCCGCCCACCCCCACGCCCAGCATCAGCAACAGCACCGCCACGGCCGCGCTGCATCCCAGCATCTGCAACGGCCCCAGTCCGAAGACGAAGCGGCGCATGGCGTGCAGCCGGCTGAGCGACATCTCCAGCCCGATCATGAACATCAGCAGCACCACGCCCAGCTCGGCGATCGGCGCGATGGCCTCCACATCGGTCATGGTGAACCAGCCGACCCAGGGCCAGATCCCGGCCAGCCGCCCCAGCCCGTGCGGCCCGACCGCCAGCCCCACCAGGATGAAGCCCAGCACCGGGGACAGCCGCAGCCGGTGGAACACCGGGATCACCACGGCCGCGGCCCCCAGCACGATCAGGGCGGGACGGAACAGGTCGGGATCGAGGGGGGCTGCCATGCCGGCAGTATCGCCGCCAACCCCGCGCCGGCTCTAGGGGCGATTGGCGAATCCGCGCTAACCTGTGCGGAAATTCACAGTGGAACCGCCGCCATGCGCATCGCCGTGCTGCATTTCTCCCACGAGACCGTCACCTTCCTGGCCAATGACACCACTCTGGCCGATTTCACCTATCCCGGCTCCCCGGCGAAGGGGGAGGCCGTGCTGGCGATGCAGCCGCGCGACTATATCGGCGGCTTCGTGCAGGTGGCGCGCGAGTTCCCCGATGTGACGCTGGTCGGCATCGACAGCCCGGGCTTTCCGGTCACCGGCACCGGCAGCGGCTGGGTGACCGAGGAGGCGTTCGAGACCTTCGTCGGCCGCATGGTGGAGCAGCTCGGCGCCGAGGGGCCATGGGACGGGGTGTTCATGGCCGTCCACGGCGCCATGGGTGCCCGCGGCATCCCCCGCCCCGAAGCCGAGCTGGCGCGGCGGGTGCGCGCCGCCGTGGGGCCAAAGGCGGTGATCGTCGGCACCTTCGACCCGCACGGCAACGAGGACGCCGAATTCCTCGCCCATGCCGACATGGCGTTCTGCGTGAAGTATTTCCCCCATTACGACGCCCATCTGCAGGGCCAGCGCGCCGCCCGCCAGATGGTCCGCGCCATCCGCGGCAGCTACAAGCCGGCGACGGTGACGATCAAGGTGCCGATCATCTCGCCCACCGTGCTGCAATGGACCGGGGCGGCGCCGTGGTCCGAGCTGGTGCAGCGCGCCCTGACCTGGGAGGCGCGCGAGCCCGACGCCTACGTGAACGTGTTCTTCGGCTTCCCCTGGTCCGATGTCCCGGATGTCGGCATGTGCATCCAGGCGATGACGAACGGCAACCCGGAGCTGGCGCGCCGCATCGCCGACGACATGGCCGGTTTCGCCTGGCGCCGACGTGAGGCCCTCCTCACCTCAACCAAAGTCCACCACATCACCGAAGGCGTCGCCCTGGCCAAAACCGCCCAAGAAGCCGGCCAAACCCCCATCGTGCTGGCCGACCACTCCGACCGCTCCGGCTACGCCACCTGGCTGCTGGCGGCGATCATGCAACAGGGCCTGTCGCGCACCCTGGTCGCCACGGTGGCGGACCAGGCGCTGGTGCAACGCCTGCTGGCCGCCGGCGCCAAGCCGGGCGATGCCTTCGACGAGCTGGTGGGCGGCGAGGCCGATGAAAGCGCCGGCCCGAAAATCCGCGTCACCGGCACCATCCACAGCATCAGCCACGGCCGCAGCCGCACCGGCGGACAGGCCTGGGTCAACGTGGCCTTCGGGAACGGCAACGTGGTCTGCATCAGCCCCTACCTGGTGCAGGTGATCGAGCTGGACCATCTGCGCCAGTTCGGCTTCGATCCTGCCGATTTCGACGTCTTCGCCATCAAGAGCCGGGTGCATTTCCGGCGTGGATTCGACGACAACGGCTTCGCGCGCACGATCCTGCTGGTGGAGCCGCCGGAGCCGTTCTTGGGCACCACGCGGCTGGACGGGTTGGACTTCAAGCACGCCGAGCTGAAGCGCTTCTACCCCTATGGGGAGGTCAGCTTTCCCTGACAGCCTGTTTGAGAACGAACC
>JBIPLY010000508.1:0-2917 GCA_044369385.1 Acetobacteraceae bacterium | reverse complement strand
GTGCCGTCGGCGCAGCGCAGATGCAGGTCCAGATCGGCCGGGCCGTCCCAGATCAGCGAGACCTGGTACTGGCCGGAGCGGGCGCGCTCGCGGTCCAGGCGCTGGTCGATCTCGCTGCGCTGCTGCGGCGGGGGCGGCGGCGGGGCGGGTTCGGCGCGCGGCGGCGGGACGGCGGCGATGCGGCATTGCTGGATGCGGCCGGCATAGCTGCGTTCCAGCTCGGAAATGCGGGCGCGCAGGCGGATCTCCTCCTCCTGCAGTCGCAGCAGCCCGCCATCGGGGGCGGCGGGCAGCTCGCAGACCGGGGCGACCGGGAGGCGCACCAGCGCGCTTGCGTGGCGCATGATGTCGGGCAGGAACCAGGCCAGCACGGCGGCGAGCAGGAGCAGCAACGCGGCCAGGCCGAGAAGGCGCAGCGGCCACTTGGGTGGCTCCTCCGGCGGGGGCGGGGGCGTTGGCTCGATCGGGGGCGGGGGTGGTGGGGCGCGGGGGATGACGGCGGCGCGGACCAGCTGGCCCTTGAGATCGGGCAGCGGGGCGGCGTTTTCCACCGCGCGCAGGCCCCAGCCCGCCAGCACCGGCTCGCCGCCGACCAGGCGCAGATCGGACAGCGCGGCGCCTTCCAGGGCGGTGGCGAGCAGGTTGCCGAGGATGCGGGCGGAGTCGTTGCGGTCCTCGCGCAGGCGTGCGGCTTCCTGTTCGACCTCCTCGACCAGCTTCTGGAACAGGGCCAGCGCCTCCGCGCGGGGCTCCGGCGGCAGGTCGTCGAGCTGGGCGATCGGGCCATCCAGCGCGGTGAACCACTGGATCGAGTCCGCCAGCACGTTGCCCTCGGCGAACAGCCCGGCGTGGCGGGCCATGCCGCGGGCGGCCAGGTGCTGCACCACCTGGACGCGGTAGTCCTGTGCCACCCCGTCCAGGATGCGGGCGGGGCGGCGGGTGCGGCGATCGGTTTCGCCGATCAGGCGGAGCGGGGCCATCCCCCCGCCCTCAGCGCGGCGCCGCCGGGGCGGCGGGCGGGGTGGGGGTGGCCGGCGCGGCCGGAGGCGCGGGGGCCGGGGGGGTGGGGGCCGGAGCTGCGGGGGCGGGCGTTGCGGGGGTGGGCGATGCCGGGCTGCACGGCGTGTCCTCGCTGCGCGCGGCGACGTTGTTCGCCTGCAGGAAGGTCAGCAGGGTGACGGTCGGCAGCGCGTAGTCGGCGCGGTAGGCGGTTTCGCGGTCGGTGCGGATGAAGGTGTTGACGCCGACGATGCGCCCGCAGCGATCGGCCAGCGGGCCGCCGGAATTGCCGCGGTTGATCGCCGCGGTGTGGATCACCACCGGCGCGCCCTGCATGGTCTGCACGCCGCTGACCTCGCCGGAGGTGAAGTGGGCTGCCGGCATGGCGCCGCCCTCGCCGCGCAACAGGCGCTTGAAATCGTCGCCGACCTGGGTGACGAAGCCGGGGAAGCCCACGGCCACCACCGGCAGCAGCCGGTCGGCGGTCGGCGACAGCACCAGCGGCGGCAGGCTGCCCTGCTTCAGCTTCAGCACGGCGAAGTCGGGCTTGCCGAAATCGTGGTTCGGGGTGCGCGCGATCACCTCCGCCTCCACCGGCTGGCCCAGCTTGCGGTTGACGACATAGAGCTCGCCCGGGGTGTGGCCGTCCACGACATGCAGGTTGGTCACCACGATGTCGGGCGCGATGGCAAAGCCGCTGCCGGTGGACAGGCCCTGTTGCCCGTCCGGCATGCGGCTGGGCGCCAGGATCAGGACGGTCGAATCCTCCAGCAGATCGGCCAGGTTGGTGGTCTGCCCGGCGCCGGGCACCGCGGGCGCGCCCGGGGCGGCGGGCGGGCGCTGCACCGGCTGCTGGTCCGGCGCCGGGGGCAGGGCGGGGACCGGGGACATCTGTGGCGCGGTTTCGCCCGGGCGCAGCGGGGCGGCGGGCAGCGGGCCGTCCGGCGCCACGCAGATATCGCCGCGCAGCCCGGTTTCGAGCTGCGACAGGCGGCGGCGCAGGCCGTCATTCACGCCTTCCTGGATGCGCTTGAGGTCGGCGTCGAAGCCGGCGTCGCGGGGCGGCGGCGCGCTGGCCTCGATCTGCTTCGCCAATTGCACCCAGCCGTAATAGAAGCCGGCGGCCAGCGCCACGGCGGAGACCAGCAGGACGATGGCGGTGGCGCCGAGGATGGCGGTGGCGGCACTGATCGGGCGGCGCCAGCCCGGCTCGCCAGGGGAGGGGGCCATCGGGGGCGGCGGCACGGGAGGCTGGCCCCCACCCGCGGCGGCGGTGACGGCGGCGGCGGTGCCGATCGCGGCGGCGGCCGGAACCGCTCCGACGGCGGGTGCTGCGGCGGGGGCGGCCGGGCGGCTGGCGGCCCAGGGATTGGCGCCGCCGGGCACCAGGTCGCCGAAGACCTCGGCGAAGTGGCGCGCCAGGGCCGCCGGGTCCTCGCCGACCTGGGCCGGCACGATGCCCCAGTTGACCAGCACCGGCGCCTCGCCGGTCCAGAGGATGTCGGCACGGCTGGGCAGGCTGAGCGCTGCGCGCAGCAGCGGCCCGGCCTGGGCGTCGGTGAACAGCGGCACCAGGTCGGCCAGGCGGGCGCGCAACGCGTTCTCGGCGGCCAGGCGCTGGCTGGTCGGCAGGGTCTCGAAGGCGACCGGGTCTTCGCCGGCCTTGGCATACCAGGAGACGCGGCTGATCGGCTGGCCGTCCTTGGCGTCCGGCCAGGGCTCGGCGAACATCTCGGCGGCGCGCGGGGCGCGCTCGGCCAGCAGCGCCAGCAGGCGCTCGTGCTGGGTCACCGCCGGCTGGCCGTCGGCGGAGAGCGCGATGCGATCGGCGAGGCTCGACCCGAGGAGAAGGCGTGAACCGGACATGCGCTAGGCTCCCAGGATCGGCATCGGGGTGGGCGGCATCAGGGCAGGATCA
>JBIPLY010000136.1:0-9446 GCA_044369385.1 Acetobacteraceae bacterium | reverse complement strand
GATGATGGCGGGTGCCCTGGCGATGGGCGGGGTGCTGGTGAATGCCACGGGTCCGGCGCAGGCGCAGCCGGCGGGTCGGGGTGGGCCGGCGACGGCGCCGCTGTATGATCCGGCGCAGCTGCCGCAGTTCAAGGGCAAGGTGGCGCAGTATTCGCTGACGCCGATGGGCGAGGTGGATGGGCTGATCCTGGCCGACGGGACCGAGGTGCATGTGCCGCCCTTCGTGTCGACGCAGCTGGTGTTCGCGGTGAAGCCGGGTGACGCCGTCACGATCCACGGCGTCAAGGCGCAGGCCATCCCGATGGTGATGGCGCGCTCGATCGCCAATGACGCGACCGGGGCCGTGGTGCTGGTGGTGCCGCCGCGCGGCGGGCATGGGCGGATGATGGGCGGCGGGGCCGCGTTGGAGGCCGAGGGCAAGATCGCCGCCGTGCTGCACTCGCCGCGCGGCGAGGCCAACGGGGTGCGGCTGGAGGATGGCACGCTGGTGCGGCTGCCGCCGCCGGAGGTCAAGCGCCTGGCGGAGACGCTGGCGGTGGGCAAGACCATCGCGGTGCGCGGCGAGGGCTATGCCGGGCCGATGGGCCGGGTGATCGCGGCACGGCAGATCGGCGCGGACAAGGCCACGATGAAGGACGTGGACGGGCCGCGCCATGGCGAGCGGCGGATGGGGCCGGGCGGGCACGGGATGCGGCACGGCGATGGCCCGCATGAGATGCGCCGTGGCGACGGCCCGCATGAGATGCGCCGTGGTGACGGCGACGGGCATCCGATGATGCGCCACCGGATGGGCAGCAACGGTTGATCGCTTTTCGCTTCGCGTGACGGCGAAAGAACCTCCATCCCGCCCGGGATGGGGGTTTTTTCTTGCCGGTTGTGGGGGGCGTACACGGGTGCGGCTCCCGGCCGGAGGGTTTCCGGGGGAGTTGCTTCAGGTTCGCGGCCACAATGCGGGTGCGGGACGCGGCGGCGCGCGCGCGGGCGCGGTCAGGCCTTGCGCGGTCTGGCCGGGCGCGGGGGTGGCGCGCGGCAGGGCGCGCATGCCGCGGTTGCGCACGCCGGCCAGAATCCAATCGGCGATCAATCCGGCTTCGACATAGATGGCGTGCGGGGCGCTGCCGACCGGGCGCGGATGGAGCGCGCACGGGTCCGCGCCGCAATAGGCATATGCGTCGAAGCCGTATTCGTCTTCGTACTCGTCGAATTGGTCGTCTTCTTCGGGGAGGAACCAGGCCGCATCGGCGCGCGCCAGCAGGCGCAGCAGCAGGGCGAGGATCATGGCCACCAGCCCGGCGCCCGGGCGCAGGTCCGCGACCGCCGAAACGGCGGCGCTGGTGCGCGCGAGATGGGGAGCCGGGATGCGAGGCATAGTTAGAAATATAATCTAACCGAGGCGGCGAATCAAGGATTTTTTTCAGGAAGGTAGAATCTTCTTTTTGTGAACAAAAAGAAGCAAAAAAACTTTATCCGTTGGCACCCGGCTTCCCTGGGGAAGGCGGGCGCCAATAGGGAAAAGTTTTTTGGTTCTTTTTTTCAAAAAAGAACTGCTTCCTGCCTCAGTTGAACCCCATGAAATGCGGCATGGCGCTGATCGGACCGGCGGCCTTCAGCCCCGCGATATCCGGCACCGGGCGCCGCGTGCGCGGGTCGCCGGCGAGCATGTCTTCGAGGGCCGCGGCCACGGCCAGCACCTGCGCATCGCCACCGCGCCGGCCGACGATCTGCAGGCCGAACGGCATGCCGGCGCGGTCGCGCCCGACCGGCAGGCTGAGCGCCGGGTGGCCGACGATGGTCACCGCATAGGCCAGCGACAGCCAGTGGAAATAGGTCCGCGTCGGCTTGCCGTCGATCGCTTTCGGGAACAGCTCCGTCCAGGGGCGCGGGCTGATGGTGATCGCCGGGCTGAGGATGATGTCGAAGTCTTGGAAGAAGGCCTGCCAGCGGTGATACAGCGTGGTCTGCAGGGCCGAGGCGCGGGAGACATCGGCGATGGTGTATTTCAGCGCCTCTTCCATGTTGGCCACGATGTTCGGGCCGAGCTGGTCGCGGGCGGTGTGCCATTTCTCGATGTGCCCGGCGATGAAGTTGGTCGAGCGCAGCACCTCGAAGGCCTCGTCCGTGCCGCTGCAATCGGGCGTGGCATCGGACACGCTGCGGAAGGCGTGGCGGAACAGCGCGACCTTTTCGGCGAAGACTTCGGCGATGTGCTTCTCGGTCGGCGCGAAGCCGAAATCCGGGGTGATCGCCACGCGCAGCCCGCCGAGATCGAGCGACTGGACCGGGAAGAAATCGCCGGGGTTGTGCACGCGCTTGCCGTGCACGGTGGTGGCCATCGGGTCGCCGGCATCTTCGCCGGCCATGACGGACATCAGCAGGCAGAGATCGGGCACGGTGCGGGCCATCGGCCCCTGCACGCCCAGGCCGGACCAGCCGAGTTTCTTGCCCTCGTCCGGCACCAGGCCGGGGGTGGGGCGGAAGCCGACGATGCCGTTGAAGGCGGCGGGGTTGCGCAAGGACCCGCCCATGTCGCTGCCGCTGCACAGCGGCACCTGTCCCACCGCCAGCGCCACGGCCGAGCCGCCCGAGGAGCCGGCGGCGTTCTTGGAAGGGTCGAACGCGTTGCCGGTGGCGCCGTAGACCGCGTTGCGGGTGTTGGCGCCGGCGCCGAACTCCGGGGTGTTGGTCTTGCCGGCGATGATGCCGCCGGCGGCGCGGATGTTGGTGACCAGGGAATGGTCTTCGGCCGGCACATGGTCGCGGAACAGCGGGGAGCCCCAGGTGGTGCGCAGGCCCTTGGTTGCGGTCAGGTCCTTGATCCCCACCGGCAGGCCGTGCAGCGCGCCGAGCGCGTCGCCGCGCATCACCGCGGCCTCGGCGGCTTTCGCGGCGGCGCGGCTGGCGGTGTCGTCGCGGGCGACCATGGCGTTCACCGCGTGGTCGGTGGCATCGGTGCGGGCGAGGCAGCTTTCCAGCAACTCCACCGGGGAGAGGGCGCGCCGGCCGATGAGGCGGCGGGCTTCGGTGGCGGTGAGGTCGCAGGGTTCGGTCATCGGGGCGGGTCCTCAGGCGGCGAAGGAGGGGCGGGCGGCGATGCGGGCGTGCAGGGCGGCGATGTTGGCGTTGGCCGGGTTGATCTTCTGGCCGACGCGGTCGCCGAAGGTCAGGAAGCAGCAGAGCAGGATGTCGGCGAGCGTCAGGCGGGCGCCGCAGACGAATTCGCGGCCGGCGATCAGGCCGTCGAGCCAGGCGAGCTTTTCCTGGGCGAGGGTTTTGAAGTCGTCGGCGGCCTGCGGGATGGTGCGGATGCGCGGGGCGAACATCTTCAGGCCCTCGGCATAGCGGAAGCCCGCACCCATCGGCTCGACGATGTTGAGGTCGATGCGGCGGACCCACATGCGGGTCTCGGCGCGTTCCTCCGGCGTGCTGCCGATCAGGGTTTTGCCGGCGGGGCCGATCTCGTCGAGGTACTCGCAGATGGCGGTGATCTCGGCGAGCACCATGCCGTTGTCGAGTTCCAGGGCGGGGAGCTGGCCGGAGGGGTTCTTGGCCATGAAGGCGGGCTGGCGGTTTTCGCCGCCGCGCAGGTCGATGGGGGTTTTCGGCAGCTCCACGCCACGCTCGGCGGCGAAGACGCGCACGACATGGGGGTTCGGGCCGACGGAGTCGTAGAAGAGCATGTTGGTTCCTCCCTCAAGGAAGCGGTTCTTTTTTGAAAAAAAGAACCAAAAAACTTCTATCCGTTTGCACCCGGCTTACCCTTGGGAGCCGGGTGCAAGTAGGGAAAGTTTTTTTGCTTCTTTTTTTTCAAAAAAAGAAGATTCTTGCTTAGTAGCCGAGCGCCAAACCATCCTTGCGCGGCTCGCTGCCGCCGCACAGCACACCACGCTTGCGGTCGATCCAGATGGCCTGGCCGCCGCCGTGGGGGCCGGCGGCTTCGACCACCTCATGGCCGAGGCGGGAGAGCTGGTCGGTCATGGCGGGGGTGAAGCCGCGTTCGGCCTCGACCTTTCCGGCGTAGGGGAAGATGCGCGGGAGATCGAGGGATTCCTGGATGTCCAGGCCGTATTCGAGGAAGTTGGTGAGGAACCAGCTGTGGCCCATCGGCTGGTAGTGGCCGCCCATGACGCCGTAGGGCATCACCGCCTCGCCGTCTTTCGTGACCATGCCGGGGATGATGGTGTGCATCGGGCGCTTGTTCGGCGCGATGGTGTTGGGGTGGCCGGGGGTGAAGCGGAAGCCGAAGCCGCGGTTCTGCAGCATGACGCCGGAGTTCTTGGCCAGGATGCCGGAGCCGAAGCCCTGGAACAGCGAGTTGATGAAGGAGCAGGCGTTGCCGTCATTGTCCACGACGCAGAGATAGACGGTGTCCGCGTGGACCGGCACGGCGGATTCGCCGGCGGTGGGGAGGTGGCGCATGGCGCGGTCGTCGCGGATCAGGCCGGCCTGCGATTCCAGGTACTGGCGGCTGAGCAGGTGGTCGAGCGGGATCTGGGCGTGGGCGGGGTCGGCGAGGAAGGCGTCGCGGTCGCGGTAGGCCAGGCGGGCGGCCTCGATGTGGCGGTGGACGCGGGTGGTGCCGAGCGGGCCGTCCGGCGCGGTGCCGAGGCGTTCGAGCATGCCGAGGATCATCAGGTTGACCATGCCCTGGCCGTTGGGCGGGCACTGCCAGACTTCGTAGTCCTTCCAGGCGATCTTGATCGGGTCGACGAATTCGGCGGCGGTGCGGCCGTTGGCGAAATCCTCCTCGGTGTGCAGGCCGCCGCGGGCGCGCAGGGTGGCGACAATGTCGGCAGCGACTTCGCCCTCGTAGAAGGCCTTGGAGCCGGACTTGGCGATGGCGCGCAGGGTGGCGGCGAGCTGGGGCTGGCGGAACATGTCGCCGATCTTGGGGGCGGGGAGGAAATAGTCGGCGCCGCCCTTGGTGAGTTTGTCGACGGAGCCGGGCCAGTCGCGGCCGACCTTCGGGTGGATCGGGTGGCCGTTCTCGGCGTAGTCGATGGCGTGGGTGAGCAGGGTGTCGAGACCACGGCGGCCGAAGCGGGCGAGCAGGGTTTCCCAGGCGGAGATGGCGCCGGGGACGGTGACGGCATGCGCGGAGGTGGGCTCGATGCTGCTGATGCCGTGCTTCTGGTAGAAGTCGATGTTGGCGGCGGCCGGCGCGCGGCCGGAGCCGTTCAGCGCATAGACCTTCTTCTCGCCGGCCGGGGCGTAGAGGCAGAAGCAGTCGCCGCCGATGCCGGTGCTGGCGGGCTCGATGACGCAGAGGGTGGCGACGGCGGCGATGGCGGCATCGAGCGCGTTGCCGCCGGCGCGCAGGACGTCGAGTGCGGCGAGGGTGGCGCCGGGCATCGAGGTCGCGGCCATGCCGTGGGTGGAATAGACCGGGCTGCGGCCCGGGAACTGGAAGTCGCGCATTGGCCGCATCTCCGTCGTGGTCAGGAAGATTTACGGTCGCATTTGCGGGCTGGTCTGGCAACCTTGCGGGGGGCGCGGCGGGCTGGGATGATCGGTGCGCAGGGAGATGGATGCACGATGGCGACGATGGCGGAGTTCGAGGCGCTGGATATAAGGGTGGGCACGATCGTGGCCGCCGAGGCGTTTCCCGAGGCGCGCAAGCCGGCGATCAAGCTGCGGATCGATTTCGGGGGCGCGCTGGGGGTGAAGCGGTCCTCGGCGCAGATCACCAAGTATTATGCGCCCGAGGGGCTGGTGGGGCGGCAGGTGCTGGCGGTGGTGAATTTTCCGCCGCGGCAGATCGGCAAGTTCATCAGCGAGGTGCTGACGCTGGGGGTGCCGGATGACGAGGGGGCGGTGGTGCTGATCGGGCCGGACCGGGCGGTTCGCGACGGGGGGCGGCTGTTCTGATGGCGGCGCATTACTACACGGTGACGTGGGACCAGCTGCATCGCGATGCGCGGGCGCTGGCCTGGCGGTTGATCGGGGCGGGGCCGTTCCGGGGGGTGGTGGCGATCACGCGGGGCGGGCTGATCCCGGCGGCGATCATTGCGCGGGAGCTGGAGATCCGGGTGATCGAGACGGTGTCGGTGGTCACATACGACGAGGAGGTGCCTGGGGCGCCGGTGGTGGCCAAGGCGCCGGTGGCGGCCGGGGACGGGGAGGGGTGGCTGCTGGTCGACGACCTGGTGGATACCGGGACGACGGCGAAGGTGGTGCGGGGGCTGTTGCCGCGGGCGCGGTTCGTGACGGTCTATGCCAAGGCGGCGGGCAAGCCGATGGTGGACGAATTCGTGACCGAGGTGAGCCAGGATACCTGGATCCTGTTTCCGTGGGACACCGAGCCGCAGTTCTCGGTGCCCCTGGCGAAGCGGGAATCAGCTTAGCTGGAGCGGGCGATTCACGTCTCCGGCGTGCCGCCTGCGACGATCGCGCGCTAGCGCCTGGGTAGGGCGTCCATGAATTCGCGGAGCGGGGCGGCCCATTTGGCGGCGTCGGTGCCGCTGGCCAGGTGGCCGTGGTCGGAGTCGATCTCGAAATAGCTGGCGTCGACGCCGGCGGATTTGAGGTTCGCCATGACGGTGGGCGCGAGGCTGGGGGGGAAGAGGGCGTCGGTGCGGGAGAGGACGTAGAGCAGCTTCGCCTTGATGCGGGCGAAGTTCGGGGTGGCGTCCCAGCCCTGGAGCACGCGGCCGAGGACCAGGAGGGAGTGGGCGTCGAAGGCATCGGCCCAGGCTTCGGCGCGGGCGCGGATGGCGGCGTCCAGCGCGGCTTTCTCGGGGTAGAGCGGGGCGAGCTCGGCTTCGGCGCCGTAGCGGATCAGGGTTTCCTGGCGGATGTCGGCCATGGTGGCGCGGATGCCGCCGGCTTCGTAGTAGTGGCCGGCGTTCCAGTTCTTGTCAGTTGCCATGCGGGCTTCGAGGACGTCGGGGCCGCGGTCGGCGGGGCGGCTGGGGGCGGTGACGGCGGGGACCAGGCCGTCCATGAAATCGGGGAAGGTGATGCCCCAGGCGAAGGCCTGGAAGCCGCCGTAGCTGGGGCCGACGACGGCGGCCAGGTGCTTCACGCCGAGCAGGTCGAGCAGTTTCTTCTGGGCGGTGACGATGTCGGTGAGCGTGATCTTCGGGAAGTCGGGGCCATAGGCGCGGCCGGTGGCGGGGTTGAAGCTCATCGGCGCCGTCGAGCCGTAGGACGAGCCGATCATGTTGCTGCTGACGACGAAGAAGCGGTCGGTGTCGATCGGTTTGCCGGGACCGACCAGGTCGGCCCAGGAGCCTTCGGAGGACACGGCGCCCGTCGGGTGGGCGAACATGTGGCTGCTGGTGTAGCCGTGGGTGAGCAGCACGGCGTTCTTGCCGCCGGGGGCGAGGCGGCCATAGGTGACATGGGCCAGGCGGACGTTCGGCAGGGTGCCGCCGCCTTCGAGCTGCAGGTCGCCGATCTGGCCGAGGATGGTGCCGGGGAGCAGGGTCTGGGTCATGGGGGCGATCCTGCGGGGGGCTGGGCGGCGCCGCAAGGGGTTGCGTGAACCGGTGGCCTGCGGCGAGGTGACGTGCCGTTTCGGAGTGTCCGCCATGTCGAGTGCTGTCCCATCCGTCTCGGCGGCCGAGTATCGGCGCGGGGTGCTGCTGGTCACCGGGGCGATCGTGGTGTGGAGCAGTGCAGGGGTGCTGGCGCGCTGGGTGGAGGTTGCGCCGTGGACGACGCTGTTCTGGCGGTCGGTGTTCGCGGCCGGGGCCTTGGCGGCGTATCTGCTGGTGCGGGATGGGGCGCGGGCGGGGCAGGGGTTTGCCCGGCTGGGGCGCGTCGGGATGGCGATGGGGCTGTGCTTCGCGGCCTCGATGATCTGCTTCATCAATGCGCTGGAGCTGACCACGGTGGCCGCGGTGCTGGTGTTCCAGGCCGCCGCCCCGCTGTTCGCCGCGGTGCTGGCGTTTCTGTTCCTGCGCGAGCGGGTGACGGCGCGGGTGGGGGCGGCGATCGCGCTGAGCCTGTTCGGGGTCGGGCTGATCGTGATGCAGTCCGGCGAGGCGGGGCGGTTGTGGGGCAACATCCTCTCGGCGGGGATGGGGCTGACCTATGCCATGGCGGTGGTGCTGGCGCGCATGGAGCGGGATGTGCCGACCACCGAGGCGACGCTGCTGGGGGTGGTGGTGGTGGCGGTGGTCAGCGCGCCGATGGCGGAATTCGCGGTGCCGGCGCGCGACATGGTGCTGTTGGCGGTGTTCGGCGTGTTCCAGATGGGGCTGGCGCTGATCATGTTCACCGAGGGGGTGCGGCTGATCCCGTCGGCGGATGCCGGGCTGATTTCGGTGCTGGAAGCGGTGCTGGCGCCGATCTGGGTGTGGGCGGTGTTCGCCGAAAATCCCGGCGGGATGACGCTGGTGGGCGGGGCGGTAGTGATCGTGGCGGTGGGGTGGGCGGCGACAGAAAGCAAGTAGTTCTTTTTTTGAAAAAAAGAACCAAAAAACTTTTTCCGTTTGCACCCGGCTCTCCCGGGGAAGAAGGGTGCCAGTGGGTAGAAGTTTTTTTGCTTCTTTTTTTTCAAAAAAAGAAGATTCTTACTTCTTCTTCCTGAGCCGGTACAGCACATGCCGGGCCAGATCGTGGCCCGCCGGGACTTCGGGGTGGTCGAAATCGCCATCGAGATCTCGGGTCATGCCGAGTTTTTCCATCACCCGGATCGAGGGGCGGTTGCCGGCGGCGGTGACGGCGATGAGTTCGTCGATGCCGTGGACCTCGAAGGCGTCGGTGATGGCGGCGCGGGCGGCTTCGGTGGCGAAGCCCTGGCCCCACCAGGGGCGGCCGATGCGCCAGACCAGCTCGACGCAGGGGGCGCAGGGCAGGCCGGATTTGACCCGGCGGGCGCCGACGCGGCCGATCAGGGGGGATATGCGGGGCGCTTCGACGGCGAAGGGGCCGAAGCCGTCCTGCATCGTCTGCACCAGCATGCGGGCCATGGCGCGGTCGGACTGCTCGCGGGTCAGGGGGGCGGGGTAGTAGCGCATGGTTTCGGGATCGGCGCTGATCTCGGCCATGCGGGCCCAGTCGTCGTCCCACCAGGGGCGGAGCATCAGGCGTTCGGTGACGAGCATCATCGGGCGAGGGCCTTTATCGGGTCGGCTGATTCACGTCTTCGGCGTTCCGCCTGCGACGATCAGACGACAGCGCCGTGCGGACTTCGGCAGCGGTGGGGATGGGCGCGACGGCGCCGTAGCCCTGGCATTTGAGGGCGGCGGCGGCGGCGGCGTAATGGGCGGCGGCCTCTGGGGTGTCGCCGTCCAGGGTGCGGGCGAGGAAGGCGCCGCAGAAGGTGTCGCCGGCGCCGGTGGCGTCGACCACGGTGCAGGGGAAGGGGGGGATGCGCAGGCGGGTGGCCGGCGTGGCGAGCAGCGCGCCCTGGTCGCCCATTTTCAGCACCACCAGGCGGGGGCCCATGCGCAGGTAGAAATCGGCGATCGCGTCGGGGTCGGACAGGCCGGTCAGGGCGA
>JBIPLY010000507.1:0-2928 GCA_044369385.1 Acetobacteraceae bacterium | reverse complement strand
CTCGGCCTGCTGTCGAGCCCCCATGTCATGAAGATTCACCATGCCGTGGAAACCAGGACCCTGGGCTGCATCGTCGGTGAACTGGTGGATGGCGACAGCCTGCGCCAACACCTTGCCAGGGGGCGGATGACGGTGGCCGCCGCGATGCGCTGCATTCAAGACGTGTTGCGCGGGCTGGCCCATGTCCATGCAACCGGGGTGCTTCACCGCGACATCAAGCCGTCGAACCTGATCCTGCGGCGCAGCGACCGGCGCGTGGTGCTGGTCGATTTTGGTATCGCCCGGCTTCCGGCCAGCGACTTGACCAGGATGGGCGATCAGATGGGCACGGCGCACTATGTCTCGCCGGAACAATGGCGTGGTGACGAGATAGATATCCGAACCGACATCTACGCTGCCGGCGCCACATTCTATCATCTTCTGACGGGCCGCCCGCCCTATGGCGGCGCGCCCGAACACGCGCTGATGCAGAAGTTCCACACCGACGCGCCGCGCCCGTCCAGCTTGGTGCCGGACGTGCCAGTGGCCCTGGACCAGGTGGTGGCAGAGGCGATGGCGTTCAAACCCGCCTATCGCTATCGCACGTCCGAGGAGTTCGCCGTAGCCATCGCCCGCGCTGCCGCCGAAGCACCTGATTTCGCACGGTCGTCGGGCGCACCGGTCCGCCGGACAGAGCGCCGCAGTCGCCAGGGCATCGAGGCACGCAAGCAGGGCGGCCTGCTCCGCGACCTGGCGGAGCTGTTCATGGACTGATCCCGGTCAGAGAGGCCGGGATCAGGCCGCCTTCACCACCGTGCCGATCACCTGCACCGCGGTGTCGATATCGGCCGCCGAGACATCCAGATGCGTGCAGGCGCGCACGCGCCACTTGCCGTTCGTGCTGACGGCCACGCCATGCTCGCGCGCACGGTCGGAAAGCTGGGCCGCCGTAAGCCCGGTGCCCTCGGTGTTGAAGAACACCAGGTTGGTCTCCGGCTCCTCCGGCACCAGGCCGGGGATCTGGGCCAGGCCGCGCGCCAGGCGGCGGGCATTGGCGTGGTCGTCGGCCAGGCGGTCGATGTGGTGGTCCAGCGCATACAGGCAGCCGGCGGCGAGCATGCCGGACTGGCGCATCGAGCCGCCGAGCCGCTGCTTCCAGCGCCAGGCCGCGCCGATGAACTCCTTGCTGCCGACCAGCACCGCGCCGACCCCGGTCCCCAGGCCCTTGGTGAAGTCCAGCCACAGGCTGTCCATCCCCGCCACCATGTCCTTGGCCGAGACGCCCGCCGCGACGCAGGCGTTCATCAGCCGGGCGCCGTCCATGTGGGTGCGCAGGCCGTGCTCATGGGCGATGGCGCAGAGCTCGTTGATCGTCTCCACCTTCCACACCGTGCCGCCGCCGGAATTGGCGGTCTGCTCGATTTCCATCAGCGTCTGCGGCGGGGCATAGCGGGTGCGCGGGCGGATCGCGGCGCGCAGGGTGGCGGCGCCGAACTGGCCGCGGGGGCCGCGCAGGCCGGTGATCTGCGCGCCGGTGATGGCGCCGACGGCCCCGCCCTCGCTGGTCAGGATATGCGCGGTCTCATGGGCCAGGATCTCGTCACCGGGGCGGCAATGGGTGGCGATCGCGATCTGGTTGCACATCGTGCCGCTGGGCAGGAACAGCGCCGCTTCCTTGCCCATCAGCGCGGCCATGCGCTCCTGCAGGGCGGTGGCGGTCGGGTCCCAGCCGAACTGCTCGTCACCGACCTCGGCTTCCATCATCGCCGCTTTCATCGCCGGCGTGGGCCGGGTCTGGGTGTCCGAATAGAGGTTGACGGACAGCGGCGGCAGGGTGCGGTCCATGCGCAGCGGGGTGTAGTCCATGGCGGGGATTCTCCGGGTTCGACCGCGACAGACAAGCACCCCGCCGGGCAGGCGCCAAGGGGGGGGGGGGCCAAGGGGGGGGGGCCAAGGGGGGGGCGTCAATGCAGCGCGAGCGCCACCGGGCGCGCCGCCGCACGCCGGGCGGGCCGCTGGTCCGGCGCGGGCTCGCGCACGATGTAGCCGCTGCCCCAGACCGTGGTGACCAGCATCCCCACCCCGGCGGCAGCCAGGCGCTTGCGCAGCCGGTGCATCAGCACGTCGATCGATTTCACGCTGGGCTCGTCAAGCTCGCCATACAGCGCATCCATCAGCGCCTGGCGGCTGACAAGCTGGTTCTTGCGCAGCAGCAGCAGCGACAGCGCGCGGTATTCGGTGGGCGTCAGGTGCAGATCCTGGCCATGGGCGGTGGCGTCGCGCCGGTCCAAATGAAGTTCCACCGGGCCGACGCGCAGCAGCGACTGGGCAAAGCCACCGGCGCGGCGCACCACCGCGCGCAGCCGGGCAGAGAGCTCCGCGCCATCGACCGGCAGGGTGATCACGTCATCCGCGCCCAGGTCGAGCAACCGGGCGCGGTCGCGCGCGGCGAGCTGGCGGGCGACGGCCACCACCGGCAGGCGGCAACCCGCCGCGCGCAGCTCGCGCAGCATGGCGGCACAGTCGGTTGCCCCGGCGGTGGCCCCGGCGGTGGCATCAATCACCGCGGCATCGAATCCGAAGGCGCGGACCAGGTGCAGCGCCTCGCGCGCCGTGTCGGCATGGTCGAGGATGAAGTGCTGCGCGTGCAGCAGGGCGACGACGTCGCCGGTGCGGGGTGAATTCATGGCGGTGAGCAGAAGGCGCATTGCAATCATGTCCTGTGCTGTAAATTGGGTCGGTGGCGAAATATCGGGCGGGCCGCACGACCGTTCTAGTTGCGCGGCCGGACGCTACGGCCTGGGCGGGTGATGCGTGGAATGAACGACGCGTGAGCCCCCCGGTGTATGGCGGGGCGGCGCGGCCCCTGCATGGCCGTTACCGGCGGGCGGCTGGATCGGATGCAGTTGGAATGTGAAATTTTGTCGACCGCATGCCATCGTCGGCACC
>JBIPLY010000506.1:0-2930 GCA_044369385.1 Acetobacteraceae bacterium | reverse complement strand
GGTTCGATGCGCGCGGCCGGGGCGAAGCCGGCCTCGGCGAAGGGGCGCAGCGGGGTGTAGCGCCAGGCTTCCTCGCGCGGGCCGGGCAGGCCGTTCTGGGCCAGCAGGGCGGCGGCTTCGGCGCGGATGTGGGTGTCGCCGGGGAGCTTGGCCTTCTGGGCGTGGTACTGGGCCAGGTAGGTGTCGGCGGCGGCTTTCAGGGCCGCCAGAGGACCGGTGCCGCTCATGCTGCCACCCCTGCCCCCTCCGGGATGACCGCCGCGTAGCCGCCGGCTTCCAGGGCGTGGGCGAGTTCGGGGCCGCCGGATTTCACGATGCGGCCGCCGGCCAGGACGTGGACGCGATCGGGCACGATGTGGTCCAGCAGGCGCTGGTAGTGGGTGATGACCAGGGCGGAGAAATCGGGGCCGCGCAGGGCGTTGACGCCGTCGGCGACGATCTTGAGCGCGTCGATGTCCAGGCCCGAGTCGGTCTCGTCGAGGATGGCCAGTTTCGGGCGCAGGACGGCCATTTGCAGGACCTCGTTGCGCTTCTTCTCGCCGCCGGAGAAGCCGACGTTGACGTTGCGCTTCAGCATGTCGTCCGGCATCGAGAGCAGCTTGGCCTGGGCGCGGGCGAGCTTGAGGAACTGGACGGCGTCCAGCTCCGCCTCGCCGCGGGCGCGGCGCTGGGCGTTCAGCGCGGTGCGCAGGAAGTTGGCGTTGTTCACGCCGGGCAGCTCGACCGGGTATTGGAAGGCCAGGAAGACGCCGGCCGCGGCGCGCTCCTCCGGCTCCATGGCCAGCAGGTCGGCGCCGGCGAAGGTGGCGCTGCCGCCGTCGACCTCATAGCCCTCGCGGCCGGAGAGGACGTAGGACAGGGTGGATTTGCCGGAGCCGTTCGGGCCCATGATGGCGTGGATCTCGCCCGGGGGTACGGCCAGGTCGATGCCGCGCAGAATCTGCTTGCCGTCGATGGAGGCGCGCAGGTCGGTGATCTTCAACATCGTCTTTGTCCTTTAACCGACGGAACCTTCGAGAGAAATCGCCAGCAGCTTCTGTGCTTCCACGGCGAATTCCATCGGCAGCTCCTTCAGAACATCCTTGCAGAAGCCGTTGACGATCAGGCCGACGGCGTCTTCTTCGCTCAGGCCGCGCTGGCGGCAGTAGAACAGCTGGTCCTCGGCGATCTTCGAGGTGGTGGCCTCGTGCTCCAGCTTGGCGGTCGGGTTGCGGCTTTCGATGTAGGGCACGGTATGGGCGCCGCACTGGTCGCCGATCAGCAGGCTGTCGCACTGGGTGAAGTTGCGGGCACCATCGGCCCGGCGGTCGATGCGCACCAGGCCGCGATAGGTGTTGTTCGACTGGCCGGCGCTGATGCCCTTGGAGACGATGGTGCTCTTGGTGCGCTTGCCGATGTGGATCATCTTGGTGCCGGTATCGGCCTGCTGGTGGTTGTTGGTCAGCGCCACCGAATAGAACTCGCCGACGCTGTCATCGCCCAGCAGGATGCAGGACGGGTATTTCCAGGTGATCGCCGAGCCGGTCTCGACCTGGGTCCAGGAGATCTTGCTGCGCGCACCGCGGCAGGCGCCGCGCTTGGTGACGAAGTTGTAGATGCCGCCGCGGCCGTCGGCGTCGCCGGGGTACCAGTTCTGCACCGTGCTGTATTTGATCGTGGCATCGTCGAAGGCGACCAGCTCGACCACCGCGGCATGGAGCTGGTTCTCGTCGCGCTGCGGGGCGGTGCAGCCCTCGAGATACGAGACGTGGCTGGCTTCCTCGGCGATGATCAGGGTGCGTTCGAACTGGCCGGTGTTGCGGGCGTTGATGCGGAAATAGGTCGACAGCTCCATCGGGCAGCGCACGCCCTTCGGGATGTAGACGAAGCTGCCATCGGTGAAGACGGCGGAGTTCAGGGCGGCGAAGTAGTTGTCCGTGGTGGGCACGACGCTGCCGAGGTATTTGCGCACCAGCTCCGGGTGTTCCTGCACCGCTTCGGAGATCGGGCAGAAGATCACGCCGGACTTGGCCAGGGTGGCCTTGAAGGTGGTGGCGACCGAGACGCTGTCGAACACCGCGTCCATCGCCACCTGCGGCCGCTCATCCTCGGCGCCCTCGACGCCGGCCAGGATGGCGCGCTCCTTCAGCGGGATGCCGAGTTTCTCATAGGTGCGCAGCAGTTCGGGATCGACCTCGTCCAGGCTCTTCGGGCCGGGCTTCTTCTTCGGCGCGGCGTAATAGTGCAGGTCCTGGTAGTCGATCGGGGCGATGTTCAGCATCGCCCAGTCCGGCTCCGCCATGCGCAGCCAATGGGCATAGGCGGCCAGGCGCCAATCGAGCAGCCATTGCGGCTCGTTCTTGCGCGCGGAGATCAGGCGGATGATGTCCTCGTTCAGGCCCTTCGGCGCGAGGTCCATCTCGATATCGGTGGAAAAGCCCCATTTGTAGCCGCCTTCGCTGGCAGCCTGGACGGTGTCGAGGGTTTCGGCAACGGCGGGCATGGATCGGGGCCCCTTATTCTGCGGCGCGGGAGAGGGCTTCCGCAGGGATGCGGAAGGCGGGGGGAATGGTGGAATCGCGCATGTCGGCGAGCGAGATGCCGGACAGGGTGCGGTGCATGGCGGCGTTGACCAGGTCCCAGCGGCCGCGCACGGCGCAGACCGAGGAGACGTCGCAGCAGGTGGTGGAGCCGTCGACGCAGGCGGCCAGCGCGATCGGGCCGTCGACGGCGATGATCACGTCGGCCACCGAGACCGCATGCAGCGGGCGCATCAGGCGGTAGCCGCCGCGCGCGCCGCGGGTGGAGGCGACCAGGCCGGCGCGGGCCAGCGCCTTCAGCACCTTGGCCACCGTCGGCTCCGGCACGCCGGTGCCGGCGGACAGGCCGGGGGAGGTCTGCATGCAGTCGGGGGCTGCGCGCTCGCCGTCATCCAGGCGCAGCAGCACGAC
>JBIPLY010000505.1:0-2933 GCA_044369385.1 Acetobacteraceae bacterium | reverse complement strand
CAAGCTGCATAGTATTATATTATCTGCCGCCGCCACCCGGCCCGGCCGACAACAACAAACGGCCCGTGCAAGGGCCCAGCAGGAGACGCCCCCGATGCCTATCAGCCGCCTCCCCCGGATCAGCCGGCGCGCGCTTCTTGCCGCTGCGCCCGTCCTGGCGATCCCGCCGCTTGCCACGCCTGCCATCGCCCAGGGCGCGCTGAAGGGCAGCAAGCTCACCATCCTCGCCGGCCAATGGTATGTGCCGGAGACAAACTCGATGCTCGACCAGCTTGCCGCCGAGCTCGCCCGCGACAGCGGCATGGAGATCCGGATCGAGCGTTTCGCCGGTGACGAGCTGATGACCAAGACCGCCTCGGTGATCGGCAGCGGCCGCGGCGCCGACCTGGCCGTCGGCGTCGAGTTCGACACCTATGTCTATGCTTCCAAGCTGAACGACGTCACCGACCTCGCCGACGAGATCGGCCGCACCTATGGCGGCTGGATGGACGCCGCGAAGGCCACCTCGATGGTCGGCGGACGCTGGCGCAGCCTGCCGATCGGCCAGGCCCCGGCCGCCTGGAACTGGCGCACCGACATGTTCCGCGCCGCGGGGATCGACAGCTTCCCAGACACCTTCGCCGGCCTGCTGGATGCCGCCAAGAAACTGAACGCGAAGGGCACGCCCATCGGCATGACCCTCGGCAAGGCCTCCGGCGATGGCCGCTCCACCAACTATCCGGTGCTGTGGGCCTTCGGCGGCAAGGAGTTCGAGGCCGATGGCCGCACGGTCGCCATCAACTCGCCCGGCACCCTGGCGGCCGTCGAGTGGTACAAGGAGATCTACCAGCACTTCATCCCCGGTACCACCGCCTGGCTCGACCCCGACAACAACCAGGCGTTCCTGGCCAGCAAGGTCTCGGCGACGGTGAACGTGAACACCATCTATCTCGCCTCGCGCGCCGTGGCCGCGACCGACCCGGCGCGCAAGAACATCGTCGACAACATGGATCACGCCCAGTGGCCAGCCGGCCCGGCCGGGCGCTTCGCCTGCTACAACGTCAATGTCTGGCTGCCCTTCGCTTCCAGCCCCAACAAGGCCGGCCAGCGCGAGTTCCTCAAGGCCTGGTACAGTCGCGGTTTCCTGCCGAAATGGACCCGGGTCGGCCAGTCGTACTTCATCCCGCAGCTCGCCGGCTTCGACAGCGAGGATGTGTGGCCGGCCGATCCGAAGTTGAAGATCTTCCGTGAGTTGAACAAGATCAACCGCCTGCCCGGCCATGCCGGCCCGCCCAGCCCGGCGGCAGCCGAGGCGGTGAACAAGTACATCCTGGTGGACATGTTCGCCAAGGCCTGCACCGGACAGCTCACCCCGCGCGACGCGGTGGCCTGGGCCGAGAAGGAATACGCCCAGATCGCCCGGCGCCGCACCCGCACCTGACCGCCCCGCGCAAGGCACAGGCAACGTGGGCACACCATCGCCGACGGTTGCGTCGGGCCGCTCAGGGCGAGCGGTCCGGCGCAGCTTCGTCACCGACATCATCGATAGCGAGCGGGGCCTCGGCTACCTGTTGGTGGCGCCCGTCGTGCTGCTGCTGCTGGCGCTGGTCGCCTATCCGTTCTTCGTGGCGGTCGGCTATGCGCTGACCGACCGCACCCTGGCCGACCCCGGCGTCTTCATCGGCCTGGAGAATTTCGAGCTGCTCTGGGAAAGCCAGATCTACCGGCAGACCCTGGGCAACACCTTCATCTTCACCGCCGGCTCGGTGACCATCCGCCTGATCCTCGGCGTCGGGCTGGCGCTGCTGCTGAACGAAAGCTTCCGCTTCCGCCGGGCGGTGCGTGCCGCCATCCTGCTGCCCTGGATCGTGCCCACGGTGCTCGGCACCATGGCCTGGCTGTGGCTGTTCAACCCGAATTTCTCCGTGCTGAACTACATGCTGGTGAACACCGGCCTGATGGATACCGGCTTCAACTGGCTGACCGACCCCGACCTCGCCCTGTTCTCCGTCCTGCTGGTCAATGCCTGGCGCGGCATCCCCTTCATGGCCATCACCGTGCTGGCCGGGCTGCAGGCCATCCCGCAGGACCTTTACGACGCCGCCTCGATCGACGGTGCGGGCAAGTTCCAGCGCTTCCGCTATGTCACCCTGCCCTTGGTCATGCCGGTGATGCTGACCGCGCTGGTGCTGTCGATCATCTGGACGTTCTCGGATTTCGGCATCGTCTATGGCCTCACCAAGGGCGGCCCGATGAACGCGACCCACGTGCTGGCCACGCTCAGCTACCAGACCGGACTTGCCAGCGGCAATATCGGCGAGGGTGCCGCCATCTCGCTGACCATGCTTCCCGTTCTCCTCGTACTCATCATCTGGCAGCTGCGCCGCATCCGCCGCAGCACCGCGATGTAGGAACCCAGCATTGGCCGCCACCCTTCCCGCGGGCGCCGTGCGCTCGAACCACCCTCGCATGGAGCGCGCCCTGTTTGTCTGGGCGCCGCTCACCTTCTTCATCGTGTTCCTGGTCGGTCCGTTCTACTGGATGCTGATCACCGCGCTGAAGCCGGATTCCGAGCTGTACGACACCAGCAAGAGCCCGCTCTACGTCGCCATCCCGACGCTGGACCATTTCCGCTACCTGTTCGAGAAGACCGATTTCGTCGTCTGGGTCGGCAACACCATGATGGTCGCCACCCTGTCCACCGCCATCGCCCTGGTCATGGGGGTGCCCGCCGGCTATGCGCTGGCCCGGCTGCGCTTCCGCGGCTCCGAGTTCGTCGGCACGGCGATCTTCGTGACCTACCTGGTGCCCGCCACCCTGCTGTTCATCCCGATGATCGAGGTGATGGCGACCATCGGCATGCACGACAACATCTGGGCGCTGGTGATCGTCTATCCCACCTTCCTGGTGCCCTTCGTCACCTGGCTGATGAGCGGCTATTTCCGCACCATCCC
>JBIPLY010000504.1:0-2934 GCA_044369385.1 Acetobacteraceae bacterium | reverse complement strand
GGACGTGGTGCTGCGGCCCGGGGAGATGAGCCTGCATCACGTGCGCATCTTCCATGGCTCGGAAGCGAACCGGAGCGATCACCGGCGCATCGGCTATGCGATCCGCTACATCCCGACCCATGTGCGCCAGGTGAGCGGGCCGCGGACCAGCGCGTTCCTGGTGCGCGGGGAGGACCGCTACGGGCATTTCGACGACGAGGCGATCCCGGCGGCGGATTTCGCGCCGGAGGCAGTGGCGGCGTACGAGACGGCGCTGGATCGGCTGGACCAGGTTCTGTACGCCGGGGCGGATCGGTAACGCCGCCGCGGTAAGGATTTTTCATGCGCGCCGGTCGGTCGGGCCGGGCGCGGGCGAGGCGGTGGGTGCGCCTTGGCAGGGCCGGCGGCGGGACCGCCGGTTCCGGCCCGGCGGCGCGAAATCAACGGGTTGTGCTGCGGTGGCGGCCTGCGGCGTTGTCCCGCATGGGCGTTTGCGGCGCAATTAAACAACTTGGCAAGAATTGAAACTCTGCTGTAAGAATTCAGAGGTATTTCATACATCACATTCTGATTCTAACGCCGATTCGACGGTATCCAATGTTCACAAATGTAAAGCGACATGGCGTGATGGCGGCGCGACTGCTTCGGGTCTGGCGCTGTCGGCGTGGCAACATGGCGGTGGAGTTCGCCCTGGTGGTGCCGCCGCTCATGCTGCTGTGTTTCAGCTTCATCGCGGTGACCATGGCGCTGCAAGCCCGATCGACCATGCAGACCAGCGCCCAGATGGCGGCGCGCATGATGTCGACCGGGCAGGTGACGAACTTCGCCACCGGGCCGATCGCCGGTGCCACCGCCACCGCCACCACGGTGTGCAGCCCGAGCCTGGCCAGCACCACGGTGGAGTACCATGCCTGTGCCGGGCTGCCGACCTGGGCCAGCTACTCCGTGACCGCCACCCAGACATGTGCGGTGCCCAGCGTGACCGTGCGGATCCAGGCCAGCGGCTTCAACGCCGCCGTCATCGGCGACCGGTACGGCATCCTGGCCGGCAAGGTGCTGACGGTCAGCTCGGCGATGATGAAGGAAGGGACCTGCACATGATCCGCCAGGCGCGGCGGATGTGGCGCCAGCGGCGCGGCGCGGTCGGCGTGACGGCGGCGATGATGTGCGCGGCCCTGGTCGGCGTTGGCGGCACGATGGTGAACCAGGCCAGCATGCGTCACCAGAGCTTGATCCTGCGCCAGGGGACGCAGGCCGCCGCGCTGGCCGGCGCGGCGAAACTGGCCACCTACTACGTGTCCGGCACCCAATCGACTACCGCGATCACCTCCGCCGCGCAGACCATCGCCACCGCCAACATGCCGGCGTCCAGCTGGGGCACTACGGTGCCATTGAGCAGCATTGAGCTGGGCAACTGGGACCCCGCGGCGCGCACGTTCACCACCCTGACGCAATCCGGCGGCATCAGCCCGAATGCGGTGCGGGTGACCGGGCTGGCCACCTTGGCCAATGGCAACCGGATGTCCGGCATGATGCCCGGCCTGGGCGGCGGCGGCCGCGACATGCAGTCCGTGGCGATTGCCAGCTTCGGCACCGGGCAGACCTGGAACACGATCATCACCAACGACCTGTCCGGCTCTTTCTCCGGGCAGATCGCCAATCAGCGTGCGGCGGACAAGGCGATCCTGGACTGCGTGCGCACCGCGGCCGGCAGCGCCAGCCAGTTCGGCATCACCACCCATACCGGCGTCTCGATGATCTTCCAGCCGCTGAGCCAGGCTTCGACCAACTTCGCCACGCTGTCGACGAAGATCGACACGCTGAAATCCTGCGGCAACAGCGGGGCGCCGGCGTGCAGCGGGTCGAACGTCGCCTCGGCGCTGTATTCGGCGCGGATGCAGTTCGCCAATGCCGCCTATAACGGCACGCGCAAGAACATCGTGATCATCACCGACGGCATTCCGAACGGGGTCACCCGCACCTATACACGGGCGGACGGCATCTATCCGAACGACACGACGACGACGCCGACCTGCACCAAGAACTGCACCGATGCGCAGACCTGGACGATGGCGACCAACCAGGCGACGCTGGCGCGCAATGCCGGCATTTCGGTCAGCACGATCTACTATTCCGGCGCGACCTCGGCGAGCTCGCGGGCCTCGTATGCCGCCAAGCTGGCCCTGCTGACCGGCGGCACCGGGGTGGCGATGGTCGCACCCACGGCCAACCAGATCAGCGGCGTCTTCGCCGGGTTCTGCTCCACCATGTCGTCGGCGCTGAAGGCGGTCTACTGATCATTCGACCTTGACGGCGACGTGCCGGGCGAAGCCCGGGCTGGGGCGCATCGCGGCATACCAGGCGGCCAGGCCGGCGATCTCGGGCCGGTCGGCGATGGGCATGTTGAACCAGCGGTGCAGATGCGGGGCGAAGGCGATGTCGGCCAGGGTCAGGCCGGGGCCGCACAGGAAGCCGCCGCGGGAAGCGGCCCGGCTGGCGCAGATGGTCCAGATGCGGGCCAGCTCCGTCACCGCCGCGGCGATGGCGGCATGGTCGCGCTTTTCCGCGGGCGTGCGGACCAGGCCGAGGAAGATGGTGCTGGCCGGGCGGCTCTGCGCGGTCTGCTGGAAATCCATCCAGGATTCGACCTCGGCGCGGGCGGCCAGGCCCTCGGGGTAGAGCGGGCTGGTGGGGGCATGGGCGCGGCACAGGTGGCGCAGGATGGTGTTGCTCTCGAACAGCCGCACGCCGCCGTCGTCCAGGCTGGGCACCAGGCCCAGCGGGTTCATGGCGCGGTATTCCGGCGTGTCGGTGCCGCCGAAGGCGCCGCCGGCGTCGATGCGTTCGTATGGCAGGGCGAGTTCGTCGAGCAGCCACAGCACCTTCATGACGTTGGACGAGGTGGTGCGGCCCCAAAGGCGGATCATGCGCGGTGCTCCGATGCGGTGATGGGCA
>JBIPLY010000006.1:0-28227 GCA_044369385.1 Acetobacteraceae bacterium | reverse complement strand
GATCCAAAACACCCAAAGCTGCCTCCCCTCCAAGAGACAGCCTTGAATCACATCTTCACATCGCGCCGGAACCCCAAGAGTCCACAGAACCTAGAGTTTCGCGGGCTCGCTCCGCTCACCCAAAGAACGGCCGCCTTACCGGGAGAGCGCCACACGCGGCACCACCCCGGCGTTCACCACATGCTCCGCCGGCGGCCATTGCCCGCGCAGCACGGCGCAAAGATTGGCGATCCCCCCGCGCGACACGTCCTGCCCCGCCTCCACCGAGTTCGCCGCGACATGTGGCGTGGCAATGACGTTGTCCATCTCCAGCAGGCTCCATTGCGGCATCGGCGGCGTCTCGGCGAAGACATCGATGCGCTCGAACGTGTCCAGCCCCGCACCCCCCAGATGTCCCGAGCGGAGCGCCGCCTCCAGCGCCGCCTCGTCCACCAGCGCGCCGCGCGAGGTGTTGATGAACAGCGCCCCGGGCTTCATGCGCGCGAACTGGGCGGCGCCCATCATGTGATAGGTCGCCGCCTCCAACGGCAGGTGCAGCGAAACATAGTCGCTCTCGCGCAGCAGCGTCTCGAGGTCGGTCAGCTCGACCCCCAGCGACGGATCAAGCGGCGTGGCGCTGCGGCGCGTGGCCAGCACCCGCAGCCCGAAGCCGCGGGCGCGCTGCGCGGTCAGCCGGGCGGAGTTGCCGAACCCGACCAGGCCCAGCGTTCGTCCGTTCATCCGGCGGTTGGACCGCGAAAACCCCTGCGCGGCATTGAACGCCCCCGCGCGCATCGCCCGCTGCATCGGCGGCAGCTTGCGCGCCAGCGCCAGCAGCAGGGCCATGGTGTGGTCGGCCTGCTCCTCGATGCAGAAGGTCGGCACATTGGTGACCAGGATGCCGCGCGCCTTGGCCAGCGCCACGTCGATCTTGTCGGTGCCGGTGCCCAGGCGCGAGATCACCCGGCACCGGTTCATCGCCGCGACCACAGGTGTCGGCAGCGCGACCGAGATGGCAAACACGCCATCCGCCTCGGCCACGATCGGGATCAGTTCGGCCACCGTATTGGCCTCGGCCTCGATCGGGGTCAGGCCGTGGCTGGCCCATTCGGCACGCTCGAAATCGCTCGGCGGAAACAGCGTGGCGTTGAGCCGCACCACGCGCAGCGCGGCCAGATCACCCCCCATCGCAGCCGCTCCCTAGGCCGCGACGTATTTGTGGCGCTTGTAGCTGCCCAGGTTGAACCCCTCGATGCGCAGCAGGGTGGTGGAGGCGTCGCGGCGCGGCGAATGCAGCACGCCGGGCTCATAGGCATAGGCCATGCCCGGGGTCAGCTTGTAGTCGCGGACGCGGCGAACCCGGCCCGGCTCGTCGCCGTTCGGTTCGGCCACCTTCTCCCAGTCGGTCATGATCGTCTCGCCGGTGGCCTGGCCATAGATCGCCCAGGTCGGGCCATGGTCGTGTGGGGCGCTGTCCTTCGCGCCGTGGTAGCTGTGCGCCAGGATGGCGAACTTGTGGATCGGGTCTTCGTAGAGCACGTGCCGCTCCGGGCCGTCGGCCTTGATCGTGGCGGCCACGAATTCGCGGTCTTTCAGCACCTCCTGCACCAGCGCGCAGACCTTCGCCCGTCCGCCCGGGCCGGGATCCGCACTGATCGCGGCTTGACAGGCGGCAGCGAAGCTTTCCAGCGTATGGGCCATGGCGGTCTCCCTCGGACTATGGCGCAACGGCGCCTTGCCGCAATCTACCCCGTTGCGCCGGCCCCGCCAACCGCTGGTGACGGATCGCGTGATCCACGTCTTCGGCGATTCCGCCTGCGACGATCACGCGGCTAGCCGGTCATCCCCTGCGTGGTGATCGGCAGCGCGCCGAAATACTCGAAGCTGCCGCCATTGGGCCGATAGGACTGGAAATAGAACTTCCATCGCCCGCCGATGCGCAGCCCGAAGGTGGTGCAGGTCATCTTCGCCACCGGCCGGTACATCGACGGCTCCAGCATGGTGACCTGGCCGTTGCGGTGCCCGCCCAGGGTGATGTCGCGCTGGCTTTCGGCCTGGTTCGAGTCCGAGGCGCGGTTGCTGTGGCTGACGATCACGTCGCCGCTGGAATTCGGCATGCCGATGCCGAAGGTGCAGCCGTTCATGGTGATGGTGAAGCAGAACTTCGCCTTGTCGCTCAGCAGCGCATAGTTGGTGCTGTTCTTGGCATAGTCGCAGATATACGACTTCATGGCCGTGGCGCTGCTGGTCTCGGTCGAGGCCTTCAGGTAATAGACCCAGCCGGCATCGCGCCCATCCTTGGTCACCCTTGTGGCGGTCTTGGTCAGTGCCAGGTATTCGGGAATGCTGTTGTTCTGCGCGTTCGGCAGCAGGCCGGTGGCGATGATGTTGTCATCCATGAAGGCCAGGATCGCGGCCGGGTCGGCCTCCCAGCCGGCATAGTCGGGGTCGGGCATGGGTCTCTCCTCCGCGTTGTTGCCCAACCGTAGCACCGCGCCCGGCGCGCCCATGATCAACAAACGCGGAGGCGGTGGGCATAGGGGTCAAGGCAAGGCTGGGCTCCGCCCCTGCGACGCGAAGGCGCGCCGCATCACCCGCCAGGGGCCAAGCCCCTGGACCTTATGACTTTAAGGTCAAGCATTGGGGTGTAACGATGGTTGTTATGATATCAGAATTAATATAGGCGTGAGTCGGCGCCCTCGAACCGGAGGGTGATTTCAGCACAAGTTTCTCTTGGCGCTGGGGGGAGCGCGCACGGGGAGGGTGTGGCGGGACGGGGGCATGGCGCGCGGCAAGGCGCGCATGCCGCGGTTGCGCACGCCCGCGAGAATCCAATCGGCGATCAGGCCGGCTTCGACATAGATCGCGTGTGGGGCGCTGCCGACGGGGCGCGGATGGAGCGCGTACGGGTTCGCGCCGCAAAAGGCATATGCGTCGAAGCCGTATTCGTCTTCGTATTCGTCGTACTGTTCGTCTTCTTCGGGGAGGAACCAGGCCGCTTCGGTGCGCGCGAGGAGGCGCAGGAGCAGGGCGAGGATCAGGGCCACCAGCCCGGCACCGCGACGCGAGCCTGCGACCGCCGAGAAGGCGGCGCTTGTGCGCGCGAGGGGAGAAGCCGGGGCATGGGTCATTCTCGGAATATATGCTGGATATAATTCCGGTGCAAAGATTTTTTTCGGAGGCCGGCTTGGCCTTCAAATCATAAGGTCCAGGGGCTTGGCCCCTGGCGGGTGATGCGGCGCGCCTTCGCGCCGCAGGGGCGGAGCCCAGCCTTATCTTATGCTGTCCGGTCGCCTCCGGCCCCCAAAGCCGCCTGCGCCGCGGCCAGGCGGGCGACGGGGACGCGGTATGGGCTGCAGGAGACGTAGTCCAGCCCCGCCTGTTCGCAGAACGCGATCGAGGCCGGGTCGCCGCCGTGCTCGCCGCAGATGCCCAGCTTCAGGCCGGGCTTGGTCGCCCGCCCGCGCTCGGCGGCCATGCGGATCAGCGCGCCGACGCCCTCGATGTCCAGCGACACGAACGGGTCCTTCGGCACGATGCCCTGTTCGACATAGGCCGGCAGGAACTTGCCGGCGTCGTCGCGCGACAGGCCGAAGGTGGTCTGGGTCAGGTCGTTGGTGCCGAAGCTGAAGAAATCGGCGACCTCGGCGATGCGGTCGGCGGTGACGCAGGCGCGCGGCAGCTCGATCATGGTGCCGATGCTGTACTCGATCGTCATGCCGGCCTCGCTGAAGACCTGGGCCGCAACGCCCTCCACCTGCGCGCGGGTGATCTCCAGCTCCCGGCGCGTGCCGACCAGGGGGATCATGATTTCCGGCACCGGGGCGTCGCCGCCGGCCTTCACGACGGCGATGGCCCCCTCGAAGATCGCGCGGGCCTGCATGATGTAGATCTCGGGGTAGGAGATGCCCAGGCGGCAGCCGCGGTGGCCCAGCATCGGGTTCGCCTCGGCGAGGTCGGTGGCGCGCTGGCGCATGGTGGCCATGTCGGTGCCCAGGGCGGCCGCCACATCGGCCAGCTCGGCATCGGCATGGGGCAGGAACTCGTGCAGCGGCGGATCGAGCAGGCGGATGGTCACCGGCAGCCCGGCCATGATGCGGAACAGCTCGGCGAAGTCGTCGCGCTGGAACGGCAGCAGCTTGGCCAGGGCGGCCTCGCGCCCGGCGGTGTCGCTGGCCATGATCATCTGGCGCACGGCGCCGATGCGCGCGGGATCGAAGAACATATGCTCGGTGCGGCACAGCCCGATGCCCTCGGCGCCGAAGCGGCGGGCGGTGTCGGCGTCCAGCGGGGTTTCGGCGTTGGTGCGCACGCGCAGGCGGCGGGTTTCGTCGGCCCAGCCCATCAGCGTGCCGAAATCGCCGGACATCTTCGGCTCGATCATCGCCACGGCGCCGACGAAGACCTCGCCGGTGGTGCCGTCCAGCGTGATGGTGTCGCCGGCGCGCACGATTTTTCCCCCCGCAGTCAGGATCTGCGCCCCGTAATCCACCGCAATCCCACCGCAGCCGGCCACGCAGGGCCGGCCCATGCCGCGGGCGACGACGGCGGCGTGGCTGGTCATGCCGCCGCGGGTGGTCAGGATGCCGCGGGCGGCGTGCATGCCGTGGATGTCCTCGGGCGAGGTCTCGATGCGCACCAGGATGACGGATTCGCCCTTTTGCGCCCGCGTCTCGGCCTCGTCGGCGCTGAACACCACAGCCCCGCAGGCGGCACCGGGGCTGGCAGGGAGGCCGCGGGCGAGCGCGTTGCGCTTGGCGGCGGGGTCGATCATCGGGTGCAGGAGCTGGTCCAGGCTGGCCGGATTGACGCGCAGGATCGCCTCCTTGCGGTCGATCAGGCCTTCCTGTGCCATCTCCACGGCGATGCGCAGGCTGGCGGCGGCGGTGCGCTTGCCGTTGCGGGTTTGCAGCATGTAGAGCTTGTTGCGCTGGACGGTGAACTCGATGTCCTGCATGTCCTTGTAGTGGCGCTCAAGGGTTTCGCGCACCGCCATCAGCTCGGCATAGGCCGCCGGCATCGCGGTTTCCATCGGCAGCTCGCCGGGCTTGGCCCGGGCGCTGGCCATCGGCTGCGGCGTGCGGGTGCCGGCCACCACATCCTCGCCCTGGGCGTTGACCAGGTATTCGCCGTAGAAGATGTTTTCCCCGGTCGAGGGGTCGCGGGTGAAGCAGACGCCGGTGGCGCAATCCTCGCCCATGTTGCCGAACACCATCGCCTGCACGTTGACCGCCGTGCCCCAGCTGGCGGGGATGTCGTGCAGCCGGCGATAGGTGTTGGCGCGGGGGTTCATCCAGCTGCCGAAGACGGCGCCGATCGCGCCCCAGAGCTGCTCCTCCGGGTCTTGCGGGAAGGGTTTGCCGGTTTCCTGCTCGACCAGCTCCAGGTATCCGGCGACGACGCGCTGCCAGTCTTCGGCGGTCAGCGCGGTGTCTTCGGTGACGTATTTCTCGCCTTTGACGTGGTCGATCACCTCCTCGAAGCGGTGGTGATCGACGCCCAGCACGACGCCGCCATACATCTGGATGAAGCGGCGATAGCTGTCCCAGGCGAAGCGGGCATCGCCGGACAGCGCCGCCAGGCCCTGCACCGAGGCGTCGTTGAGGCCCAGGTTCAGCACCGTGTCCATCATGCCCGGCATCGACACGCGGGCGCCGGAGCGCACGGAGACGAGAAGCGGGTTCGACTGGGAGCCGAATTCCAGGCCGACGGCGGCCTCCACCTTCGCCAGGGCGGCGCGCAGCTGGTCGCGCAGCTCGGCGGGGTATTGCCGGCCGTTGTCATAGAACGCGGTGCAGACCTTGGTGGTGATGGTGAAGCCGGGCGGCACCGGCAGGCCGATGCGGGCCATCTCGGCCAGGTTGGCGCCCTTGCCGCCCAGGAGGTTGCGCATCGCGGCATCGCCCTCGCGGGCGCCGGCGCCGAAGCTGTAGACCCATTTCGTCAGCGTCTGGCTCATGTGCTCAGCCCCAATCCTAGCCTTCGATGCGGGAGAAGTCGGCGGCCATGTTCATGGCGGCGCGCAGGTGAAACAGCAATCGCAGACGATTCTGGCGCAATTCCGGCCGTTCGGCATTGACCAGGATCGCCTCGAAGAACCGGTCGACCGGGGCGCGCAGCCCGGCCAGGGATGCCATGGCATCGGTGAATTTTTCGTGGGCGACGGCGGCGGCCACCGCCGGGCCGACCTCGCCGATGGCGCGGGCAAGGTCGCGTTCGGCGTCCTCCTCCAGCAGGGCGGAGTCGATGGCGTCGTGCGGCTCGCGCCCGTCCTTCTTGGACTCGATGCGCAGGATGTTGGCGGCGCGGCGATAGGCGGCGAGGAGGTTTTCGCCGGCTTCCGTGCCGAGGAAGGCGCCGACCGCCGCGGTGCGGGCCAGGATGCGCACGATGTCGTCATCGGCGCCGGCGCCGAGCACGGCGTTCAGCACGTCGTGGCGCGCGCCTTCGGCGCGGAGCTGGACGCGGAGGCGGTCGATGAGGAAGTCGAGCACTTCGCCCGCGACCGCGGCGTTTGCATCGCCGGCGGCGGCAAAGGCGGCGGCGAGCAGGGCGATGCGGTGGGTGCCCTCCCGCACGATGCGAATCACCCCCAGCGCCGCACGGCGCAACGCGAAGGGATCGCCCGAGCCGGTCGGCTTCTCGCCCACGGCAAAGAAGGACACGATCTGGTCCAGTTTGTCGGCCAGCGCGACGGCCACGCCGACCGGGTTCGTCGGCAGCCCGTCCCCCGGCCCCTTCGGCAGGTAGTGGTCGCGCACCGCCGCGGCGACGGCGGGCGGCTCGTCGTCATGGGTGGCGTAGTAGCCGCCCATCACGCCCTGCAACTCCGGGAACTCGCCGACCATGCCGGTGGTGAGGTCGGCCTTCGCCAGCAGCGCCGCGCGCCGGGCCAGGCCGGGATCGGCGCCGACCAGCGGGGCCAACGCCTCGGCCAGCTTCACCAGCCGGGCCACCCGTGCGCCCTGCGTGCCGAGCTTGGCGTGGAAGGTGATCCCGTCCAGCGCCGCGACGCGGCTTTCCAGGCGGGCGTTGCGGTCCAGGTCCCAGAAATGCCGCGCATCGGAGAACCGCGCCCGCAGCACCCGCTCGTTGCCGGCGATGATTGCCGCGCCGCCATCCGGCGCCGCGATGTTGGCCACGAACGCAAAGCACGGCGCAGGGCCGAAACTGTCGCGCAGGGCGAAATAGCGCTGGTTGACCCGCATCGAGACCTGCATCACTTCGGCCGGCAGGTCCATGTGCGCCGGGTCGATCGCGCCGATCAGCGTTACCGGCCATTCGACCAGGCCGGAAACCTCGTCCAGCAGCCCGGGATCAGGGACGACCTCAAGGCCGCGCGTGGCTGTGGCACTCGCAAGTTGCTCGCCAATCCTTTGCTGGCGATCAGCGGCATCAGCTATCACATGCGCGGCAAGCAGTTTCGCTTTCCAATCGGCCACCGACGCAACCGCGAATGCGCCCGGCGACATGAAGCGATGCCCCTCGGTGAGGTTCGATGAGGCGAGCCCATGCCCATCGTCGGTGCCATCACTCAAGTTGAATGGCACAACCGTGCCGTCAAGGATGCATAGAATTCGCCGGAGGGGCCGTACCCACGTGAATCGGCTGGTCCCGCCCCAACGCATCGACTTTGGCCACGGGAAAGCCCGCAACACCTTCGGCAACTCGGCTGCAACCAGGCTTGCCGCATCGGTGCCCTTCACGGTTCTGTCCAGAACCCAGAACTCGCCATCTTGCCGCAGCATCGCTTTGTCCGCGTTGTGCTTGCGGAGAAAGCCGGCGAGCGCCTGCTCAGGCGCCGAAACGCGAGGTCCACGCTCGACAGCGCTGCGATCCGGGACTTGCGCATCAACTTCTGCTGCGTAGGCAATCCGTCGCGGACCGAAAAGCGAACTTGCCTCCTTGCCTTCGATCATCACTCTGCGCGGCGAGAGAGGCTGGAGCGCTTCGTCCAGAAGGCGCCGAAGGTCGCTCCAGGCCCGCGCCTGCATTCGGGCGGGAATTTCCTCGCTGAACAGCTCGATGAGAAGCTCGGGCAAGAGATCAGTCCTTCAACGCGGGTTGGATATCGGTCAGGTCGAAGCGCCCGTTCCCGAGTGGAAAGCCAGCTTCATCATACAGCCAGGAATGGTCGGAGCTGACCGGCTCCTTCATGCGCGCACGAAGCTCGGCAGCCAAGGCAAGCAGTTCCGCGATCTTTGCCTGTCGTTCCGGCTCATCCATTGGCGGCTTCCCCCGCCAGCCAGGCCTCGCAGCAGCCCTTGGCCAGGGTGCGGACCCGGCCGATATAGCTTGCGCGCTCGGCCACGCTGATCACGCCGCGGGCGTCCAGCAGGTTGAACAGGTGGCTGGCCTTGATGCACTGGTCATAGGCTGGCAGCGCGAGGTGGCGGGCCAGCAGGGCGGCGCACTCGGCCTCGGCATCGGCGAAGTGGCGGCCCAGCATGGCGGTGTCGGCGTGCTCGAAGTTGTGCGCGCTGTATTCCTGCTCCGCGCGCAGGAAGACGTCGCCGTATTTCACCCCCTGGCCGTTGAAGTCGAGGTCGTAGACCCGTTCCACGTCCTGCACATACATCGCCAGGCGTTCCAGCCCGTAGGTCATCTCGAAGCTGGGCAACGCGGTGGCGATGCCGCCGACCTGCTGGAAATAGGTGAACTGCCCCACCTCCATGCCGTCGCACCACACCTCCCAGCCCAGGCCCCAGGCGCCCAGGGTGGGGCTTTCCCAGTCATCCTCGACAAAGCGGAAATCGTGCAGCTTCGGGTCCAGGCCGATGGCGCGATAGCTGTCCAGCAGCAGCGCCTGCGCGTCCGCCGGGGAGGGCTTCATGATCACCTGGTACTGGTAATAGTGCTGCAACCGGTTCGGGTTCGCGCCGTAGCGCCCGTCCGACGGGCGCCGGCTGGGCTGGACATAGGCGGCCTTCCACGGCTTCGGCCCCAGCGCCCGCAGCGTCGTGGCCGGGTGGAAGGTGCCCGCCCCCATCTCCATGTCATAGGGCTGCAGGATCACGCAGCCCTGCGCCGCCCAGAAACCGTGCAGCTTCAGGATAAGATCCTGAAAACTCAAGCTAGCCTGCGTCATGATGCGCCCGCGTGATGGAAACGGCCGCACACTAGTGCCGCGGCGCAGCAAAGAGAAGCTTTGGAGATGAGCGAGACGTAACTTGAACGGCATCCGGGGGCGGGCCACATCGGCGGAGCGGCAAACGTCCGCCAACCGGAACCCTACAGGGACGAGCATGACCAACGAGGAACGCGACCTCATCACCCAGTTCATCCAGCGCGTGGCCGGCAACCAGGCCCGCGCCCCCGGTTCGGTGCCCTCCACCGTGCCGGCGACCCAGGCGCTGCCGCCGATCGACCGCGAGGCCGACGGCCTGATCGCCGAGCTGATGGCCCGCCATCCGGAGGCGCGCTACCGCCTGACCCAGATGGCCTTCGTGCAGGAGCACGCCCTGGCCGAGGCGCAGAACACGATCAACCGCCTGCAATGGGAGCTGGACCAGGCGCGTGCCCCCGCCCAGCCCCCCGCGATGCCGGCGTCCTCGCCGTGGGGTGCTGCGGCGCAGCAGCCGTCGCGCGGGATGTTCGGCGGGCTGTTCGGGGGGCGGCAGACGCCGCAGCCCAATGCGGCCCAGCCAGGCTATAGCCGCCCGCCGCAGCCCGTCCACGCGCCCGGCTATCAGCCCGGCATGTTCCAGCAGGGCGGCGGATCGAGCTTCCTTGGCTCGGCGCTGACCACCGCGGCCGGCGTGGCCGGCGGCATGATCGTGGGCAACATGCTGATGAACGCCTTCTCCGGCGGCGGCGCCGCGCAGGCAGCCAGCAACGCCTTCACCGCGCCCAGCGCCGCCCCCGCCGCGCCGCAAGACGGCGGCTGGCAGGATGCCACCCCCGCGAGCTTCCAGGACCAGGGCGATTCCGGCTGGACCGACGCGGGTACCGACGAGGAGTTCTGAGCCGCGGCGCCGGGGGCCGGCTATTCCGGCTCCCAGTCCCGCTCGCGCATGGTCGACACCGCCTCGCGCCCCGCGCGCGCGGCGGTGTCCATCGCCATCCAGTCCAGCAGGTGGCGCAGCACGCCGCGCGTCGGCTGGCCGACGATCTCCACCGCCTCCTCGACCCCATACCAGCTCAGGTTCTCCAGCTCGCCGGACCCGGCCAGCGTGCCGCTGACATGGTCGGCATCCACCACCAGGAACCGGGCATCGAAGCGCATCGGCGAGGATTGCGGCGTCACCGCCCGGCACAGATAGTCGAACCCGTGCAGCGAGGGTGGTCCCCCCAGCGTCAGCCCGGTCTCCTCCTCCAGCTCGCGCGCCGCGGCCACCCCGATCGCGCGCGCCAGCGCCGCATCCGCCCCGCGCAGCAGGCGCCGCAGCGTCAGCTCCGGCATGTCGCTGGCCGGCACCACTTCGTGATCCTCGGGATCGACCCGCCCGCCCGGAAACACCAGCCGGTTGGGCATGAACTTGTGCTTCGCGCCGCGCATGCCCATCAGCACCTCGGGCTTGCGCAGCACCGTGCTGACCCGCAGCACCAGCAGGCTGGCGGCGGGCTTGGGAACCACAACGGTGGGGTTTTCGGACATGCGACGCTCCTGATGGCGCATAGCTTGCCTCAGGCATCGGCGGGCGCAAAGCCCCGGCGATTCAGGAAGGAAGACTCTTCTTTTTGTGAACAAAAAGAAGCAAAAAAACTTTATCCGTTGCCAGCATCAGCACCCAGCCAAACGGATAAAAATTTTTTGGTTCTTTTTTTCAAAAAAGAACGTCTTTCTTACTTACTCTCCCGCCAACTCCGCCCGCACCTCGCCGGCGATGCGCAGCGCCTCGGGGCTGCCGTACTGCTCCAGCCGCTTGGCCACCTCCCGCATCCCGGCGAGCGACCGGCCGGGCCGGGCGTGCCAGAAGCAGAACGCATCGAACCGCGCCATGGCCTCGTCATACAGCGCATCCAGCCGCGACGGCGCGCGCATCGCCTGGGCGGTGCCCCAACGGGGGGTGTTCAGGCCGGGCATGTCGTTCTCCATCGCGAGTCCCGGCCAGGATGACGCGCCAGCGCTGAACGATCGGTTAAACCGCCGGAGCGCGATCGTCGGCGGCGGAACCGCCGGAGACGTGAATCGCGCGATCACGCGCGAGAAGCGCGTCGGCCATCACCACGCCCTCGCCCGCGCGCAGCACGATCAGCGGGTTGATCTCCGCCTCGGCCACCTCGGCCAGCCCCGCCAGGCGTGAGAACGCCACGACGGCGACGGCCAACGCGGCCAGGTCCCCGCGCGGCAGCCCGCGATAGCCGCGCGCCGGCGCCAGGCCGCGCACCTCGGCGATCATCTCCTCGGCTGTGGCCAGGTCCACCGGCGCCGTCCGCAGCACCACATCGCGATACACTTCCGCCAGCACCCCGCCCGCCCCCAGCGCCACCACCGGCCCCACCAGCGGATCGCGCCGATAGCCCAGGATCGCCTCGCCCACCCCGCGCACCATCGGCTGCGCGATGAAGCCGCGGATCTGCGCCCCCAGCCGCCCGCGCATCTCCGCACAGGCGGCCACCAGCGCGGCCTCGTCGGCGACCCCCAGCACCACTGCGCCGGCCTCGGTCTTGTGCGCGATCGCGCCCGACACCGCCTTCAGCGCCACCGGATAGGCCAGCTTCGGCGGGTTCGCGGGATCGACCGCCACCGCCCGGTCCTCCAGCCCCAGCGCGGCAAACACGGCGCGGGCGCCGGCCTCGTCATCGGCGGCCGCGAGCAACCCGCGCGCCGCCGCCACCCCCGAAACCGCCACCCCCGATACCGCCACCGTCTCCCGCGGCGCGCGCCAGTCCAGATAGGCGCGGATGCCATCGGCGCAGGCCTCCGGGGTGCGGAACGCCGCGATCCCCGCCTGGCCCAGCAGCGTCAGCGACGCATCGGCCTGCGGCAGCAGGAACGCCGCCAGCGGCCGCGCGCCGCTGCTGCCGATCACCCCCGCCACCGCCTCCTGCGGCCGGAACTGCGCCGAGGAGCCGACCACCGCCACCGCCAGGTCCACGCCGTCATCGCCCCGCGCCTCGTCCAGCTCGCGCACCACCGTGTCCCGGTTGGCGCCGGCCAGCGTGGTATCGACCATCTTCGGAACGGCGACGCCCATGGTGCCCAGCCGGTCCACCACCATCGCGCCGCCGCCGCCGGTGGTGGTGACGATCCGCACCGCCCGCTTCGGGCTGGCCGGCGGCGCGCGGCCCAGCAGCAGCGGCGGCAGTTCCAGCAGCGTCTCCAGCATGTCCACCCGCACGATGCCGATGGCGCGAAAAAATGCGTCGGCTGCGGCGTCGGAGCCCGCCATCGCCCCGGTATGCGTGGTGGCCAGCGCCGCGCCGGCCTCTGACCGCCCGAGCTTGTAGGCGATGATCGGCTTGCCCGCCGCATGCGCCCGCCGCGCCGCCGCCTCGTACAGCTCCGGCCGGCGGATCGTCTCCAGGAACAGCAGGATCGCGTCGGTCTCGGGATCGTCGACCAGCAGCGATGCCAGCTCGCCCACCGACAGGTCCGCCTCGTTGCCGGTGCCGATCACCTTGGCAAACCCGAACCCGCGCGCCGCGGCCCGCGAGATCAGCGTGCCCATCACCGAGCCGGACTGCGACAGCAGCGACCATCGCCCGGGCAGCAGCCGCTCCGCCTCCAGCGCCGCGTTCACCGAACAGACGGTGGCCGCCGGCACGTTGATCACGCCCATCGAGTTGGGTCCGAGAATCCGCACCGCGCCTTCCCGGGCGATGGCCAGCATGCGTTCCTGCAGTGCCACCCCCTCCGGCCCCGCCTCGGCGAACCCGTCCGCCAGCACGCAGGCCGCCGGCACGCCGCGCGCCGCGCACTCCGCGATCGCGCCCTCCACCTGGCTGGTGTTGACCAGCACATAGGCCAGGTCGATGGCGCCGGGGACCTCGGCCAGCGTGGGATAGGCGCGCTCCCCCAGCACTTCCGTCGCGCGCGGATTGACCGCAAACAGCTCGCCGGAAAACCCGTGCCGGCGCAGATACACCTGCGCCCGCGCCGTCAGCCGCTTGGCGTCGCTCGAGGCGCCGATCAGGGCGATGCGGCGCGGATTGAACAGCGCCTCGGCCAGGGATTTCGTCATCGGTGCCGATCCTGAAGTATCGGTTTCCAAAGGCATGGCCTTTGGTGGGGTCCAGGGGCAAAGCCCCTGGCCTTGCCTTCGATCACACGGGATCCCAGGTAAACACCTCGCCAGAGCGGTCGAGCGGCATGAAGCTGCCCTTCAGCGCCGGAATGGCGATCTGCCCCACCTCGGTCGGCGTCCAGCCGCCGTCGTGATGCACCCCGCGCACCGGGCGCGACGACGACATCAGGAAGATCTCGTTGTGCCGCGTGGCGAAGACCTGGCCCGACACCGCCTTGGCGCCGTCGGAGGTCAGGAACACCGCCATCGGCGCGTTCTTGTCCGGCGTCATCTGTTGGATCTTGGCCATCCGCGCCTGCTGCTCCGGCGTGTTCACCGGGATCGAGCCGGTCATCCGGCTCCACGCGAAGGGCGAGATGCAGTTGCTGCGCACGTTGTAGCGCTGCATGTCCAGCGCGATCGACTTGGACAGCGCGGTGATGCCGAGCTTGGCCGCGGCATAGTTCGCCTGGCCGAAATTGCCGATCAGCCCGGAGGTTGAGGACATGTGGACGAAGCTGCCGCTCTCCTGCTTGCGGTAGTGCTCGGCGGCGGCGCGCGACACATAGAACGCGCCCGACAGGTGCACGTTGATCACCGCGTTCCAGTCGTCCTCGGTCATCTTGTGGAAGATCACGTCGCGCAGGATGCCGGCGTTGTTGACCACGCCGTCGATGCGCCCATAGGTATCCAGCGCGCACTGCACGATGCGCCGCGCCGAATTCCACGTCGACACGCTCTCGGTGTTGATCACCGCCTGGCCGCCGTTCTGCTCGATGATCGCCTTGGTCTGCTCGGCTGGCGTCGCGGAGCCGCCATCGCCGGTCACCGACACGCCGAGGTCGTTGATCACAACCTTGGCACCCTCGCCCGCCATCATGACCGCGATCTCGCGGCCGATGCCGCCGCCCGCGCCCGTGACCACCACCACCTTGCCTTCGACGATCCCGGCCATTTGCATTCTCCCCTGGATTGAGGGCGCCAAACTAGGCGCGGCCATCGTGCTTGTGAACCCGGTTGTCGACATTGCGCCCCGCCCCCGAAGCTGGCTAGGCTGCCGCCAAGCGGGGCAAGCCCGCCAACAGGGCAGGAAACCGCATGGCCGAGAGAACTCTGCGCGGCAAGGTCGCCATCGCCGGCATCGGCGAGACCACCTATTACCGCCACGGCAAATCGCCGGACAGCGAGTTCAAGCTCGCGCTGCAGGCCATCGTCCGCGCCTGTGACGACGCCGGCATTTCGCCCCACGACATCGACGGCTTCGCCAGCTACGGCAACGACCGCAGCGACGGCCCGCGCCTGGCCGCGGCACTCGGCATCAAGGCGCTGCGCTTCTCCAACATGTTCTGGGGCGGCGGCGGCGGCGGCGTCTGTGGGGCGGTCGGCAATGCGGGGGCGGCGATCGCCACCGGGATGGCCGATTGCGTGGTCGCCTTCCGTTCGCTGGCGCAGGGCCAGTACGCGCGCTACGGCCGCGGCGCGCCGGTGGCCAGCGTCGGCGGGGAGCAGTCCTTCACCGTGCCGTACGGCCTGATGTCGCCGGCGCAGATGTTCGCCATGAAAGTCACCCGCTTCATGGCGACAAACGGCATCTCCGACAGCGCGCTGCGCGCCATTTCGCTGGCCTGCTACCACCACGCGCAGAACAACCCGAACGCGGTGATGAAGGGCCGCCCGCTCACGCCGGAGGGCTACGACACCTCGCGCTGGATCATCGAGCCGCATTTCCATCTCTACGATTGCTGTCAGGAGAATGACGGCGCGGCGGCCGTCATCGTCGTTCCCGCCGACCGCGCGAAGGACTTCAAGACCACGCCGGCCTATCTCCTCGCCTGCGGCCAGGGCGGCGACCACCGCAGCGCCGCGCCGGTGCACAACATGCCCGACTATCCCGGCAGCCATTTCAAGGCGCTGGCCCCGCGCATGTACGACATGGCGAAACTCGGCCCGTCCGAGATCGACATCGTCCAGTGCTACGAGAATTTCACCGGCGGCGTCCTGATGAGCCTGGTCGAGCATGGGCTGGTGAAAGCGGAGGAGGCCAACGCCGTTCTCACCCCGGAAAACCTCCAGGCCCCCGGCGGAAAAATGCCGCTCAACACCTCCGGCGGCAACCTGGCGGAATGCTACATGCACGGCCTGGAACTGGTGATCGAGGCGGTGCGCCAGATCCGCGGCACCGCGATCAACCAGTCCAAGCAGCGCGACACCGCGATCGTGATCGGCGGCCCGATGGTCACCCCGGTCAGCTCCCTCATCCTCGGCTCGGAGGCAGCACTGTGACCTATCTCCCGAAAGGCCTCGCCGCCCCCACCGCCGCGCCGGACGGGCTCGCCCAGCCCTACTGGGACGGCACCCGCCAGAACAAGCTGATGATCCAGAAATGCCGCGGCTGCGGCGCCCACCAATGGGGCCCGGAATGGATCTGCCACCGCTGCCACAGCTTCGACCTGGACTGGGTCGAGGTGAAAGGCCGCGGCCGCATCCACAGCTACGAAAAGCCCCACCATCCCGTGCACCCCGCCCTGGTCGGCCACGGCCCCTACATCATCGTGCTGGTCGAACTCGACGGGCTGGGCGTGCGCATGCTCGGCAACCTGCTCGGCGACCCCGCCCAGCCCGTGCCGCTCGGCGCGGAGGTGGAGGCGGTGTTCGAGCCGCATGATGATGCGGAACCGCCTTATACGCTGGTGCAGTGGAAAAGGGTTTAAGGAAGAATCTTCTTTTTGTGAACAAAAAGAAGCAAAAAAACTTTATTCACTGGCATTCGTCTTCCCCGGGGTAGACGGGCGCAAACGGAGAAAAGTTTTTGGTTTTTTTTCAAAAAAGAACCGCTTTCTTCCTATGGTGCCGGGTGCAGGATTTGAACCCGCGACCTTCGGTTTACAAAACCGCTGCACTACCGCTGTGCTAACCCGGCCCAGGGCCCCTCATAGCCGATCGCGCGCCGCCATGCCACCGGCGGCGCGCGATCCCTTGCCTAGCCGTCCAGCGTGATCTTCTTGTCGGTGATCAGCTTGCCGTTGGCCGCGAAGTCACGCTCGAAGTAGGTCAGCATCTGCTCCGGCGTCTCCTGCGGCACCACCACGTTGATCCCCTGCATGCGCGCCGCCATGTCCGGCATCGCCGCGATTTCGCGCGCCTTGGCGTTGAACGCGACGACGATCTCCTTCGGCGTGCTGGCCGGCGCCCAGACCGCGTACCAGATCGGCACGTCGATGTTCGGCAGCCCGGCTTCGGTCAGCGTCGGCACGTCGGGGAAATCCGGATGGCGGGTCGGGTTGTTGACCGCCAGCAGCTTCAGCTTGCCGGCCTTGATGTGCGGGATCACATTGATCTCGTTCATCATCTGGACGTTTCCGGCCAGCAGGTCGTTCAGCGCGTCGGCGCTGCCGCGATACGGCACATGCAGGATGTCGATATTCGCCGCCGCCTTCAGCGCCTCGATGCGCATATGCGTCGAGCTGCCCGCGCCGGCGGAGCCATAGGCCAGCTTGCCGGGGTTCTTCTTCGCATAGGCGATCAGGTCGGCGATGGTGTTGATGCCCAGCTCCGGGCGGATGGTGAAGCCGCACACCAGGTCACCCACGCGCGCCACCGGCACCAGGTCCTTGGGCACCGCATAGGCCACGCGGCGCAGATGCGGCAGCACCGTCAGCGGCCCGGCCGGCGTCAGCAGGAAGGTGTAGCCATCCGCCGCCGACTTCGCCACCGCCTCGGTCCCGATCCCGCCCGAGGCGCCGCCGCGGTTGTCCACCACGAAGGGCTGGCCAAAGACCTGGCCCAGCCGGTCGGCCCAGGGCCGGCCGATCAGGTCGGTCGCCCCGCCCGGCGCATACGGCAGGATCAGCTTCACCGGCTTGTTCGGCCAGGCGCCCTGCGCGCCGGCACCGCTGCCCGCGAGGATGGCCGGTGCCGCGAGCATCGAAGTCATCAGCGTGCGCCGCTGGATCATGTCTTGCCTCCCTGTCTGATGCCGCCTTCCGGCGGGACGTTTCGGCGCCCCTCATGCCGATTTCCGCCCGCTGGGGCAAGCATTGTCGCTCGACAACCCGCCCGCGCCGGGGCAAACGGGAGCCACGAGGCGATCCGGGCCAACCGGCGCCGTATCGCACGCCACATATTCCAGGAAGGCTTCGATCTTGCGCGCTCATCCATGGCTTGCCGCCCTCGCGGCCGCATTCCCTGCCATTGCCGCGCCCGTTTCGGCTCAGGAACCGGCCACCCGCCCGGACCAGAGAATCGGATCGTCGGAGACCCGCGCATGAGCGAGAAGCGCGGCCTGCGCAGCGGCCAGGACCTTCTGTGCGGCGCAATGTTCGCCGCCATCGGCGCCGGCGCGCTGTGGATCGGGCGCAACTACCCGATGGGCACCCCCGCGCGCATGGGCAGCGGCGTGTTTCCCTGGCTGCTCGCCTGGGGCCTGATCGGCGTCGGCGGCCTCATCTTCGCCAAGGGCCTGCTCACCGACGGCCCGCGCCTCACCGCCTGGGCCTGGCGCCCGGTGCTGCTGATCACGCTGGCGGCGATCTGCTTCGCCCTGCTGATCGAGCCCGCCGGCCTGGTTGTCACCATGCTCGTTCTCATGACCCTCGGCGCCCTGGCCGGCGAGGGCCACAGCCTCCGGCAGCTCGCCATCTTCTTCCCGGTCATGATCCTGATGGCGATCGGCATCTTCATCTGGGGGCTCGGCATGCCGATCAAGGTGTTTCCGTGGAACTAGGTGACCGGGGCAACTTACTAGGCGATCGGGGCAGATCATGGAACTGAGTGATCTCGGCGCGAACCTCGCGCTCGGCTTCTCCGTCGCCCTGACGCTGGAGAACCTGTTCTGGTGCCTGGTCGGCGCCATCGTCGGCACCGCCATCGGCGTGCTGCCCGGCGTCGGCCCGGTCGCCACCATGGCCCTGCTGCTGCCGGTTACCTATTACCTGCCGGCCGAAGGCGCGCTGATCATGCTCGCCGGCATCTATTACGGTGCCCAGTACGGCGGCTCCACCACGGCGATCCTGGTCAACCTGCCCGGCGAATCCTCCTCCGTCATCACCTGCCTCGACGGCTACGCGATGGCGCGCCAGGGCCGCCCCGGCCCCGCGCTGGCCATCGCCGCCATCGGCAGCTTCATCGCCGGCACCATCGCCACCATCCTGATCGCGGTCGCCGCCCCGCCGCTGACCAAGGTGGCGCAGCAGTTCGGCCCCGCCGACTACTGTTCGCTGATGGTCCTCGGCCTGGTCACCGCGGTCGTCATGGCGCATGGCTCGGTGCTCAAGGCGATCGGCATGATCCTGCTCGGCCTGCTGCTCGGCATCGTCGGCACGGATGTGCAATCCGGCGCCCTGCGCTACACCTTCGGCGTCGACATCCTGTTCGACGGCATCAACTTCGTCCCCATCGCCATGGGCGTCTTCGGCCTGAACGAGATCATGGCCAACCTCACCAACGCCCAGCGCCGCGACCTTTTGAGCTCCAAGGTCAGCGGCCTGATGCCCACCCTGGCCGACTTCAAGATGTCGATCGGCGCCATCCTGCGCGGCACCGGCCTGGGCAGCCTGCTCGGCGTCCTGCCCGGCGGCGGCGCCGTCCTGGCCAGCTTCGCCGCCTACACGCTGGAAAAGCGCATCTCCAAGACCCCGGAAAAATTCGGCACCGGCATGATCCAGGGCGTCGCCGCCCCGGAAAGTGCCAACAACGCCGCCGCGCAGACCAGCTTCATCCCCATGCTGACCCTGGGCATCCCCAGCAACGCGGTCATGGCGATGATGGTCGGCGGCATGATGATCCATGGCATCGTGCCGGGGCCGCAGGTGATGACCGACAAGCCCGGCCTGTTCTGGGGCATGATCGCCAGCATGTGGCTGGGCAACCTGATGCTGGTGGTGTTCAACCTGCCGCTGGTCGGCATCTGGGTGAAGATGCTGACGGTGCCGTACCGCCTGCTGTCCATCGCCATCCTGTTCTTCTGCTGCATCGGCGTCTACAGCCTGAACAACAGCGCCAGCGAAGTGCTGCTGATCGCCTTCTTCGGCCTGGTCGGCTACCTGTTCTACAAATTGGACTGCGAGGCGGCGCCGATGCTGCTCGGCTTCATCCTCGGCCCGATGATGGAAACCTACCTGCGCCGCGCCATGCTGCTGTCGCGCGGTGATTCGACGGTCTTCGTCACCAGCCCGCTCAGCCTCACCTTCCTGCTGCTCTCCGTCGCGCTGCTGCTCATTGTGATCCTGCCCGCCGTGCGGAAGAAGCGGGAGGAGGCGTTTCAGGAAGAAAGTTAAGAAAGCGGTTCTTTTTTGAAAAAAAGAATCAAAAAACTTTTATCCATTTGCATCCAGCCCTCCTCAGGAAAACCGGGTGCCAATGGATAAAGTTTTTTTGCTTCTTTTTGTTCACAAAAAGAAGACTCTTCCTTACCTGACCCCCCGAAAGAACGCCCGCACATCCGCCGCCAGCAGCTCCGGCTGTTCCATCGCCGCGAAGTGCCCGCCGCAGGGCATCTCCGTCCAGTGCACCACGTTGTACAACCGCTCCGCCCATTCCCGCGGCGGCCGGAAGATCTCGCGCGGAAACCGCGCATGCCCCATCGGCGTTGCCAGCCGCGCGCCGGCGGCGAACTGCGGCGCCGCCAGCCCCCGCTCCTTGTAGATGCGCAGGCTCGATGTGATGTTGCCGCTGAACCAGTAGATCGAAATATTGGTCAGCAGTTCGTCCATCGTGAAGCAGTTCAGCGGATCGCCGCCGCAATCGCTCCACACCCGGAACTTCTCCCCGATCCACCCCGCCAGCCCCACCGGCGAATCGGTCAGCGCATAGCCCAGCGTCTGCGGCCGGGTGCCCTGGATATGCGAATACCCCCCCTCCGCCTCGCTCCACCGCGCCAACTCGCCCAGATACGTCCGCTCCGCCGCGCTCAGCCCCTCCGGCGCCCCGGCCGCCAGCGCCCGGATGATCAGGTTCAGATGGATGCCGGCAACATTCTCCGGCGCCGCCTGCGCCACCGCCGTGGCAATCGCCGAGCCCCAATCCCCGCCCTGCGCCCCGTAGCGGTCGTACCCCAGCCCCGCCATCAGCTTGGCGAACAGCCCGCCGATCGCCACCGGGCCCATCCCCCGCCCCGCCGGCCGCCCGGAAAACCCGAACCCCGGCAAGGACGGGATCACCAGGTCGAAGGCATCTGCCGCATCCCCGCCATGCGCCGCGGGATCGGTCAGCAGCGGCGCGATGCGCTGGAACTCCACGAAGCTCCCCGGCCAGCCATGGATCAAGAGCAGCGGCATCGGCTTCGGCCCCCGCCCGCGCAGATGGGCGAAATGCACCGCCTGGCCGTCGATCTCGGCGACGAATTGCGGCCATCGGTTCAGCCGAGCCTCCTGCGCCCGCCAATCGAACCCCTGCCGCCAATGCGCCACCAGCCGGCGCAGCCACGGCAGCGGCGTCCCCCAGCCCCAGTCGTCGTCGTTGATCTCGTCCGGCCAGCGCGTGCGGTCCAGCCGCGCATGCAGGTCGGCAATCGCATCGTCGGGCACGGCGATGCGGAACGGTCGCATATCCATGACAAACCCCCTGTGCCGGGATGTGGCACAACCCCGGCCAGGGGCGCATGCTATCCCACCCCCCGGAGAATGCGATGGGCTTTCCGCTGACCCTGATCGACCTGGCCGGCATGGTCGCGCTGCTGCTCTGGGGCGTGCGCATGGTGCAGACCGGCGTGCAGCGCGCCTTCGGCCCCGACCTGCGCCGGCTGCTCGGCGGCGCCCTGCGCGATCGGCTGCGCGCCTTTTTCGCCGGGCTGGCGGTGACTGCGGTGGTGCAATCCTCCACCGCCACCGGGCTGATGGTGGCCGGCTTCGCCTCCCTCGGCCTGGTCGGCCTGGTCCCGGCGCTGGCCGTGTTGCTGGGGGCGGCCGTCGGCACCACCCTGATCGTCCAGGCGCTGTCCTTCCACGTCGCGGGCCTGGCCCCGGCGCTGTTCCTGGCCGGCTTCCTGATGTTCCGCCGCGGCAGCACGGACCGCACCCGCGACCTCGGCCGCGTCGCCATCGGCCTCGGCCTGATGCTGCTGTCGCTGCACCTGCTGCTGGCCATCGTCACCCCGTTCGAGGACGCGCCCAGCCTGCGCCTGTTCCTGGGCGCACTCGCCACCGAGCCGGTCCTGGCCCTGCTGCTGGCCGCCATCGTCACCTGGGCCGCGCATTCCTCGATCGCCATCGTGCTGCTGGTGATGTCGCTGGCCACCAAGGGCGTGATCCCGCCGATGGCCGCCATGGCCATGGTGCTCGGCGCCAATCTCGGCACCGCGATCAACCCGATCCTGGAGGGGGCCGAGGGCGACGACCCCGCCGCCCGCCGCCTTTCGATCGGCAATTTCATCCTGCGCGCGCTGGCCTGCCTCGCCACCCTTGCCGTGCTCGGCCCGCTCGCCACGCAACTGGTGCAATGGATCGACAGCCCCGGCCAGCTCGTCGCCCTGTTCCACACCGGCTTCAACCTGGCCATCGCCGCGCTGATGCTGCCGCTGCTCACCCCCTACGCCGCCCTGCTGCGCCGCCTGTTCCCGGACCGCCTCGACCGCCCCGACCCCGCCCGCCCGCTGTACTTGCGCGAAGCCGCGCGCGAGGTCCCCACCATCGCCATCGCGGCGGCCGCGCGCGAGGCCCTGCGCCTGGCCGACGTGCTCGAAGCCATGCTGGCCAGCCTGCGCGACGCCCTGGAAAAGCCCGACCGCCGCCCGATCGCCGAAGCCCGCCGCCTGGACGACGTGATCGACCGCCTCAACGCCGCGATCAAGTCCTACCTCACCGGCCTGGACCCCGCCGCCATGGCGGACTCCGACCATCGCCGCGCCGAGGAAATCCTCGTCTTCGCCCACAACCTTGAACACGCCGCGGACATCGTCGAGCGCAACCTGATGGGGGCGGCCACCAAGCGCCTCAAGCGCGGCCTGGATTTCTCCCCCGCCGACGAGGCGACCCTCCTGGCGCTGCTGGACCGCCTGCTGGCCAACCTGCACGCCGCCAGCGCCGTGTTCATGACCGAAGACCTGCGCGCCGCGCGCAACCTCGCCGCGGAGAAGGAAATCTTCCGTGACGCCGAGGACAGCGCCACCCAATCCCACTTCGCCCGCCTGCGCGCCGGCAACACCGACCGCGTCGAAGCCGGCGCGCTGCACCTGGATGTCCTGCGCGACCTCAAGCAAGTCAACGCGCACCTTGTGGCCGCGGCCGCATACCCGGTGCTGAAGTCCCAGGGCGAGCTGCTTTCCAGCCGGGTCCGGCAGGAGTGAAGCAAGCGGTTCTTTTTTGAAAGAAAGAACCAAAAACTTTTTCGGTTTAACCCAGCCTTGCCTTCAGCGCCGCGTTGACCAGCGCGGGATTGCCCTTCCCGGCCATCGCCTTCATCACCTGGCCGACGAAGAAGCCGAACAGCTTGTCCTTGCCCGACCGGTACTCCGCCACCTTGTCCGGATTGCCCGCCATCACGGCTTCGATCGCGGCATCGATGGCGCCGGTGTCGGTGACCTGGCGCAGCCCGCGCGCGTCCACGATGGCTGCCGGCGGCTGGCCGGTTTCCACCATCGCCTCGAACACCTCCTTCGCGATCTTGCCGTTGATGGTGCTGTCCGCCATCAGGTCCAGCAGCCCGCCGAGATCGGCCGCACTGACCGGCGGGTTCTCGATGCTGCGCCCGGTGCGGTTCATGGCGGCGAAGAAGTCGCCGGTCACCCAGTTGGCCGCCAGCTTGGCATCCCGGCCGCGCGCCACGGTCTCGAAGAACAGCGCCGTCGCCTGCTCGGCCACCAGCACGCCGGCGTCGTAGCGCGACAATCCGTACTCGGCGATGAAGCGCGCCTGCTTGGCATCCGGCAGTTCCGGCAGGGCGGCGCGGAGGTCCTCGACCCAGGACTGCTCGAGCACGACGGGGAGGAGATCGGGATCGGGGAAATAGCGGTAGTCGTGCGCATCCTCCTTGGAGCGCATCGAGCGCGTCTCGCCGCGGTTCGGATCGAACAGCCGCGTTTCCTGCTGCACCTCCCCGCCGCCTTCCCACACCGCGATCTGGCGCAGCGCCTCCACCTCGACGGCCTGCATCACGAAGCGCACGGAGTTGACGTTCTTCACCTCGCAGCGCGTGCGGTATGCCTCGCCCGGCTTGCGCACCGACACGTTCACATCGGCCCGCAGCGAGCCCTCCTCCATGTTGCCGTCGCAGGTGCCGAGGTAGCGCAGGATCGAGCGCAGCTTCTTCACATAGGCCCCGGCCTCCTCCGGCGAGCGGATGTCCGGCTCGCTGACGATCTCCATCAGCGCGACGCCGGAGCGGTTCAGGTCGATGAAGCTCTTGGTCGGATGCTGGTCATGCGTGCTCTTGCCGGCATCCTGCTCCAGATGCAGCCGGGTGATGCCGATCTCCTTGGTGCTGCCATCGGCCAGCTCGATCTCCACCACCCCGGTGCCGACGATCGGATGCTCGAACTGGCTGATCTGATAGCCCTGCGGCAGGTCGGCGTAGAAGTAGTTCTTGCGATCGAACCGGCTGACCAGATTGATCCTTGCGTTCAGCCCCAGCCCGGTGCGCACCGCCTGCGCGATCGCCGCCCGGTTCGGCACCGGCAGCATCCCCGGAAACGCCGCGTCGACGAAGCTCACCTGGCTGTTCGGGCTCGCGCCGAAGGCCGTCGCCGCGCCGCTGAACAGTTTCGACTGGCTGATGACCTGGGCATGGACCTCCAGCCCGACCACCACTTCCCACGCGCCGGTGGAACCCTGGATCGTGTAGGCCATGGCTCAGCCCCCCGCCCGGATGCCGGGAATGGCGGAAAACCCCGCCGCCCGCTCCAGCGCCGCGCCGACGGCGAACACCGTCTCCTCGTCGAACGGCCGCCCCAGCACCTGCAAGCCCAGCGGCAGCCCCTGCCGGTCCAGCCCGGCCGGCACCGACAGCCCCGGCACGCCGGCCATGTTCGCCGGCACGGTGAAGATGTCGTTCAGATACATCGTGATCGGGTCGTCCATCTTCTCGCCCTGCGCGAAGGCCGCACTCGGCGCGGTCGGCGTCAGCAGCGCGTCGACGGTCTGGAACACATCGGTGAAGTCCTTGAGGATCAGCGCCCGCACCTTCTGCGCCTTCAGGTAGTACGCGTCGTAATACCCCGCCGACAGCACATAGGTGCCGATCATCACCCGCCGCCGCACCTCGTCGCCGAAGCCGTCGGCGCGGGTGTTCTCGTACAGCTCGACCAGGTCGCGGCCCTCGCTGCGCGCGCCATAGCGCACCCCGTCATAGCGGGCGAGATTGGACGACGCCTCCGCCGGCGCCACGATGTAATATGTCGCCAGCCCGTACTTGGTATGTGGCAGCGACACGTCGACGATCTCCGCCCCGGCCGCGCGCAGCCAGCCCAGCCCCTGCTGCCACAGCGCCTCGATCTCCGCCGGCATCCCCTCGCTGCGATACTCCCGCGGCACGCCGATCCGCAGCCCTTTCACCCCGCGCGCACAGGCGGCGGCAAAGTCCGGCACCGGCAGATCGGCACTGGTCGAATCCTTGGCATCGAAGCCGGACATGGAGCCCAGCAGCACCGCCGCATCCTCGACGGTCCGCGCCAGCGGCCCCGGCGTGTCCAGCGAGGAGGCGAAGGCCACCACCCCCCAGCGCGAGCACCGCCCATAGGTCGGCTTCATGCCCACCAGGCCGCAGAAGCTCGCCGGCTGGCGGATCGAGCCGCCGGTATCCGTCGCCGTGGCGCCCAGCGCGATCCTTGCTGCCACCGCCGCCGCCGAGCCGCCGGAAGAGCCGCCCGGCACCAGCGGCCGGTTGTCCCCGGTGCGCGTCCACGGCGAGGTCACCGGCCCGAAGGCGCTGGTCATGTTCGACGAGCCCATGGCGAACTCGTCCAGATTGGCCTTGCCCAGGAACACCGCCCCGTCGCGCAGCAGGTTCGCCGTCACCGTGCTCTCATACGGCGGCACGAAGGGCGACAGGATGCGGCTGCCGGCCGTGGTGCGCACCCCCGCGGTGCAGAACAGGTCCTTCACCGCCAGCGGAATGCCCGTCAACGCCCCATGCTCGCCGCGCTCCAGCGCCGCATCGGCCGCCACCGCCTGCGCCCGCGCCGCCTCGGCGGTCACGGTGATATAGGCGTTCAGCTTCGGGTTCAGCGCCGCGATCCCCGCCAGATAGGCATCGGTCAGCGCGACGGCGGAAATCTCGCGCCGGCGCAAGGCGTCGCGTGCCTGGGTGAGGGTCAGATCCGTGAGCATCATTCCACCACCTTCGGCACGCCGAAATAATCGCCGTTGCGGTCCGGCGCGTTGCCCAGCACCGCCTCGGCCACTCCGCCATCGTCCACCGCGTCTTCGCGCAGCCGCAGCGCCATGTGCGTCACGCTCGCCAGCGGTTCGACGCCCTCGGTATTCACCTCGTCAAGCTGCTCGATCCAGCCGAGGATCGAATTGAGATCGCCGCGCAACGCCTCCACCTGGCCGTCATCCACGCGGATGCGGGCCAGCCTGGCGATGCGAAGAACGGTCGCGGGATCGAGCGACATGCGGTTTTCCCTGGCGGTCAGTGGGGCGGCGGACCATAAACGCCGCCATGCCCCTGTTCAACATGACCGACCTCCGCGCCCAGCTGATTCCCGGCCAGCGCCTGCTGGGCATCGACCCCGGCACCCACTCGATCGGCCTGGCGCTGTCCGACGTCGCGCTGATGATCGCCACCCCGCACAGCACGCTCAAGCGCGGCAAGCTGGTCGACAATGCCGGCTCGATCGGCCGCATCGTGCAGAAGGAGGGCGTCGGCGGCCTGGTCATCGGCCTGCCGCTGTCGATGGACGGCAGCGCCGGCCCGGCCGCGCAGGCCGCGCGCGACTGGGCGCATGCGCTGTCGGCCGAAACCGGGCTGCCGGTTGCGCTGTGGGACGAGCGGCTGTCCTCCTCGGCGGTCAACCGCTTCCTGATCCAGGAAGCCGACATGACCCGCAAGCGCCGCGCCGAAGTCGTCGACCGCATGGCCGCCGCCTACACGCTGCAGGCGGCGCTGGATGCCAGCCGGGGCGAGGGCGCGCCCGCACCGGGGGCCTGACGCCGGCCGGCGATCGCAATGTCTGGCGCCTAATGCACCCGGATTTCCTGGTGCGGACTGTCCAGGCTGAAGGGCGGGACCGCCACATCAAATGCCTCACCGGTGCCGGTCGCGGTCATGTGATAGGCGCCGCGCATGATCCCGGACGGCGTGTCCAGCGGCGTGCCGGAGGTGTATTCGAAGCTCTGGCCCGGCCCGAGGACGGGCTGCTTGCCCACCACCCCCTCGCCATGCACGCGCTGCGTCCGGCCATAGCCGTCGGTGATGTTCCACGTCCGGCGCAGGAGCTGGACGGTATCGGCGCCCTGGTTCTCGATGCGCACCTGATAGGCCCAGAAGAACTTCCCCTCCGCCGGCTTGGACTGGTCCGGCAGGAAGAAGGAGCGCACGCTGACCAGGATGTCGCGGGTGGTGGCGGTATAGGCGTCGTCCATGGGATCCCCCAAAGCCAGGTGGCCGTTGGTTTGGACGATCTGTAGACCAGAACGGGGCGCCGGACCAAGCGCCCCGCGGCCGGCTGCCCTTACTCCGCCGCCCGGCGCAGCGCCAGCGCCGCCAGCCCGCCCTGGAGGTCCTCGATGATGTCCTGCGGGTCCTCCAGCCCCACCGACAGGCGGATCACCCCATCGGTGATGCCCAGCTTGGCCCGCTCCTCGGCGCCGATGCGCAGATGGGTGGTTGTCGCCGGGTGGGTGGCCAGCGACTTGCTGTCGCCCAGGTTGTTGGACACCTTGATCAGCCGCAGCGCGTTCATCACCGCGAATGCCGCCTCCTTGCCGCCGCGCACCTCGAAGGTGACCAGCGTGCCGCCGGCGCTCATCTGCCGCATCGCCAGGTCGCGTTGCGGATGGTCGGCGCGCGTCGGATACCACACCCGCGAAATCCCCGGCTGCCCGGCCAGGAAATTCGCCACCTTCTCCGCCCCCTCGCAGCCCGCGCGCACCCGCAGCGCCAGCGTCTCGATGCCCTTCAGCAGCAGCCAGGCATTGAACGGCGAGATCGAGGGGCCGGTGTTGCGGATGAAGGGCTGCAACACCTCGTCCACCCATTTCTGCCGCCCCAGCACCGCGCCGCCCAGCACGCGCCCCTGCCCGTCGATATGCTTGGTGCAGGAATACACCACCACATCCGCCCCCAGGTCGAACGGCTTCTGCAGCAGCGGGGTGGCGAACACGTTGTCCACCACCACGATGGCGCCGGCCGCATGCGCCAGCGCCGCCACCGCCGCGAGATCGACGATCTCCAGCATCGGGTTCGACGGGCTCTCCAGCAGCACCAGGTTCGCCGGCGTGCCCAGCGCGCGGCGCCACTGCTCCATGTCGCCGCCATCGACGAACTCGGTGGTGATGCCATAGCGCGGCAGCAGGGTGGAGACGATCCAGTGGCAGGAGCCGAACAGCGCCCGGCTGGCCACCACCCGGTCGCCGGCCTTCAGATGGCTCAGCAGCGCCGCGTGCACCGCCGCCATCCCGGTGGCTGTCGCCCGGCACGCGTCCGCCCCCTCGATCAGGGCGAGCCGGCGTTCCAGCATCGTCACCGTGGGATTGCCGAAGCGGGAATACTGGTAATGGACCACCTGGTTGGCAAAGGTCGCCTCGGCCTGCTCGGCGCTGTCATAGACAAAGCCGCTGGTCAGGTAGAGCGCCTCGGCGGTCTCGCCGTGGTGGGAGCGTTCCAGCCCGCCCTGAACCAGAAGTGTCGCGGTGCGGTGGCGGGGGTCGTGCGTCGTCATTGTGTTGGCCCTTCGATCTGGGCCGGCCACGGGAGCAGCGGAGCCGTCGCGGACCCATTCCGCGCAGTCCCCCGCTGGCCTCTTTAGCGCGCTTGTTTCACCTCGCCGCAATCCGGCCGGACAAATCACGAGGACCCCATCGGGGATGGCCAAACCCTATTCAGCCTGGATTGCACCGTCAACCCGGTCTGCGCTATGACAGCCGGGCGCGGGTGTAGTTCAATGGTAGAACGGCAGCTTCCCAAGCTGCATACAGGGGTTCGATTC
>JBIPLY010000583.1:0-9492 GCA_044369385.1 Acetobacteraceae bacterium | reverse complement strand
GCTTCCCTCGCTGCTCAATCTGCGGTGAACCCATGCGGCGGGGCGGGTTGGTTGAGCGGGTTGGATATCACCAAAACTGCGATGTTCGATCGTATAAGGCTGAGTGGAAGAAACAAAATAAAACCCGATAGGATCTCCTCCGCTCTGACTCCATCGTACTAGCCGTTAGAAAATGGAGAAGGAAGCCCGCGATCGTAGTGAATGTTAACGAAGCTGCCGTTATCGACAGCGCAGGCTACGACTCCGGAAGCATCGCCGGTTCTTATGGCGCGATCCGCTCCAGGCTTGACCGCCCAGGCGACGATCTGCCCGTCGGCGCGACCGTACCAGGTGATGTGGGATGTGTCGTATCCGGCACGGCTCAGGGCTTGCTTAACCTGGCTCGGGCTGCCGCGTTGATATTGGTATCCGGCGGCGATTAATTGAGGGTGAGTGAGCATAAAATAAAACACGCTTGGGGGCGGGTGACGAGTGATAGATCGGCCCGTTCCGCACCCCTTGGGGCTGGCGCTTAACTAGGGCTTTTGGCGTCATTTAATGGACTTGAGGGTGGCCTCCGCTCTGGTTGATCTTATCGTCGATTTACAGGACGTATCGGAGCGAAAGCGTGTCCATTCACCAACTCAACGTCCTCAACCTGAGTCCCAAAAAGTCGAACATAGACATGGCACGTCCAAGCCTTGATCTTGCCTCCCGATGGAATGTCTTTCGGTGGCGGGAGGAGCATTTCAATAAAATCCCGCATCTGAGGCACATTCAGTCCCGAGACAAATTTTCCCACCCGGTCACTCCAGAATTCCTCACTAGCCCACTCGTGAAAGTTGACGAATTCAGAAACAGTAGTAGGGAATCCTTCAAGCCATAGCTCGCGCGGCAACAACAAGGTTCGATTGAACGCATCAAAGATGTCACTAAACTCCCCTTTGTTTCCGCCGATCTTCCATCGATTCCGAGCGTTAAACCACTTCATTCCGCGACTTGCTTCCACCCCGTAAGAGGTGGCGAGGTGAAGGTTAGCCGTAGAAATGTCGCATCCGTTCGTGATCTCATGCGGCTCTCCCCACGCCAAACAGTCCCACAAGCGATCATCTCGTTCTTTGATTTTTCTTGTCCCTGTTTTTATGAGAGTCCAGTAGCCGGAATCATAAGGAGTTTCCTGTGTCTGCCAGATAGACATCTTTGGAGAGGAATCTTCTTTGATCGAAAGTCTTGGCTCACAACCGTATTCAATGATCGAAAGGTTAGAGCTTTTTCCTGCCTGGTGAATGGAAAGAGTTTTCTTTTCCTCAAGACATTTCGATGACGGAAACTTCTGGACAGGCTTCGTCTTTGATGTTGAGTATTTTTGCGTGCTGACCAAAGTAGTCATAGTGCCATTCTCGATTTAATGGTGTATCCGCCTTTCCCCCTAAAAACCAAGCAACATTGCAGCCATTTTCTAGGTAGTCCTCTGTTCTCTCCTCTAAATCTTTTGGCGATATAGAGGAGAGCTGAACCTCGTAGGAGTGAACGTTACCATTCTTGTAAACCTCCGCGATATCGCATATCCGGCGCTTTTTCTGAGAGTATCCAGGAACCTTCATTTTTACCGGGTACTCAAATGTTAGTTCCGCTCGTCCTGGTCGTTCCGGGGCCTGACTTAAAAGCTTTTCGTAGATCGTCGCCTTCCATAACTTATGCTGCCAAGATTCCCCACCCTTCTTTCGGACGACTCCACCATCTACAACGCGAAAATAGTCCGAATCAGGGAGAACGTCATCTAAAACAAATTGCTCACCTCGACAGAGCGCCCGCCAGTGAGCACGCCGCAAGTGCATCTTTCCCCCTCGACTCACTTCTGTTTGAGTCACGGCATTCACTCGCTCGCCGGTCAAAGGGTCTTGAGGTTGGGAGAAAGTGTTAATCTCGCCGGAATTTCGGCGTTGGATGTATTCGTCGGCAAGGATGAGGCCATCCCCTAGTCGCGCAATAAACATAAGGAAAAGATTAGCCCCGCCAACCGACGGGGCATAAACTACATTCGAGCGATCAAGCAATTAATCAAGCGTCATCGCGGTCTTAATGTTTTGGCCGATAAGCTTTGCAGCGGCGTGGAAATCTGAGATGGAGATAGGTTCCTTGCTGAGACAAGTCGTTTCCGCCCTGAACCGTCCGCCCTTTCCACCGTTACGGGGATTCCCGTAACGGTGGAAAGGGCGGCGCTTGCCTGTCGCCTCAAAATACGCCTTACTGAGCTGGGTCGCGTTAACGTACCCGTCTCCAAAGCTTTGAGAAACAGCAACCCCGCAAAGATCGTGGGACAATGACTTGTTAGAATTCATATTGTGTTTCGCTCCGTAGAAGCGAGATACCCCCGGTGATGGTCAGGCGTCGTTAGCGCCCCCATGCGACCGGGATTTTCTATATTTTACCGCTTTTTGGCGGGTCGTCCCCCCGAAAAAATCACACGTCCGCCCCCTTTGGCAGTAGGTGACGCAGACTAGCCGTCATCGCGGAATACGCCGATCGCGGGTCGAGATTATCGTTAAGCGCCTCGATCGCCGCATTGCAAGCATTCACCCCGATATGGGCATACGCCCGGTTGATTTCGTCAGGATCGGCGTTCAACGCCTGATTAAACGCAGCACGAGCCGACGCCCAAGCCTCCGCGATGACCTTCTCGTATCCACGGGCAATCAGCCGCTCCGCACGGGTTTGACCCTGGCGTGATTTGTGGGGATGCGCCGTCCCGATCGTCGGGAAAAACTTGCGTGATGGTGCTGTCATGGAAACCTCAAGAGAGCTAGCCCCCACCTCGATAACAAGATCCCGAAGATGGGTGTATCCCTAAATTATCGATTGAGAAATGGCACTGCCAAAGCTAGGCTTCGTTGTTGAGGCGATCACAGATACCGCGCAAAAAGGTCTGGCGGGGTTGGGTGACTCCCTTCGAGGGTTAGCGGATCAGGCGAAAAACGCGACAAAAGGCTTGGCGGGTGGACTTCAGGAATTCAGTGAAGGGTTGAGAGATATCGACCAAAAAGACTCTCTGGGCTTCATGGCGATGGACGAAGCCGCTGGACGACTACAGGGGATGGGCGGGCAAATCCAAGGGCTTGTCGGCGGCTACCTCGACGAGGCGGGGCAATTGGCGGGTGAATTCGAGGGCGTATTTGCTCAGATCGCGCAAAAGTCTGGGGCGGCTAATGACGAACTACAAGCCATGCGGGATAAGGCGCTGGAATTGGGGGCGGCAACGCAGCACAGTGCGTCCGGCGTCGCTGCCGTAATGAAAGACTTAGCGGCAGATGGTTTTGGCGTGGCCGACGTTCTCGAAGCCACCGATAAAGTGTTGAACTTTGCCACGGCGGGCGAGATGAAGGCGGACGAGGCGGGTCTGTATTTGTCCGATATTTTTGCCGGATTTAAGCCAAACCTTGACCCTGTTATGTCCACGGGCGAGGCGTTTGAGTTTCTATCCGATCAAATTGCCACAGCGTCGGACACGACCTCGCTCAATGTGGATCAGGTCGCCAAAACGTTCTTAAAACTTGGCCCCGTAGCGGCTGACGCGGGCGTGTCATTCAGTGACGCCGCCGCTTTGGTTGGTGCGGTGTCGCCGGTCGCAAAAGCTGAGGAGGCCGGAACCGCGCTCAAGTCGATCATTACCTCCGCTCGTGTCGCCGCGTCGAAAGAAGTTGAGGGGCTGTGGGAGGAAATGGGGTACAGCTTTGATAACTTCGTTGATGAGAACGGGCAAACGGACTTTTTAGGAATCCTGGATTTCTTCCGTCAAGCGCAATTAAGCGCGGATCAGGTGGTGACGATCTTCGGGAAAGAATTCTTGCCGGTGGCGAACATGCTGCTATCAGATGAAGGCTTCGCCAGCGCCGCCGAACTAATGCAGTCACAAATGGAGGCGGCAGGCAAAACGACAGAGATCGCCGGGGTAAACATGGAAGGAACCGCAGGCGCTGCCGCGTCCCTGGAATCCGCGATCGAAGCACTCAAGATCAAGATGGGATCTGCCGGTGTCGCGGATTTCATGCAAGCGTTTGATGGGATTAAAACCAAGATTGTCCAATTCGTAACAGACCTCCCCGAGCCGGTTCTAGCCGCCGCCGCTGCGCTAATGGGTCTGGTTGCGGGGTTTGGTGCGCTGGGGACGGCGATTGGCGCATGGATCAGTGGCGTTTCGACGTTTGGGATGCTTATCCCCAAGATCACGTACGGGCTGCGCACCCTCAAAACTCAGGCAATAATCCCACTCATCGGCGCGACAAAAACGTTCTTCCTAACGACGCTACCGACCACGCTCGCAACACTACCGGCATTGATCGCCGGATTCTTGCCCGTAATCTTGCCGATCTTGGCGGCAGTGCTGGCGATCGGCTTTGCGGCGTACACGATCTACCGGTTCTGGAAGCCGATCAAAGCTTTCTTTGATGGATTCGCCGAGGGATTCATGCTTCAGTGGGGCGCGATGAAAGCGACGATAACCGAGGCATTCACCGCCGCGCTTGCACCATTAAAAGAACTCGCCCCGGCCTTTGAGCCGATCAAGAAAGCGATCGCTGAGATATCGTTCGCAATCTTTGGTGAGCAGCTTCAAACATCAGGAGAAAAGGCGAAATCCTGGGGCAAGGTGGTCGGCGATGCGTTCGGATTGGTCGTTGGGGCGATCGGGATCTCGATCGCTGGAGTCGCCAAGCTTGTCGGGTTTTTTATCCAGTTCGGCGTTGCGCTTGGTGAGGGGCTCTACAGCGTGTATGAGAAGGTGGGCAAATTCTTTGGATCAACCGGCGCGGTGCTAGAGATGGCAAAAGCGGACTTCGCTACGGTTGCCGCCGTGGTTCAATCCTGGATGACGCTCGTATCATCGGGATTCCGGCTGGCGGGGCAGCGGATCGCGACGACGGCTAGCGATCTATGGTCGTCGGTTTCCAGCTTCGGGACTTACGTGGGGGCGGGCATCCGGCTGATCTTCACGATGCTCCGGGCGTGGTGGGTGGATCTTCACTCATTGCATATCGCGCCGTACACCGATCCGATCGCTCAGGCGGTGATCGACGTGTTCAACGGCGCGATCGATATCTTCACCTGGATCGGGTCGGTGTTCACGAATCTACGATCGGCGATCAACCTGCACTTTACGCGGGCGGCGGTCGTGGTCGATGCGCTGTTCGATTTCTTTGCGGCGAGCTTTACCGGCATTCGATTGGCGATCGGGAATCACTTCAATGAGGCGCGTTTCGTCCTGGCGACGTTCGCGACGGCGATCGGCTCCGGCGCAACGATGATGATCTCAACATTGAATCTGTACTTCACCCAGGGCGTACAGTTCGTCGGCGGGATGCTGTCGTTTGTGTTTCAGGCGGTTTGGGGTGCAATTTCGGGTTTTGTGATCCAGCCGGTGATGGGCTTTCTTGGCTGGATTGGCGGCGGAATCGTTGGCTTGGTGCAGGCGGTTTGGGGGGTGATCGTGTCGATGATGGGTGCGGTTGGTGCTGTTGTTTCGGAGTTGTTCGGGTCGCTGCTGTCGGGATTTAGCACGATCTTTGAGCAGGCGGCGCGGGGGACGGCTGAGTTATGGGCGATCGTCTCCGACACGTTCGCGCCGATGGTGGAAGGCTTCCGGGGCTTCGTAACGATGCTGGGCGAAATGTTTGGCAAGCTTCGATCGGCGGTGATGAACTTCAACCCGCTTGGTGGTGGCGGCGGCATGGTTGGGACAAAAGAAAGCCGCAACAACGCGACGAACGCGGCTGCGGCGGGGACGACTATGGGGACGGCGGCGGTGGACGCGGCGAAGGTTGGCGCGGTGGTCGCGGGCGGCAAGGTTGATACGGCGACAGCGGCGGGGGCGACGGCTGCTGCTGTGGGTGCAACAACCAACAACAGCAAGTCAAGCTCCGTCAATGTGGGTAATATCTCGGTCTCGTCGAACGCGACAAACTCACGGGAGGTGGCCGACCTGGTGATCAATGAGTTTGATCACCGGGTTGCGGCTGCGCTTTAGGCGAGTCGTGAGAGTCGGATGTAAACCCACGCCGGGTAGATCTTGTCGGGGCGTGGAGGAACTTCGCATGTCAGGACTTCGCTACCGACGATGACGCTGAGGTGTTCTGCCTTGGGGGATTTAGCCTCGGTTCTGAGGGCGTCCAAAAGTGTCAGGCATTCCTGGTTGTAGCGTCGCTCGATCTCATCCCAGAGGTAGTCGGAACCAGAGAGCGGCCAACGACCCAGCGCTTTTAGTTCGTTCGCTGTTGCGAGAACCTTTGCGGCTAGGGTTTGGATGTTGGTGTTTTGCATGTTAGCGAACCTCCTGTATTCGTTTGAAAATCCATTTGATCACCGGCACGGCGATCGAGTTGCCGCACATTTTGTACCGTGGCCCGTCCGCCATCGGTTTTCCTTTGTGCTGAACTTGCGTCCAGTTTGCGGGAAAACCTTGGAGGCGTTCGCACTTGATCGGGGTTAGGCGGCGGACGGTAGAGCCTTTGTGAATGGCGGGATAGACCCCACCATTCGACCCAGATCGAAGCGTAGGGCTAACCTCAGTCCCAAGATCCGAGCCAAAATCATTCGCCATAAACGCAATCGCGGGAGGTGCGCCGCCATTCGCCCAGCTCTTATCGAACTCGCCCGATCGCAGCGTTGGCGATAGGTCGATCGTGGCGTCCGCGCCGTAGTCTTTAGAGGAGAACGCCACGACGTAGTTTTGCTGCTTCATTCCAGGCTCCGCAGTCAATGCGCCCGCGATTCGACCATCACCGCCAATCCATCGAACTTCATCACGGGTGTTTTGCTGGAACACCGCATGACGATCGCCGCTCGTGAGCGTAGGAGACGGATCGCCAACCTTGCCGATCCCTAAGCCGTTTCCAGATCCGTCCCCGTTTCGGGTATCGCCTCCGCCTTGATATCGAGTGGCTTTATCGTGGATTGGTAGAGCAGCGCGGCCAATAGCTCCGGCATGATGGGCTTGTTCCGTGCGGCGGCGCGGCGGATTATGCCAAGACAGGCTTTCGCGCTCAAAGAGTACGGCAGCAGGTGGTCGCCAGTCTCCAAGATGTCCGACAACAAACACGCGGCGGCGTCGTTGCGGAACTCCGAAGTATTGAGCGTCAAGAGTTCGCCATGCGACAGAGTAGGCACTGGAGATGCCTTCGATGATTCCGCTATTTTTCCAGCCTCGGCTAGGGACATCGATTCGCCGTCCGCTGACGCATCCCAGAAAGCTTGCAAAGTCGCGTCCGCCTTCGCTTGAGAAAACTCCGGGGACATTTTCCCAGACGAACCAGGTGGGGCGAATTTCCGCCAGAAGCTCAACAAATTTGATTGCCAATCCAGAACGCGGGTCGTCCAGCCCGCCTCGCTTTCCGGCGATGGAGAACCCTTGGCATGGAGTGCCCCCGCAAATAACGTCAACTGACCCACGATATTTCGCTCCATTAATTTTGGTCATATCCCCCAAATTCGGAACACCGGGGAATCGGTGAGCCAATACGGTACTGGCGTGGGGGTCGATTTCGCTCATAAATACGTGTTCCCAACCAAGGCGATCGGCGGCGAGGTCGGGACTACCGATGCCGGTGCAGACGGTGGCGATTTTCATTTCTCCCACGCTCCAAACCGACCATGCCGGATTGACTCACTCAGCCCATACTTAGCGATTCGATCCAAGCACTCAGGACACGTCACCGACCCAGGCGGGGAGCTTGAAATATCTCCCTGGAGAAATGCCTTGATCTTCTTCCCGCAAACGAGATCTCCCTTATCGCGAGTAGATCGCCCCATATTGAGAGATCGGTCACACACGGCATGGGTTGACGTGTTTTTTTTGCTTACCTGTGCCACTACCCCGCGCATGAAGCATATTCATGCGAATAGCCTCTCCTGGGTAGTAATCCATCGCGACTCGTTGAGGTGTTATTTCGACGGAATCTTTGATGATGACGTAAGGATCTTTGATTTGATCGCACTCTGCCGCGAGTTTTTCGAGCATGTCTGTAAATGCGTCCATCTCATCCCTCTAATAAATTAAAAATTGACAATTGCCCCTCAACGGGCAGGTCAGCTTTACGCCGCGTTTCGCATTTGCGCCCGTGGGGTGGTAGCAGGTGATGCGTCCAACCAAATGAGAGGATCATGATGCACATCCAGCCATTGATTGAATGATGGCGTCCGCGATTTGCCGTAGATCGCTACGACTGGAAACGTTGGACGTATGGAGGTAGAAGATTCGCCAACCGAGGGCAACGGCTGCGTTATTTTTCTCCATGTCGCGCTTCTGCCCCGATGCGCGGGTGTGGGCCCCCTGGTTATAGATCCCGCCTTGGATCTCGATCGCGATTTGAACGGGCTCCGGGGCTACATAGTCGAATCGCCACATTCGCTTGGGGTGAAACCGGTACTGACGACCCAGCGGAACATCGGGGCAGTGACGAGACCAAGCACGCTCGAAACGGCTTTCCAGGGTTGAGATTTTGTATTTTGTCGTCATGACTCGCTCTCCGCTTCCGCCTTGCGCTCGGCGATGTAGAGGCTTAGTTGACCTTCGATCTCGTTTTGAGATTCAGAGGTCAGCTCTGCTGATTCCTGATAGCCAAGCATCCAAGCGAACAGGATCAGATGTGCAACTTTCCCATCTTCGTAGACGGACTCGTGGAATGCCTCAATACCAGGCTCAAACATGTCATCCAAGAACGATTCCCAGAGTTCTTTTGCTTGCTCACTCATCACACATCACCTACAACACGAAACTGAATCGAAACCCGCTCCATCTGGGCGGGGGTGGGCTGAACGCCATGCTCAACCTTTGAGTTAAAACGGATGGCTTCGCCGTGATACAGCGGGATTGGTGATCGCTGCACCCCGTAGAGGAAGCCGATCGAGTCGGGTTCTAACGCCATCGCCTCAAACAATCCCAGCTCGCGAGGAGCGGAACTTTTGCAGAGGTTTAGAAGCGTTACCTCTCCCTCGTAAATCGGCTTATCCACATGCCGACCGATCCCAACCCCAGGCGGGTAGCGGTACACCAGGACGCTATTGAACGTCATGCCGGGATCGATCGCAGCGGCTAACCGCTTCAGTCCATCAGTGATCGGCTCCGCTTCGTAGGGCTTCCAGCCTTTCCAGTCAGCGAGCCCGGAGGACGTGTCAACACCAAGCCCGTACCACCGAGCAAAACGCCCGGTAGGTGTATCGCCCAGCAATTCCGGGGCGGTGACGTTTGTTATCGCCCAATTAAGCAGGGCATCGGCTTTGTCTAGCGGGATGTTTGCGATCGTGTTCATGATGCGTTCCCCCACAAAGACCCCTCTCCGCGAGCCTTGCGGAACGCCCGATCGAGCGATTCAGCGTTGGTGATGGCTTTTCCTTGTTCGGTGAGTTTAAATCGGAGGGTTCGGTCTCGGTTTACGCGAGGCTGGTGACGAACCAAAAGGTTGCTCCCAATCAAGTCCTCGACGCGGATCTGGAGAGTCTCTTTGCAGTTTCCCGTAAAAACCC
>JBIPLY010000135.1:0-9493 GCA_044369385.1 Acetobacteraceae bacterium | reverse complement strand
CAGGCCTGCACTGCCCAGGTTCCGAGATCCGGGGCGTGGAAGGCGAGGATGCCCACGGTGTAGGCCCCCAGGCCGAACCAGGCAGCGTGGCCGAAGCTGGGCAGGCCGGTGCGGCCCATCAGCAGATCGAGCGAGGCCGCGGCGATCGCCATCACGCAGGCCTGGCTGCCGAGGGTGATCAGGTCGGGCCGGCCCACGGCGGATGCGATCGTCGGCAGCGCCAGCATCCCGGCCAGCGCCAGCAAGAGCACGGCGACCTGCCGGCGGGACTCAGCCATGGGCCGGAAACAGTCCGCGCGGGCGCCACAGCAGCACCGCGGCCATCAGGATGAACACCGCCATCGAGGACAGGCCGGCGCCCAGCGCGTCCGCGCTGCTGGCGTCCAGCACCGCGCGCAGGGCGCCGGGCAGATAGGCGCGGGTCAGCGTATCGACCATGCCGACCAGCATCGCGCCGGCCAGTGCGCCGCGCACCGAGCCCAGCCCGCCGATGACGATGACGACGAAAGTGGTGATCAGGATGCGCTCGCCCATCCCCACCTGCACGGCCAGCAGCGGGCCGGTGAGCGCGCCGGCCAGCCCGGCCAGCAATGCGCCCAGGCCGAAGACCGCGGTGAACAGCAGCCCGATGCGCACGCCGAGTGCGCCCACCAGCTCGCGATGCGTGGCGCCGGCGCGCACCAGCATGCCGATGCGGGTGTGGGCGATCAGCAAGTACAGCCCGAGCGCCACGGCCAGCCCGACGGCGATGATCGCCAGCCGGTACAGCGGATAGGGCACGCCGGGCACGATCTCGACGGACCCGGCCAGCCAGGGCGGGGGACCGGCCATCAGCGGCTGGCGGCCGAAGAGCATCGCCACCGCCTCGTTGGTGAACAGGATGACGCCGAAGGTGGCCAGCACCTGGTCCAGGTGCTCGCGGGCATAGAGGCGGCGCAGGATCGCCAGTTCCAGCACCACGCCGGCTGCCGCCGCCGCTGCCAGCCCGGCGAGGAGGCCGAGCAGGAAGGAGCCGGTGGCCTGGCCCGCCCAGGAAGCGGCATAGGCGCCGATCATGAACAGCGAGCCGTGGGCAAGGTTGATCAGGCCCATGATGCCGAAGACCAGGGTCAGGCCGGCAGCCATCAGGAACAGCATGACGCCGAACTGGAGGCCGTTCAGGAGCTGTTCGAGGAGGAGGGTCATCAAGGAAGAATCTTCTTTTTGTGAACAAAAAGAAGTAAAAAAACTTTACCCGCTGGCACCCGTCTCTCCCGGAGGAGACGGGTGCAAGTGGGGAAAAGTTTTTTGCTTCTTTTTTTCAAAAAAGAAGCGCTTTCTTAGATCTTGCACTGCTCCGCATAGGCATCCCCGCGATCGGGCAGCACCAGGCCCTGGGTCTTGAGGAACAGCTTGCCGTCGGCGCCGCGTTCCGGGCGGATGGCGTACCAGTCCTGGATCGGGTGCTGGTTCGGGCCGAAGCGGAACTTGCCGCGGGTGGCCTGGAAATTCGCCTTCAGCATTTCGCGGCGGAAGGCCTCGGTGTCGTCGACGCGGCCGCCGGTGCCCTTCAGGGCGGCGGCGATGGCCAGCGCCGTGTCGAAGGCCTGGCTGGCGTAATAGGTCGGCATGCGGCTGTACTTGGCCTGGAAATCGGCGACGAACTTCTTCGACACCGGGTTGTCGAAGTCGCTGTTCCACTGCGCGGAGACCTCCATGCCCAGCGCGGCGTCGCCCACGGCATTCAGCGTGGTGCTGTCCAGCGACGGCGAGGAGACGACCATGGGGATCTTGCCGCCCAATCCGGCGGACTGGTACTGGCGGATGAAGGCGATGCCGAGCCCGCCGGGGTGGAACTGGAACACCATGTCCGGATTGGCCGCGCGGATCTGCGCCATCTCGGCGGCGTAGTCGGTCTGGTCGAGGCGGGTGTAGATCTCGCCGGCGATCTGGCCCTTGAAGAAGCGCTTGAAGCCGGTGATGGCGTCGCGCCCGGCCGGGTAGTTCGGGGCCAGCACGAAGGCCTTCTTGTGGCCCAGGCGGTTGGCGTTCTCGCCCGCGCTCTCGTGCAGCGTGTCGTTCTGCCAGGAGACGACGAAGTAGTTGCGGTGGCAGCCCTTTCCGGCCAGCGAGGACGGGCCGGCATTGGGGCTGACATAGATGCCGCCCTCGTCCAGCACATCCGGCGCGATCGCCTCCAGCACGTTGCTGAACATGACGCCGGTGAACAGCTTGATCTTCTCGGTCTTGAGGAAACGGTCGACGATCTGCTTGCCCTGGGCCGGCTTCAGCCCGTCATCCTCCACCAGCACCTGCACCGCCGTGCCGCCCAGGCGGTTGGCGTCCAGCGCCAGCAGGAAGCCGTCGCGGACATCCGCGCCGGTGTAGCCGCCGGGGCCGGACAGGGTGGTGACGAGGCCGATCTTCAGGGGCGCGGCCTGGGCGCGCAGCACCGCGGGGGCGGCGAGCACGGCGGCGGCGGACAAAGCGGCGCGGCGGGTGAGCTGGGTCATGGGCGTCCCTTTGAGTTTCGGGGGTTATTGGCGCGGATCAAGGAAGGAAGGCAAGAGTCTTCTTTTTGTTCACAAAAAGAAGCAAAAAAGCTTCATCCATTGGCGCCCGCTCTCCCCCTGGGAGGCCGGATGCCAAGTGGGGAAAGTTTTTTGGTTCTTTTTTTCAAAAAAGAACATCTTTCTTCCTTACCGCAACTTCACCTCATGCCGCGGCGCATGCCACCGCGCGGCGGCCGCCTCGGCGCGCGGCACGTCCTCGGCCAGCAACAGCCCGGCGTGGCAGAGTGTTGCGGCGGCGGCGGCGATGGCGGCGACATAGGCGTCGGAGTCCGGATAGCGCTCGGCCACCGCCGGGCGGGGGTCGCCGGTCATGGCGCGTTCCTCGGCGCTGTCGGCAAACGGGATGGTGCTGCCGCTGAACTCGTGCATGGCCCCAAAGCCGTGGCCGTGGGCGCGCAGGTTCCAGCCGGTGTAGGTGGCCAGGGGGGCGGCGACCATCGGCGGGCGCACGCCGGCGACCTCGTTGCCGTCGCGGTCCACGGCGGGGACCAGGACGGTGTAATGCTGCGAGGGGTCGGGGCGGGGCGGCTGGCGCAGGATGCCGCGCTCGGCGTCCTGGCCCCAGTCGATCGCCGGCAGGGCGGCGGGTTCGCGCGGGATGGAAGTGGCGGGGATGGCGGGGAACTGGGCGCGCCAGGCGTCCATGGTGACCAGGGTGCCGTCGGCGATCGTCGGGATGCGGCTGTCCGGCGGCGGCGTGCCGTGGGTGGCCCAGCGGTCCATGGCGTCCAGCATGGCGCGGAACAGGGCGGAGGTGGCGACGTTGTTCAGGCGGTTCTGGCAGATGCCGCCCGCCTTGCCGTAGATCGCGGGGGCGCCCAGCAGTGGGTCGGCGTTGTGCTGGCTGCCGGCCCAATGGAAGATGCGCACGCCTTCGGGGATCGGCAGGTCGCGGCCGCGGGTGTCGGTGTGCACCAGGCTGCCGCGGCGCTGCCAGTATTCGGTGCTGGTCTGGGTGTGGATCACCAGCGGGTCGGTTTGCGGGCGCTTCAGGATGGCGTCGGTGCGGCCGGTGATGTGGTCGGTGGACGCGGCATAGGCGAAGGGGAAGGCGTCGGCGGGCTTGAGGGCGACTTCGTATTGCTGGCCGGCGGCGTCGGTCAGGTTGGCGAAGCGGGTGGTGTCCAGCCTTCCGGCGCCGGCGACGTGGGGCAGCAGGCCGTCGAACACGCGGCGGCCGGACTGGTCTTCGTTGAAGCCGTGGTGGATGAAGTCGCGGATGGCGCGGCCGGTCTGCGAGCGGCCCCAGCCATAGGCGTGCTCCAGGCCCGGCAGCGGGGTATCGGGGGCGTGGCGCAGGAAGGACACCAGGTCGCGCACCGCGGCGTGGCCGAGGCCGAGGACCAGGGGAGCTTCGGCGTCGTAGATCAGCTCGTAGATCCAGCCGGGCTGGAAGCCGCCGGGGAGGTGGATGCTCTCGCGGCAGGGCACGATGGCGCGTTCGGCGCCCTGCCCGTCCTGACCCGTGCCGCCCTGGGTGCGGGCGAAGTGCCAGGCGGCGGGGTGCAGGGTTTCGGGGGCGCTGGAGGGGTAGCGGCGGCGGGTGAGCGTGGCCTTGGAGGTGTCGAGCGAGACGGCGGGGTGGCTGCGGGTGGAGGGCCAGCCGGAGAGCGGCATGGTGTCGCAGTTCGGGCGGCCGATGATCTCGGTGCGGACGCGGCCGCGGACGGGGGCGCCGTTTTCGTGGGCGACGGGAAGGTCGAGCAGCATGCGGCCGTCGCCGGGGAGGAGGTCGCCCTGCCAGGCGCCGAAGACGATGCTGTAGCCGCGACGGAGGAGAAACCCGTTGCCGGCATGGGCGGCGGTGCTGGGATTGTTGCTGTGCGGGGCGTCGTTGAAGAATTGCAGCGCGCGCATGTTGCCGCGGTTGCCCCAGTCGAAGAACAGGCGGCGGTTGCCTCGGGCCAGGTCGGCGGGCTTTAGGATGAAGACGTCGGCGGTGAATCGCACCCGGCCCTGGGCGTCGGTGGGGGCGAACGCGATGTCGGTGATCGCAGCCTGGCCGGGGGCGGCGGGGTCGACGGCGCCGTGGAAGCGGCCCTTCAGGACCTCGTAGGCGCCGGCCTCGCCGAAGGCGGTGCCCCCGGCGAAGCTGCGGCGTTCGGTGATGTCGAGCATGGTGATCCCTCCCGGTGCCGCAGGCTGGCACCGGGAGGGGCGGAAGGGAAGCGGCTCAGCGCGCCTTCAGGAAATCACCGACTTCGAGCAGGATGAACTCGTTGTCGTCGGCCTTGTTCGGATCGCGCGAGGAGGAGAACGGCAGGTTGTTGTCGTTGCCGACGATGATGTGGGTGGCATCGACCACATCGACGTTCTCGATGGTGAAGAACGGGAAGGTCAGCACCCCGTCGTTCAGCGGCTTGCGGGCCAGCTTCTTCGGATCGGCGATCTTCATCAGGTCGATATGGCCGATCTTGCGGATCGGCCGGCCGACATTGGCCTCGTTCATCTCGATCTTGTAGACGCGCTTGAACTTGGCCAGGTCGTGGAAGCAGGTTTCGGCGCGCTGGCCGGCGGGGCAGGCGCGGTCTTGGGTGCCTTCGCCGTTGTCGCGCTCGATCACCAGGGCGGTGGTGGCGTCGATCATGTTGAAGTCGCCGATCGCCAGGCCGTTGGCCTCCAGCACATACTTCCAGTGGCGGCCGGTCCATTTCTCGGCGGCGACATCGAATTCAAGGATGCGCAGGTATTCGCGGCCTTCGTGCTTCTCCCAATCCTTGGCGTCGGCATCCCACAGCGGGCCTTCGAGCATGCCGTAGAGGAAGCGGCCGTCCTTGCTGGCGGCGAAGCCCTCGAAGCCCTTGGAGCGGCGCAGGTTGAAGGCCATCGTCATGTTCGGCGCCGCGGGGGCGACGAGGGCGGGGTGGTCGGGCGAGCGCACCGGCTTGCCGTCGGCCTGGGTTTCGAACACCGCCAGGATGCGGCCGGACAGGTCGGCCTTGATGACGAAGGGGCCGAACTCCTCGCCGATCCAGATCGTGTTGCCGATGATCTGGAAGCCTTCGAGATCGAAGTCCGAGCCGGTCAGGTAGCGCTTGCCGGTGCCTTCGTGGACGATGCGGAACGGCACCTTCTTGTCGGGATCGTGCAGGAAGATGGTCTGCTGGCGGGTGATCGCGCCGGTGGTCCAGTCGATGCCGTAGCGGTTCAGGAACAGCATGGCATCGGGCGAGTTGGCCTTGGAGCCGAAGCCATTGTCGATCAGCACCCAGAAGCTGCCGTCCGGCATGCGCTGGATGCCGGAATGGCCCTGCACCGGCTGGCCGGGGAAGGGCACGGACAGGCCGGTGGGGCGGCCGGCGGAGCGGCCCATCACGGTGCCGGCGGCCTCGACGCGCTGGCCGGTGGTGAACTTGCCGGACATCTTCAGTTCCGCCGGCGCGTCGTCGGGTGCCGGGATGAAGGTGGCGGCCGGGAGCATGGCGTGGCCGGCCAGTGTCGCCGGGAAGGTCTGGTCGGCGGCGGCCGGGGCGGCAGAGAGCAGCAACAGGGCGAGGGCGAACGGACTCGGGCGCAGCATGGGGAACCTCCGTTTGGAAGGCTTCCCTGAAGCATCCGAACCGCGTCAGCCGCTTTACCGCGCGGCGACGGCACCGTGACAATGCCGCCGCGGCCAGGGGTGCCTTGGGCGGGCTACTTCAGCCGGCGCGTCCAGTCGGCGAGCTTGGCCAGCATGGTCTCGACGAACTTGCGCGTGGCTTCGTCGGTGATGTTGGCCTCCGCATCCAGGCGCTGGGCGGCGTTGCCGACGGCGACGACCGGCTGGACCAGCACCAGGCCGTTCACATTGGCCAGGATCTGGCGCAGGTGCTGCTGGCCGCGGATCGTGCCGGTGGCGCCCGGGGAGGTGCCGAAGACGGCGATCGGCTTGCCGTCCAGCGGCTGTGCCGGCGGGCGGCTGGCCCAGTCGATCGCGTTTTTCAGCACGCCGGAGACCGAAGCGTTGTATTCAGGGCTGGCGATCAGCAGCGCGTCGGCGGCCTTGATCTGCGCGCGGAAGGCGGCGACGGCCTCGGGCATGCCGGCGGCCTCGAGGTCACCGTCGTAGAACGGCAGCTCGCGGATGCTGGCGATCTCGATGGTCATGCCGGCGGGGGCAAGCTTTTGCGCCGCGCGCAGCAGCAGGGTGTTCCAGCTGTCGCGGCGCAGGCTGCCGGAAATGCCCAGCACGCGGATGGTTTCGGTCATGGCGGCCCCTTTGGTGTCTTGCCTGCCGGGGATGTGGCCACCGCGCCGATGGAAGTCAATTCAGGGGGGGTCTATCCGCCCGGGCCGCGCTTCAGCGCCGGATGCACCGTCTTGCCGATGATCCCGGCCGTGGTGAGCACATGGGCCGAGCTGCCAACGATCAGCGGATCGGGGCCGGAGACGATGGCGCGGTCCTTGTTCGGGTAATCCAGGCTGGAGAGGAAGAACTGCAGGCTGTTCAGCCGCGCGCGGCGCTTGTCGTCGGACTTGATGATGGTCCAGGGCGCATCGGCGGTGTCGGTGTAGAAGAACATCGCCTCCTTCGCCTCGGTATAGGCGTCCCACTTGTCCAGTGAGGCGCGGTCGATCGGCGAGAGCTTCCACTGCTTCAGGGCGTCGGTCTCGCGCGCCTCGAACCGGGCGCGCTGTTCGTCGCGGCTGACGGAGAACCAGAACTTGAACAGGCGGATGCCGGAGCGGGTGATCATGCGCTCGAACTCCGGGCACTGGCGCATGAACTCCAGGTATTCGTGCGGGGTGCAGAAGCCCATCACCCGTTCGACGCCGGCGCGGTTGTACCAGGAGCGGTCGAACAGCACGACCTCGCCGCCGGCGGGCAGGTGGGCGATGTAGCGCTGGAAGAACCACTGGCTGCGCTCGCGGTCCGACGGCTTCTGCAGCGCCACCACGCGCGCGGTGCGCGGGTTCATGTGTTCCATGTAGCGCTTGATGGTGCCGCCCTTGCCGGCGGCGTCGCGGCCCTCGAACAGCACCACGATGCGCTCGCCGGCGTCCTCGATCCAGCGCTGGGCCTTGAGCAGCTCGCGTTGCAGGTCGAGCATGTGCTTCTCATAGGCGACCGCGCGCATCCGCGACGCATATGGATACTCGCCGGTCTCGAACAGGCGGTGGATCGCCGCCGGGTCCTGCTTCATCGCGGCGATGCGGTGCAGGGCGGCGGCGGGGTCGACCTCGGGCGCGGGCTCAGTTGGGGCGGGCGCCGGAGCGGGGCCGGCTTCGGGGGCGGCTTCGGGGGCGGGATCCGCCGCGGGCGGGTTGGCGGACAGCGCCGGCACGGCCGCCGCCGATCCGTTCGTGACGGAAGGCGGGGTTCGGGGACCGCGTTTGACTGTCTGCTTGCGCGCCATCGTTCGGCCTCATGACATTTCTGTTACGTCCAGGCTGCGCCCGGCGCCGCCGCCCGCCATTGACCCAGATCAAGGGCGCGATCAGCCCTCCAGCAGGTCGGCCAGCGCCAGGGCGACGACGCGGGTGGCGGCGTGCAGGTCCGACGGGCGGACGCGTTCGTCGGCGCGGTGGGCGTTGGCTTCCTCGATGCTGCGCGGGCCGGCGCCGTAGAGCACGATGGGAATGCCGGCGGCGGCGTAATGTCGGGCATCGGTGTAGAGGGGCACGCCGCCGGCGGTGATGGGCTCGCCGAGTTCTGCGCTGGCGTGTTGGCACAGCAGGGCGGTGAGGCGGGCGGCGGCTTGGGTGGGGGTGAGCGGGGTGGCGAGGAGGATGCGCTTGACGGTCAAGCCGGCGCGGGGGAAGGCGGTGGCGGCGCCGGCGATAATGGCGCGGAGTTCGGCTTCGACGTCGGCGGGGGCCTCATCGGGGGTGATGCGGCGGTCGAGGCGGATGGTGACGGAGTCCGGCACGACGTTGGTGTTGATGCCGCCCTGGATCAGGCCGACGGTGAGCTGGGGGGCGCCGATGCCGGGGACTTTCGAGGTCCGGTGGGCGAGGTCGGTGCGCCAGGCGTAGAGGGTGGAGAGGATGTGGGTGGCGGCTTCGAGGGCGTCGATGCCGGTGTAGGGCTTGGCGGCGTGGGCGGAGCGGCCGGTGACGGTGATCTCCAGGTGCAGGCAGCCATTATGGGCCTCGACGACCTGGTAGGAGAAGCCGGCGCCCAGCGCGAGGTCGGGTTTGCTGAGGCCCTGTTGCAGCAGGTATTGCGGGCCGATCTCGCCGCCGGTTTCCTCGTCATAGGTGACGTGGAGTTCGAGCGTTCCGGCGGAGAGGCCGGATTCTGCAAGGGCGCGCATGGCGAAGGCGTAGGTGGCGATGTCGGATTTGGAGACGGCGGCGCCGCGGCCATACATCCAGCCGTCACGGATTTCCGCGCCGTAGGGATCGGTGGTCCAGCCGGTGCCGGGGGGCACGACGTCGCCATGGGCGTTCAGGGCGATGGTGGGGCCTGGGCCGTAGCGGTGGCGGATGATGAGGTTGGTGGCCGAAATCATGCCGTGCTGGCGGGCGAGCTCGGTGGGGACCTTGTGGCGTTCGACGGTGAAGCCGAGGGCTTCGAGGAGCCTGGCGGTGACCTCGGCGTGGCGGGCGCAATCGCCGGGCGGGTTGTCCGAGGGTTCGCGCACCAGGGCGGCGAGGAACTGGGTTTCGGCGGCTTCCTGGGCGGCAAGGAAATCGCGCAGGGCGGTGCGGTTTGCGGGCATCGAAGCGTCCTCGGGCGTTCGCAGGGTGGTGGCGCGGCGGGCGCGGGAAGTCAACGTCGCGGGCGGGCGCCGGCGGGCGGGTGATCGGGACGAATCCCCGTTGACAGGACGCTGCGTCTTGCAGCAATTTTAAAGGGAAATAAAAATTCAACAGGGGGGTCTGATGTCCGAGAAGAAGCCTGGAATCGATACTGCTGCCGAAGTGTCCGCCGACGAAAAGGTGCTCAATCGTCGCAAATACCTGACTTCCGCGGCTTTGGGTGCCGCCAGTGCTGGCGCCGCCGCGCTCGCCATGCC
>JBIPLY010000503.1:0-2966 GCA_044369385.1 Acetobacteraceae bacterium | reverse complement strand
GCGGCGGCGTCTCGGCGGCGCAGGCGGCCAGCGGGATCAGCAGGGCGGCAAGGATCGGGCGCATCGCCGGATATTGCGCGCGACGGCGGCAGGTGCCAAGCCGGTTGGCGGCACGGGCGGATCATGCTCTAGACTGCCGCATCGCCCCACGGGGCCGCAAGCAGGAGTGCCAGCATGTCCGACCAGCCCGTCGTCGCCGGAAAAGCCCCGATCAAGATCGCCGTGGAAGCCGGCAAGGATTACTGGTGGTGCTCCTGCGGCAAGTCGTCCAAGCAGCCGTTCTGCGACGGCTCGCACAAGGGCAGCAGCTTCTCGCCGATGAAATACACCGCCGAGAAGACCGGCGATGCCTGGTTCTGCGCCTGCAAGGGCACCGCCAAGTCGCCGCTGTGCGACGGCAGCCACAAGCAATACTGAGCACCGGCGATGGCGTTGCTCGATGAGACCGCTTCCGGCGTCTACATCATCGCGGTGACGCCGTTCACCGAGACGGGCGCGATCGATCTGCCCAGCGCCGACCGCATGGTCGAATTCTACCTGGAGCGCGGCGCCACCGGGCTGACCATCCTCGGCATGATGGGGGAGGCGCCGAAGCTCTCGGTGGCCGAGTCCGTCGGCTTCGCCCGCCATGTGGTCGCGCGCGTGGCCGGCCGGGTGCCGGTGGTGGTCGGTGCCTCCAGCCCCGGCTTCGCGGCGATGGGCGAGCTGGCGCGCGCGGTGATGGATGGCGGGGCGGCCGGCGTGATGGTGGCCCCGGGCGGGGCGCTGCGCACCGATGACGCCGTGTTCCGCTATTGCGGCCAGGTGGCGGAGACGCTGGGCGGCATCCCCTGGGTGCTGCAGGATTTTCCGCAATCGACCGGCGTGTTCATCGCGCCGGGCGTGATCCGCCGGGTGGTGGAGGCCGACCCGTCCTGCGTGATGCTGAAGCACGAGGACTGGCCCGGCCTGGCCAAGATCACCGCGCTGCGCGAGGCAAAGGACATACGCCGCATCTCGATCCTGGTCGGCAATGGCGGCGTGTTCCTGCCCGAGGAACTGCGCCGCGGCGCGGATGGCGCCATGACCGGCTTCGCCTTTCCGGAAATGATGGCCGGCGTCCATGCCGCGCACAAGGCCGGCGACGAAGCGCGGGCCAGCGACATCTTCGACGCCTATCTGCCGCTGGCGCGCTACGAACAGCAGCCGGGGCCGGGGCTGGCGGTGCGCAAATACATCCTCCACCGACGCCATGCCATCGCCTCGCCGGCGCAACGCCGGCCGGTGGCGGCGATCTCGGCGCGGGAGATTGCCGAGGTGGAGTTCCTGCTGGACCGGCAGGCGCGGCGGCTGGCGGAGATCGGGGCGGTGCCGCGCGGCTAAGCATCACTCCTGCGGGTCGAGCCGGCGGGCACCGTGATGCTAGCGGACGATGAGCACCCGGCCGGGTTCGGCCCGATAGAGGATCAGATAAGTGCCGACCGCGTGCGAACGCAGGCCAAGGCCAAGCTCCGGGCGGGCACGGCCGAGCCCTGGGCGCCCGGCGATCAGGCGTGACGCCGCTTCCAGTCGATCCAGCAGGTCGATCGCCGCCTGTGGCCGTTCGTTCGTGATGTAGTGGAAGATGTCGTCGAGGTCGGCGGCCGCGCTGGGGGTGATGACCAGCCGGGTCATTCGGCGGCGGTTGGCGCGGCGATCCTAGAGCAATATTCGACCGGATGGAATCATCCGGTCGGAAGATTTGCGTTCTTGAACAAAGATCTAGAGCGGAGGCCGTGCGTCTATCAGCACGGCTTCCGCTCTAGCGCGCAGGGCAGCAAAAACCTGGTCGGCATCCAGCGGCGGGCCACTGGCCAGCCCCTCGTCAACCAATCGGCGCAGCGTGGCGGCATCGGTTGCCGCGCCGGCATCGGCCTGCGCCACGGCCGCTGCGACGGCGTCGGAGACCGAGGCAAATGCGCCCAACGCGACCGACCGGCGCAACCGCTCGACCTGGGCACGGGGAAGCGTCACGGTAAGGCGCTGGGTGTCAGTCATGCGTCAGTCTAACAAGACTCGCGCGCCGATAGAAGCCTCAACCCCCATCATGCCACCACTTCCCCCCCAGCACGATGCCGCGGCAGGCGAGATGCTGGCGGGTCTGCAAGGTCTCGCCGAGCGCATCCTTCAGCGCGAAGTCGCCGGTCTCAATGTCCAGAACCGTCGCATCCCCCAGCATCCCCGGCGCCAGCGTGCCGCGATCCTCCAGCCGCACCGCGCGCGCCGGATTGATCGTGCTGGCGCGGATGATCTCGGTCAGGCTGACGCCCATCGCCATGAACTTCGTCATCGTCACCAGCATGTTGTAGGCCGGGCCGCCGATCGAGGTCAGGTGGACGTCGCTGCTGATGACGTCGGGCAGGAAGCCGTTCTTGACCATCTGCATGGCGCTGGCGAAGCCGAAGCTGCCCGCACCGTGGCCGATGTCGAAGATGACGCCGCGGGCGCGGGCGTCGAGCACGTCGGGTTCCACGCCGCCGTCGGGCGCGGCGGGGGTGTTGGGCCAGGGGCGGAAGCAGTGGGTGAGGATGTCGCCCTTGCCCAATAGCGCCATGACCTCGGCGCGGGGCGGGGGCGGGCCGTCGAGATGGCCCATCAGCGGCAGGCCAAGCTCGCGGGCGACTTCGAGTGCCATCTTCATCGGTTCGATGCCGAGTGCGCCGGAGGTGACGGCGCCGATGCGGACCTTGATGCCGCAGATCAGGTCGGCCTGTTCGCGGGCGACGCGCAGGCAGACGCGGCTGTTGAGCAGGCGGATGTCGGAGGATTCACCGACATAGACGTCGAAATGCAGCGCGAAAATTCCGGCGAAGGAGAGGTTGAGGAACGGGATGATGCGCACCTCGGCCGGCTCGATCACGTGCTTGCGGAAGCCGTGGATGTTGCCCGGGCCGGCGCTGCCGGCGTCGACCAGCGTGGTGCAGCCGCTCCATTTCGCGTAGCTGTCG
>JBIPLY010000633.1:0-2967 GCA_044369385.1 Acetobacteraceae bacterium | reverse complement strand
CAACGGCCCAAACAGGACAATTCCAACATATATTAATCGTCGATGATGTCATTACGACCGGAGCAACACTGGAGTCTTTAGCAAATGCAATTAAAGCGGCGGATCCGCAAGTTCAAATTAGTTTGCTTAGCTTCGCTTTTACGAAATAACAAATGGCAAAAAACGCACTTATTATTGGCGCCGGTTTAGCGGGAACTTGTTTGGCGCATCGCCTGCTTTCTAGCGGAATCAATGTTCAAATTTTAGATCAAGGCAGCAATCATTCGAGTGCCATCGCCGCCGGCATGGTCAATCCTATGGTGTTTCGACGCATGAATAAATCTTGGCGCCTGGACGAATTTTTACCCGAAGCCCAAGCATTTTATAGAGATATAGAGCAGCAACTGCAGACCAAATTTTACCATCCGATTGTGATCCGCCGTTTTTTTTCAAGCGCCGAAGAACGCGATAGTTGGCAGCAAAAGGCCAGTCAAGAAGCGTATCAGAATTATTTGGAAAAGTTAAGCCCAGCAGACCTCGAAAATCAAGCGGCAATCAATCTCTTCGGAAGTGGCCGAGTGCGCAATGCTTTTTGGATCGACGCTGCCAATTGGGTGAAGGAGCATCTGGCGTATTTTGCTGCACAGGGCAACTTATTGCAAAAGCCATTCGAAGCTAAAGCTTGGGACCCCGCAACCCGCAAATATGATGGAATAACATACGACTACGTGATTTTCTGCATGGGATATCAGCAAAAAGAGGAGCCAACCTTTGCCTACTTGCCTCTGCAACAAACCAAAGGTCAAACACTGTTAATTGAAAGCGCTTTGTTGTCGGACGCAGAGTCATTGAATCGCAAATGCTTTGTTTTGCCCTACGGAAAGGGGCGTTTTCGAGTTGGTGCAACTTATGAATGGAATAATGCTACCTTACACCATACGCCCGAAGCCCGCGAAATATTGCTGCAAAACCTCTCCGCACTTGGTTCATATGAGCCCGTGGTGATGGAACAAGCAGCAGGTGTGAGGCCAACTGTTTTGGACCGCAGACCACTTATGGGCAAGCATCCTGATTTCGACGGCGTGTTTGTGTTCAATGGACTCGGCACAAAAGGCTACATGATGGCCCCAACTTTAGCACGTGAATTAGCGGCATTTATAACGATGAACACTCCCCTGCATCCCGAAACCAACATCAGTAGATTTACGGAAAGCAAGGTGTGATTTACACCTTGTTATATGGCTTAGATTCCGTACTTTTGCAACCTATGAAGCACATCCGCAATTTTTGTATTATTGCCCACATTGACCACGGCAAAAGCACCTTGGCAGATCGCTTGCTCCAAACGACCGGCACCATCTCTGACCGCGAAATGCAAGCCCAAGCCCTCGACGACATGGATCTCGAGCGCGAGCGCGGCATCACCATCAAGTCTCACGCCATTCAAATGAGCTACAAACACGAGGGCCAGGACTACATCCTGAACCTCATCGACACCCCCGGGCACGTCGATTTTTCTTACGAAGTTTCGCGCTCTATCGCTGCATGCGAAGGGGCCTTGTTAATTGTAGATGCCTCTCAAGGCATCGAAGCACAAACGATTTCCAATCTTTATTTGGCGCTAGAGCACGACCTCGAAATCATTCCGATCCTCAATAAGATGGATTTACCAGGCGCCATGCCAGAAGAGGTCTCCGATCAAATTATGGAGCTCATCGGTTGCGACATCGAAGACATCATTCAAGCTTCAGGTAAAACAGGTTTAGGTGTAGACAAAATTTTGGAAGCGGTTGTCAATCGCATTCCGGCGCCAAAAGGCGAAGAGTCTGCTCCTTTACAAGCCATGATTTTCGACTCCGTATTCAATCCTTTCCGAGGCATCATCGCTTATTACCGCGTCAAAAACGGCGTGCTCAAAAAGGGTCAAAAGGTCCGATTTTTAAATACTGGCCGAGACTACAACGCCGACGAAATCGGAATCCTCAAAATGGACCTCTCCCCTAAAAATGAAGTTAGAGCTGGAGATGTAGGTTACATTATTTCAGGAATCAAAGCCGCCAACGAAGTTAAGGTTGGCGACACCATCACCGGCTCAGACAACCCTTGCGAGACCGCCATCAAAGGTTTTGAAGACGTGAAGCCGATGGTCTTTGCAGGCATTTACCCCGTCGACACCGAAGACTACGAAGAGCTGCGCTACTCTATGGAAAAACTCCAGCTGAACGATTCTTCCTTGGTATTTGAACCAGAGTCGTCAGCAGCGCTTGGTTTTGGTTTCCGTTGTGGCTTCCTTGGCATGCTCCATATGGAGATCATTCAAGAACGTCTCGAGCGCGAATTCAACATGACCGTCATTACCACGGTGCCGAACGTATCTTACAAAGCGTACATGAAAAAAGATCCGGATGAGGTTTTGATTGTCAATAACCCTTCTGAATTACCAGACCCTTCTGGCATGGACCGCATCGAAGAGCCGTACATCAAAGCACAAGTCATTACCAAAACGGAATATGTTGGCTCTATCATGACCCTGTGCATCGAAAAGCGCGGCGAGCTTCAAAATCAAGTGTACCTTACCCAAGACCGCGTCGAAATCACTTTTGAAATGCCACTCGCCGAAATCGTCTTCGATTTCTATGACCGCCTCAAATCCGTTTCTCGTGGTTATGCTTCATTTGACTACCACCCAATCGGTTACAAAGAATCCGACTTGGTCAAGATGGACCTCCTACTCAATGGTGAACAAGTAGATGCGCTTTCTGCTTTAGTACACCGCAGCAACGCATTTGATTTAGGTAAGAAAATCTGTATCAAATTGCGCGAACTCATCCCCCGTCAGCAATTCGAAATTCCAATTCAAGCGGCTATTGGCGCCAAAGTCATTGCGCGTGAAACCATCAAAGCTTTGCGCAAAGACGTTACAGCCAAGTGCTACGGCGGTGACATCACCCGTAAACGTAAACTTTTAGAAAAACAAAAGGCAGGTAA
>JBIPLY010000005.1:0-28385 GCA_044369385.1 Acetobacteraceae bacterium | reverse complement strand
GACTTGGGGCCAAGCCCCTGGACCTTATGACTTGGGGCCAAGCCCCTGGACCTTATGACTTGGGGCCAAGCCCCTGGACCTTATGACTTGGGGCCAAGCCCCTGGACTTCGGTTTGCTTGGTTATTTGTTCCGAGAATACAATGATAACAGGCGTGAGTTGGCGCCCCCGAACCAGAGGGTGATTTCAACGCAATCGTGGCGCGGCGCGCGGCGGTGCGCGCACGTGAAGGGTTTGGCGGGGCGAGGGGGTGGCGCGCGGCAGGGCGCGCATGCCGCGGTTGCGGACGCCGGCCAGGATCCAATCGGCGATCAATCCTGCTTCGACATAGATTGCGTGCGGGGCGCTGCCGACCGGGCGCGGATCGAGCGCGGATCGGCTGGCGCCGCAATAGGCATAGGCGTCGAAGCCGTATTCGCCATGGTATTCGTCATAGTCTTCGTATTCTTCGTCGTCTTCGTCGTCTTCGGGGAGGAACCAAGCCGCATCGGCGCGCGCCAGCAGGCGCAGCAGCAGGGCGAGGAGCATGGCCACCAGGCTGGCGCCCGGGCGCAGGTCCGCGACCGCCGAAAAGGCGGCGCTTGTGCGCGCAAGATGGGAAGCCTGAGCATGGGGCATTCCGGGAATATATACTGGATATATTTCCGGTGCAAAGATTGTTTTCTGATTCCTGGCTTGGCCCCAAGTCATAAGGTCCAGGGGCTTGGCCCCTGGCGGGTCTGGGCGGAGCCCAGCCTTGCCTTGCCTTGCCTTCGCGCCGCAGGGGCAGAGCCCAGCCTTCCTTCCCGGCTCTACTTCCTGCCCCTGCCACGCCGCTTCGTCGGATCGTACCCCCCGCCTCCCGGCCCCATCGGCTTGGGTGCGGTATCCTTGCGCGGGCGCTGCGAGGCGCTGGTGGGCGGTGGCGGTTCCAGCCCGAGGTCGAGGGCTTCCAGCCGTTTGATTTCGTCGCGCAGGCGGGCGGCTTCCTCGAATTCCAGGTCGGCGGCGGCGGCGCGCATGCGTTTTTCGAGTTCGGCGATGGTGGCCTTCAGGTCCTTTCCGACGAATTCGCCGGTGCGGTCGCCGGCGAGCGGGGCGACGGTGACGTAGTCCTGTTCAAAGACGGATTCGAGAACCTTGCCGATCTGCTTGCGGATGCCTTGCGGGGTGATGCCGTGGGCGGTGTTCCAGTCGCGCTGCTTGTTGCGGCGGCGTTCGGTTTCCTCGATGGCGTAGCGCAGGCTGTCGGTCATGCGGTCGGCGTACAGGATGACGCGGCCGTCGATGTTGCGCGCCGCACGGCCGATGGTCTGGACCAGGCTGGTGCGGCTGCGCAGGAACCCTTCCTTGTCGGCGTCCAGGATGGCGACGAGCTGGCATTCCGGGATGTCGAGCCCCTCGCGCAGCAGGTTGATGCCGATCAGCACGTCGAAGACGCCCATGCGCAGGTCGCGGATGATCTCGATGCGCTCCAGCGTGTCGACGTCGGAGTGGAGGTAGCGCACGCGCACGCCGTTTTCGTTGAGGTATTCGGTCAGGTCCTCGGCCATGCGCTTGGTCAGCACGGTGACCAGCGTGCGGGCGCCGGCGCGGGCCACGGTGCGGACTTCGGCGAGCAGGTCGTCGACCTGGCGTTCGACCGGGCGGATTTCGGTGATCGGGTCGATCAGGCCGGTGGGGCGGATGACCTGTTCGGCGAAGGTGCCGCCGGTGCGTTCCATTTCCCACGGGCCCGGCGTGGCGGAGACGAACAGGGTTTGCGGGCGGAACCGCTCCCATTCGGCGAACTTGAGCGGACGATTGTCGATGCAGGACGGCAGACGGAAGCCGTATTCGGACAGGATCGATTTGCGGGCAAAGTCGCCGCGTTCCATGCCGCCGATCTGCGGCACGGTGACGTGGCTTTCGTCGATGATCAGCAGGGCGTTTTCCGGCAGATACTCGAACAGGGTGGGGGGCGGATCGCCGGGATTGCGGCCGGAGAGAAACCGGGAGTAGTTCTCAATCGACTTGCAGGAGCCGGTGGTCTCGATCATTTCCATGTCGAAGGTGGTCTTCTGCTGCAACCGCTCGGCTTCCAGCAGCTTGCCATTGGCGTTGAAGTAGGCGAGGCGGTCGCGCAACTCCTGCTTGATGTCCTGCACCGCCTGCTGCAGCGTCGGGCGCGGGGTCACGTAGTGGCTGTTGGCGTAGACGGTGATGGTCTCCAGGGTGGCGGTCTTCTCGCCGGTCAGCGGGTCGAATTCGGCGATGCCCTCGATCTCGTCGCCGAACAGGGTGATGCGCCAGGCGCGGTCTTCGTAATGGGCAGGATACACATCCACCACCTCGCCGCGCAGGCGGAAGGTGCCGCGCTGGAAGGCGGCATCGTTGCGGCGGTATTGCAATTCCACCAGCGCTTTGGCCAGCCGGTCGCGGTCGATGCGGCCGCCGACCTCCAGCTTGACCACCATCTTGGAATAGGTCTCGACCGAGCCGATGCCGTAGATGCAGGAGACGGACGCCACGATGACGACGTCGTTGCGTTCGAGCAGGGACTGGGTGGCCGCATGGCGCATCCGGTCGATCTGTTCGTTGATCTGGCTGTCTTTTTCGATGTAGGTGTCGGTCCGCGGCACATAAGCCTCGGGCTGGTAGTAATCGTAGTAGCTGACGAAGTATTCGACGGCGTTGTCGGGGAAGAACGCCTTCATCTCGCCGTAGAGCTGCGCCGCCAGGGTCTTGTTCGGCGCCAGGATCAGGGTCGGTTTCTGCACCGCCTCGATCACCTTGGCCATGGTGAAGGTCTTGCCCGAGCCGGTGACGCCCAGCAGCACCTGGTCGCGCTCGCCGCCTTCAACGCCAGCCACCAGCTCACGGATCGCCGTCGGCTGGTCGCCGGCGGGCTCGAACTCGGAGACCACGCGCAGCCGGCGGGTCACCGGCTTCGGCGCCTGGCGCACCGGCTGGAACACGGCAGGCGGCGTGCCGGGCGGATCAAGAACCTGCGACATCAGCCACCCCGTGCGATGTTCACAGAATGTTCCTACCAGCCGCACCGCCGCCGGGCAAGCCCCGGATCAGTCGATGCGGGTGGTTTTCGCCCATTCAAAGTAGCGCCGCTTGGCGAGCTGGGCGACCGGCCCGGTGTTCAGCTCGCGCGCCTCGTAGCGGGTGCAGGGCACCACCTTGCCGTAATTGCCGGTCGAGAAGATCTCGTCGGCCTCCTCTAGGTCGCGGGCGGTCAGCGTGGCTTCGCGCGCCTCCACCCCGGCCTCGTTCAGCAGCTGCATGGTGCGCCAGCGGGTGATGCCGGCCAGGAAGGTCTTGTTGTCCTTGGGCGTCAGCGCCACGCCGTTCTTGACGATCCAGAGATTGGCGAAGGCGAACTCGGCGATGTTGTCCCACGGGTCGCGCATCACCGCCTCCTCGAAGCCGCGGGACACGGCCTCGCGGGTGGCGCGACTGGAGTTGGGATAGAGGCAGGAGGCCTTGGCGTCGGTCGGCGCCATTTCGGGGGCCGGGCGGCGCAGCGGGGAGAGGGTGGCGGTGAAGCCGCCCTCGCCGGGCAGCGGGGCGTCGAAGATGTGCAGCACGAAGCTGGTCTTGGCCGTGCCGGTGGCGATCGAGCCACCCTGCGTGAAGAACATCGGCTTGATGTAGAGCTCGGCATCGGCGGGGAACCGCTTGATGCCCTCGATCGCCAGGCGCTCGATCTCCGCGGCTTCCATCGCAGGGGCCAGGCCAAGCGCCAGGGCCGAGCGCACCACCCGCGCGCAATGCAGCGCCAGGTCGGGCGCGCAGCGCTGAAAGGCGCGGCCACCGTCGAACACCATCGAGGCCAGCCAGAAACTGTGGTCGGCCGGGCCGGTGAGCTTGAGATCTTCGCCGGTCCAGGACCCGTCGAACCAGAACTGCGCAGCCATGGGGAACTCTCCGTTCGCGAAACGCGGCGGACGGAACGCCCTGGCGCGCCGCCCGTCAAGGGGTGCGGCACGCCATTGCGCGGTTGATCTGTTGCGCATGCATGGTTCTGCGCTATCAGGCGCGACCGGAACGCCGGCAGGGAGAGGCGACGATCGCATGACGCAGAATGCCCCAGGGCCGGAAGCTGGCCGCGACGTCGGCCCCGACGTCATCGCCGAGATCGACGACATGGAGTTCGCCAGCCAACGGCGCGAGCTGGGCGGCGTGCTCGGCCATGGCTGGCGGCTGCTGGCGGCGGCCTTCGTCTTCTTCCATCTGTGGATCCTGCTGGTCCAGCCGATCGACCCGACCGTGGGCCGCGCCATCCACGTCTTTTTCGGCGCGGCACTGGGCTTCGCGCTGTTCGCCGCGCGCGCCGCGCCCACCCCAGGCCGGTCGGTGCCGGTGCTCGACTGGGTGCTGATCGCCGCCAGCCTGGCGCTGCCGTTCCACTACATCCTGGATGCCGACGGCATCGAGATGCGCAGCTTCATGGGGCCGAACACCACCGATCTCTGGGTGGCCGGGATCGGCATCCTGCTGGTTCTGGAGTTCGCGCGGCGCACCGCGGGCATCATCATGCCGGTGATCGTGCTGGTCTTCATCGCCTACTGCTTCGCCGGGCCTTTCCTGCCGGGCATCCTGTTCCACCGCGGCATCTCCTTCGAGCTGCTGCTGGTGGAGCTGTTCAACAACAACGGCGTGCTGGGCACCATCGTGCAGGTCAGCGCCAGCTTCATCATCATGTTCGTGGTCTTCGCCACCTTCCTGCAGAAATCCAAGGCCGGCGACTATTTCAATGACCTCGCCCTGATCCTGGTCGGGCGGCTGCGCGGCGGGCCGGCGAAGGTCACGGTGCTGTCCGGCATCATGTTCGGCGCGGTGTCCGGCTCGGCGGTGGCCAATGTGGTCGCCTCCGGCGCCTTCACCATCCCGATGATGCGCCGCGTCGGCTATGACCGCGCCACCGCCGCCGCGATCGAGGCGACCAGCTCCACCGGCGGGCAGATCACGCCGCCGGTGATGGGGGCGGGCGCCTTCATCATGGCCGAGGTACTGGGCATCCCGTACACGGAGATCGCCCTGGCCGGGCTGATCCCCGCACTGCTGTTCTACTGGGCGAACTACACCCATTGCGACCTCAATGCCCGCAAGCTCGGCATCCGCGGCCTGGCGCGCGACGAACTGCCGCGCTGGTCGCACATCCTGCGCTACGCCTACATGGCCACCCCGCTGGTGCTGCTGATCGGCATGCTGCTGCAGGGCTTCTCGCCGTTCCGCGCCGCGGCCTGGGGCATCGCGGCCACCTTGGTGATCATGGCCGGCACCGCCCTGGCCCACCGCCTGGTCGTCGCGCGCCAGGGCGTGGTCGCCGGCGTCGCGGGTGCGCTGCGCGAGACGGCGGCGGAGGCCTATGACGCGCTGCACGGCAGCATGAAGGAGGTGATGCAGCTGATCGCGGTCTGTGCCGCGGCCGGCATCGTCGCCGGCGTGATCGGGGTGACCGGAATTGGCGGGCGCTTCGCGACCATGCTGCTGGACATCGCCGGCGCCTCGGCCCTGCTGGCGATGCTGTTCGCCATGGTCGTGGCGATCATCCTCGGCATGGGCGTGCCGACGACGGCGGCCTATGCCATCGCCGCCGCGGTCGTGGCCCCCGGGCTGATCCGCATGGGCGTTCTGCCACTGGTGGCGCACATGTTCATCTTCTACTTCGCCATCCTGTCGGCGATCACGCCCCCGGTGGCGCTGGCCTCCTTTGCGGCGGCCTCGATGGCGGGGGCCGACATGTGGCGCACCAGCATGATCGCGCTCAAGCTGGGGCTGGCCACCTTCATCGTGCCGTTCATGTTCTGGATGTCGCCGGCGCTGCTGGCGCAGGGCAGCCTGGCCGAGATCCTGCCCGCACTGGCCACCGCGGCATTCGGCGTGTTCCTGCTGGCCTGCGCCACCGAGGGATGGATGCGAAACGGCCCGTTGCCGCTGGCGATGCGGCTGGCCTCGGGCGTGGCCGGGCTGATGCTGATGATCCCGGAGACCATCACGGACATCGCCGGCCTGGCGGTCGGGGTGGCGCTGCTGCTGTGGCAACAGCGCCGGTATCCAACCGATACGGTGGCGCCCGCCCCGGCGAAGGGGTGAGCGCCACCGGATCCGTCAGGCCATCACGAGCTTGTCGGGGATCGCCTGGCCGACCTCGCGCAGGTATTTCGCCGCCCCAGGGTGATACGGCAGGAAGGTGTTCTTCGTCGCATTGGTCGCCAGCGTCTCGGACGCCGCCGCGATCGCCTGCTTCAGCCGGGCGTTCTGGCCCAGGACCGCCTTGGTGATCTCATAGACCAGGTCGTCGGGCAGCGACTTGTGCGCGATGGCGAAGTTGAACATGCCGACCACGCGCAGCTCGCGCCCGGCGGTGCGATAGGTGCTGGCCGGCAGCGCGCCGGGCGACAGCTCGGGATAGGCCGCGGTCAACTTGGCCACCTCGTCGGCGGTGAAGTCCAGGAACACGATCTCGCCCTGCGTCTCCGCCTCGCTGAACGCCGGCACCGGCACGCCGGAGGCGAATAGGAACGCATCCAGCAGCCCATCCTGCAACTGCCCGGACATGTCGGAGCCGGAGCCGAAGCGCACCGCGCCGGGCTTGTAGCCCAGCTTCTCCAGCATCAGCGGGAAATACGTGCCCGGGGTGCCGCCGCGCGGGCCGACGCCGATGTTCTTGCCGGCGAGCTGCGCCATGCTGGTGATGCCGCTCTTCTTCAGCGCGATGCCGTGGAACGGCGTGTCGTACATCGGGAACAGGGCGCGGATGTCCTGGAACTTCTTGCCCTGGGTCCAGGCGCCGTCGCCGTTCCAGGCCTGCAGCGCCACCCCCATGGTGGCCATGCCGAGCTCAACCTCGCGGGTGTTGACCAGCACGATGTTCTGGTTCGGCCCCTGGGTGGTGCGATAGGAGATGTTCACCCCGGTCGCCTCCTGCACCAGCTGGCCCCAGGCCGGGCCATACAGCGCATAGGTCCCGCCAGGTGCGGCCGTGCCCATGTTCAGCGCCTTGGGCCATGCCGCATTCTTCGGCTGCGCGCCCGCCGCACGCATCCCCAGCGGAGCGACAAGACCGAGGCCCGCGCCAAACAGAACCGAACGCCGTTTCATGGATTTTCTCCTCCCCCGACGCCGATTGGCCGGATGATCGGGCAGATAGTGGCGCCCACCGGCCGGCGCAAGCCATTTCGATACTTTCCGACACAGCCCCCCGGCGCGCGGACCCGGCCCTAGCGCGGCGCGCGCCGCACCTGCTCGCGCAGCACGATGTACAACCCGGCGGCCACGATGATCGCCGCACCCGCCAGCATCGCCGCGGTCGGCACCTCGGCGAACACCAGGTAGCCCAGGATCGTCGCCCACACGATCGAGACATAGTTGAACGGCGTGATGACCGAAGCCGGCGCCAGCTGCAGGCCCCGGTTGATGCACCAGTAGCCGACCAGCGACAGCGCGCCGACCAGTGCCAGGATCGCCGCATCCGCGCCCGAAGGCCAGCGCCAGCCGCCGATCAGGCTCCCGGGCGGGTCCATCGGCCAGGCGGTGGCGGCGGTGAGCAGCAGCAGCGGCGCCACCTGAACGGCCACCAGCAGCGTGGTCGGCGTGCCGCGCAACGGGCGCGTGAGCACCAGGGAGATCGCATACATGATGCTTCCCGCCACCGAGACCGCCGCATGGATGCCAAAGGACAGGCCGGAAGGTTGCAGCGCCACCACCACGCCCGCGAACCCCGCCAGCACCGCCAGCCAGCGCCGCCAGCCGACCTCCTCCTTCAGGAACACCGCCGCCAGCGCGGTGACGTAGATCGGCCCGGCCAGGTAGATCGTGGTCCCGCCGGCCAGCGGCAATTCGACGATCGCCCAGTAGAAGCACACCACCTCCACCGCGGAGAGCAGGGCGCGCCAGGCATGCAGCCAGGGCCGGCCGGCCGCGCGCATCGCCGCCCAGTCGGCCGGCCGGATGAAGCAGGCCAGGATCGCCAGCACCACCACGCAGCGCACGAACAGGATCTGCCCCACCGGGTAGCCGCCGGAGAGCCACTTCGCCAGGGCATTGGAACAGGCGAAGACCAGCACGCCCAGCAGCGTGATGCCGATCCCCGCCAGCAGCCGCCCGCGTTCTGCCGAACCGCTCACACCGGCGCCAGATACCGATGCGGCAAAGCCGGCAGCTCGACGACGATCGCATCCCCTGCCCGCACCACGCCCCCGCGCCGCACGGTGGCCATGATGCCCGCCTTGCGCACCAGCCCGCCCTCGGCATCCCGGCCCAGCGTGGCGGCCAGCAGCCCGGGCGCGAACTTGTCGAGCTGGGCACAGGGGTTGCGCAGCCCGGTCACCGCGAGCTCGGCCGTCGCGCCCAGGCGCAGGATCGTGCCGACCGGCAGGCCGAGCAGGTCGATCCCCGCGGTGGTGACGTTCTCCCCCATGTCGCCCGGCCCGATGGCGAAGTCCTGCCCGGCCAGCTCCGCGAACAGCTCGGCATGCATCAGATGCACCTGGCGCAGATTGGGGGCCGCCGGATTGCGCGCCACGCGGGAGCGGTGCTTCACCGTCACCCCGGCATGGGCATCGCCCTCCACCCCCAGCCCCTCGATCAGCGTGATCGCCGCTTCGCCCTGCTTGCTGAAGCGGTGGCGCGGGCTGCGCGCAACCGCCAGGACCGTTGCCGTCATCCAAGGCTCCCTTCCGAGGTGGCGGCGATCAGGCCCGCGGCCGGGCGGCCTGTCCAGCCCCCCCCGGCGCGGAACCGTTGGCGGGCCGCCGGCCAGGCTGTATACCGGCCCGCAACCAGAACAGCCGGAACCACTCTCATGCCGCAGGATGCCGCCACCCCCAACTATGTCATCGCGCCGCCTGCCGTCGTTGCCGTGCCGGTGGCCGGCGGCGGCGCCTTCCCGGTGCGGCGCATCTTCTGCGTCGGGCGCAACTATGCCGCCCATGCCCGCGAGATGGGCAGCGATCCCGACCGCGAACTGCCGTTCTTCTTCTGCAAGCCGGCCGACGCCCTGCTGATGCACGACGCCGACATGCCCTACCCGCCGATGTCCAAGGACCTGCACCACGAGATGGAGCTGGTCGTCGCCATCGGCAAAGGCGGCGCCAACATCGCCGAGGCCGACGCCCTGTCCCATGTCTGGGGCTACGCCGCGGGCCTGGACATGACCCGCCGTGACCTCCAGAACGCGGCGAAGAAAGAGGGAAAACCCTGGGACATGGGCAAGGGGTTCGATCACTCCGCCCCGATCGGCACCCTGGTTCCCGTCGCGACTCTCGCCGACCCGACGAAGGGAAAAATCGAGCTGAAGGTGAACGGCGCCGTCCGCCAGACCTCCGACCTCAGCCTGCTGATCTGGAGCGTGGCCGAGACGATCGCCTATCTCTCCAAGCTGGTCACCCTGGCCCCCGGCGACCTGATCTACACCGGCACCCCGGAGGGCGTGGCCGCGGTGCAGAAGGGCGACGTGCTGGAAGGCGTCGTCGAAGGCGTCGGCACCGTGCGCACGAAAATCATCTGATGGCGAAAAAGCCCGCCGCCCGCCCGCTGCGCATCGCCACCTGGAACATCAACTCGCTGCGCCTGCGCCTGCCGCTGCTGCCGCGGCTGATCGAGGCGCTGGCGCCCGACGTGCTGTGCCTGCAGGAAACCAAGGTCCCGGACGAGCTGTTCCCGCTCGACGCGGTCCAGGCCCTCGGGTTCGAGCATGTCCGCTTCAAGGGCATGAAGGGCTACAACGGCGTCGCGATCCTCTCGCGCATTCCGTTCACCCCGCACGACCTGGCGCCCGACTGGTGCGGAAAGGGCGATTGCCGCCATGTCGCCGTCGAACTGGACGCCCCTGGCGGCCCGATCGAGCTGCATGATTTCTACATCCCCGCCGGCGGCGACATCCCCGACCGGACCAAGAACGAAAAATTCGCCCACAAGCTGGATTTCGTCGCCGAAGCGACGCAGTGGTTCGCCGCGCGCAGCACCCACTCGCGCGCGGTGCTGGTCGGCGACCTGAACATCGCCCCGCTGGAGCACGATGTCTGGAGCCACAAGCAGCTGCTCGACGTCGTCAGCCACACCCCGGTCGAAACCGAGGCCCTGCTGGCCTGGCAGCGCCGCGGCTGGGTCGACAGCGCGCGCCGCTTCGTGCCGCCCGACGAGAAGCTCTACACGTGGTGGTCCTATCGCAACCGCGACTGGCGCACCTCGGATCGCGGGCGGCGGCTGGACCATGTCTGGGTGACCGACGACCTCGGCGGCAAGCTGGCCTCCCACACCACGCTGAAAGACGCCCGCGACTGGCCGCAATCCAGCGACCACGTGCCGGTCTGCGTGGAATTGGCGCTGTAGGAAGCAAGGCCAAGGCTCTGCCCTGGACCCGCCAGGGGCCAAGCCCCTGGACCTTGATTCATGAGGTCCAGGGGCTCGGCCCCTGGCGGGTACTGCGGCGCGCCTTGCGCCGCATGGGCGGCGCCCAGCCTTCAAACCGGCTGAAAACTCGGATCCGTCGCCGCATCAATCAGCAGCGGGCCGGTCGCGGTCAACCCACGTTGCAGCGCCGCGATGAAGGCGGGGATCGATTCCACCCGCACGGCATCCACGCCCATCGACTGCGCCAGCCCGACGAAATCGATCGCCGGCTCGGACAATTCCATGCCCACATAGCGCCCGCGCTGCGCCGCCGTGCCCTTGGTCGCCGACAGCCGCTGCTTGAGGATGCGATAGGAGCGGTTGTTCAGGATCACGAACACCATCGCCAGCTTCTCATGCGCCGCGGTCCACAGCGCCTGGATCGAATACATCGCACTCCCGTCGCCGATCACCGCCACCACGCGCCGCGCCGGCAGGGCAAGCTGCACCCCGACCGCCGCCGGCAGGCCCCAGCCGATGCCGCCGCCGCGATTGCCGAACAGCCCGCCAGGCTCGGCATTGCGCAGGAAGTGGAACATGCCGGCGCCGTTGGAGATGCTCTCGTCGACCACCACCGCCTCGGCCGGCAGCGTCGCGCCCAGCGCCTGCATCAGCGCCAGCGGGTGCATCGGCGTGCGATCCGCCAGCGCCGCCGCCTGTGCCGTCAGCTTCGCCAGGTCGGCCGCAACCCCGGCCGCCACCGCCGCCCGCCGCGCCTGTGCCCGCGCCACGCCATCCACCCCCTGCGCCGCCACCAGCCCGGCGGTCAGCATCGGCAGGCTCACCAGCGGATCGCCGAACAGCGCGGCATCGGCCGGAAAATTCTTCGCCAGCTCCCAGGGATTGGTGTCGAGCTGCACCACCTTGATCCCCGCCGGCAGCGGCTCGATCTCCGGCGGCAGCGACAGGGTGAACATGTCCGCCCCCACCGAGAACACCAGGTCATGCGGGGAGAGCATGTTGTTGATCCAGGCGCCGAGCCGGGTGATCGGGCCGCGGAACAGCGGATGCGCCGGCGGGAACGGCAGCGTGGTCGGCTCGCCCTCCAGCCAGACCGGCGCCCCCAGCGCCTCGGCCAGCGCCACAAGCTCCGCCGCCGCCCCGGATTGCGCCACGCTGTCCCCGGCGATGATCACCGGATTCGCCGCCCCGGCCAGCAGCGCCGCCGCCTTGGCCACCTCGCCGGCATCGGCCGCAATGCGCGGGGCCACGCGCGAGGGCACCCCCAGCGCCACCTCGGCTTCCGCGTTCATCACATCCACCGGAAGCGACACGAACACCGGCCCCATCGGCGGCGCCAGCGCGGTCTTGGCCGCCCGGTGCAACAGCCGCGGCAGATCCTGGGCGCGGCGCACCTCGACGGCATACTTGACGAAGGGCTGCGCCATCGGCGGCAACTCGGCATACAGGTTCGGCTCGGTGATGCCGAAGCCCTGCGCCTGCTGCCCGGCCGTCAGCAGCACCGGCGAGCCGGCCTTGTGCGCGTCGAACAGCATGCCCATCGCATTGCCCAGCCCCGGCGCCACATGGACGTTGGCGCAGCCCAGCCCGCCGCTGGCCCGCGCATAGCCGTCGGCCATCGCCATCACCAGCGACTCCTGCAACGCCAGCACGTAGCGAATGCCGTCCTCGCCCGCCAGCGCGTCCATCAGCGGCAGCTCGGTGGTGCCGGGATTGCCGAACATCACCGTCACGCCCTCCTGCTTCAGCAGGTCGAGGAACAGACGGCGGCCAGCGGTGGGCGTGTCGGCAGGCATCTTGGGCGTCTCCGCGGATTTGGCGGGAGACTAGCAGGCGGCGGGGAAATCCCAAGGGGAGAGGAAGGCCTTCTTTTTGTGAACAAAAAGAAGACTCTTTCCTACCCCTGCCGCAACGCCCCCGTGAACTCACCCGCCAGCCGGATCGTCTCCGGCAATTCCGACCAGAAGCGCTGCTGCAACTCGATGTCGCCCACCACGTCCGCGGGAAAGCGGCAGGTCTCGGCAATCGCCGCCCACGGAATGTCGCCCCAGCCGAGCGGCAAATGCAGGTCGCCGGCCCCGAAGGCGAGGTCCTCGGTCATCGTGTAGGTCCAGAAATCCTTCGGCCGCCCGAAGCTGTCATGCAGGTGCAGGTGCTTGGCGAACGGCGCCAACGCCCGGGCCTCGGCCAGGAAGTCGGCGCCGTTCAAGGTGCTGTTGATATAGCCATGGCTGAAATCGAAAGTGGCCCGGATCGCCGGGTGGTTGACCAGGCCCAATTCGGTGGCAAGGCGCGACGGCAGCGGGTGATGCCGCTCCTTGTCGTAAGTGAAGATGCACTCGACGCAGACGACAACGCCGGCATCGGCCGCCGTGCCGGCAACCGCCGCGAGGGCCTCGCGCTGACGCTCAAGGGCGCGCTCGATCGCCGCCTGTTGCAGCGGCCGGGTGAAGCCGCAATGGATGACCAGGTGGATGGAGCCGATCGCCTGCGCCACCTCGATATTGGCCTTCAGCACGTCCAGATGCAGGCCGATCAGGTGCGGCTCTTCCATCAGGTTGATGCCGAGATGGCCGTGCAGCGTGGTGCGGGCCGGCCGGTCGGCGACGATCCTCGCCACCTCCGCCACGCGGTGCTGCAACAGCCGCGCGCCGACGATGACATCAAGGCTCTGCAACGGCAGTTCGACGAAGGAAACGCCGGCCGCCAGCGCGCGGTCGATGTTCTCGCCGAGATCGGCGTAGTTCGGATGTGCAACGGGGATCGACAGGCCGACGCCCAGGGCGGTGTTGTTCATCGTCGGTCCTCAGGCGCTGGCGAAGGAAAGGTTGCCCGGCCCGAAATCCATGAACTCGACGGGATAGGGGCGCCAGGCGATGGATTTCTTCTTGCCGTAGAGCATCACCAGGTCATGCAGCACCGTGCCCGGCGGATCGGCGCCTTCGTAGATGTCCAGCATGCGGGCGAAGGCGGCGCGGCGTTCGGCGATGTCCAGGCTGGTTTCCAGCGTGTCGCAGGCGGCGTTGAAGTCGGCGTTGGCCCATTCCTTGTAGGCGCCCTGCACCGGCCCGCGCGGCCCGTAGAGGCGCGACAGCGCGCCGGCCGGGTCCTGGAACAGCACCGAATTGGACCAGTCGCGCATGCCGCGGCCCTCGGCGGCGAGGATCTGGGTCCAGTTCTCCTTCACCTCCAGCTGCACGTTCAGCCCGACGGCCTTCCACATCTCCTGCAGCACCTGCGCGGTGGGAAGCTGCAGCGTGTAGTAGCCGGGATGGGTGCGATAGGGGATCGGCTCGCCCTTGTAGCCGGCCTCGCGCAGCAGGCGCCGGGCCAGGTCGGGATCGAACGGCGTGCCGGGGCGCGCGGGGTCGTGCAGCGGTCCGAAGGCGGGGTGCTGATAGGCGGCGGTGGGCCGGGTGGCGCCATGATACAGCGCGTCGGTGATCGCCTTGCGGTCGATGGACACGGCCAGCGCGCGGCGGATGCGCGGATCGGCCAGCACGGGGTGCTTCTGGTCGAACACCAGCACGCGGAAGTTCAGGATCGGGCCGCCGACGGCTACCCGCCCCGGCAGGGCGTTGACCTGGGCCATCTGGTCCATCGGCAGCTCGGTGACCAGGTCGACCTCCCCGGTGGCCAGGGCCGCGACGCGCGCGCCGGCCTCGGGCATCACGCGGAAGACGATCTCGCGCGCCGGCGGGCGGCCGCCGTGATAGGCGTCATGCGCGGCGATGACGCAGCGCACGTCCACGCGCAGTTCCTTGGCGCTGTACGGGCCGGTGCCGACCGGTGCACGCTCCCACGCCTCGAAGCTCGGGGCCGCCAGATAGGCCTTCTTCGAGATGATCTGCCCGCCCCAGCCGGCCAGGCGCTGTTCCAGCAGCGGGTCCGTGGTGCGCGTGGCGATGCGCACGGTGCGGGCGTCGACCGCCTCGACATGGGCGATGGTGCCGACGAAGATGCGCCCGATCGGGCCGCCGGGGGCCTTCTCGCCGCTGAAGCGCTCGGGGCCGAAGCTGAAGGCGACGTCCTCGGCGCTGAGCAGCCCGCCGTCGTGAAAGCGCACGCCCTCCTTCAGGGTGAACTCCATCATGGTGGGCGAGATGCGCTTGTAGGACTGGGCGAGACGGGGCGTAAGCTTCAGCCCGTCCTTGTAGTCGACGGCCAGCAGCCCCTCGAACACGTTGTAGCCGACGCGCCAGGAGACGTTGGAGAATTCGCGCATCGGCTCCAGGCTGCGCAGCGAGCTCTGCACGCCCAGGGTCAGCGTGGGGCGGCTGTCGGGCGCCTGGGCGCGCACCGCGGTCGCGATGGACACCACGGCAACAGGCGTGGCGGCAATGACGCCCAGGGCGGCGCGGCGCGTGATGCCGGACATGGCGGCTCCTTGAGGTCCCGGCCCATCGCGGGCCGTGAAGGTCCCGGCCCTTAGCGGGCCATGCCGCATGGTCTAGCCGCGGCGTGTTGCAGCCGCGCCGCAGCCCGGTGACATCGGCATGAAACCCGCCCTATGGTTGGCCGCAGGAAACGGCTGGCAGGAACGGCGCATGAACCTCAACATCTTCGCCCCGGGCAGCGATGCCTTCGACATGACCGGGACCGACGAGTTCCGCAGCCTGCTGACCAGCGCCGGCGAGCTGGGCATCGCCCATGACCCCGCCGTGCCCTATGCCTCGCGCAACATCGTGCTGCGCGGGCATCGCTTCCACTATCTGGAATGGGGCCGCGCCGATGCGCCGACGGTCATCCTGCTGCATGGCGGGCACCAGCAGGCGCATTCCTGGGACCTGGTCAGCCTGCACCTGGCGCGCAACTTCCGCGTGCTGGCGCTGGACCAGCGCGGCCACGGCGACAGCGAATGGGCGCGCGACGTCGACTATTCCGGCCGCGCCATGGCGCTGGATGCCGCGGCCTTCATCGCGGCGGTCGGCGGCGGCGCGCCGGTGGTGGTCGGCCACTCGATGGGCGGGCGCAACGGCATGCTGCTGGCCCGCGACCACGCCGGTGCCATGCGCGCGCTCTGCATCGTCGATATCGGCCCGGAGATATCGGATGCCGGCCGCGCCCAGATCGCCGGCTTCGTCGCCGCCAACAACGAGTTCGACAACCTGGAGCACTTCATCGAGAACGTGCGCAAATACGACCCCTACCGCCCGCGCGAGCACATCGAGCGCACGGTGAAATACAACATGTTCGAGCGCGTCGACGGCAAATACATCTCCAAATGCGACGCCACCCCCCGCCGCCTCGGCCTGCGCCCCGGCCAGCGCCCCGGCGACAACGTGACGCTGGAAGACTGCGCCAACTTCGCCCTGCCGGTGCTGGTGGTGCGCGGGGAGACCAGCAACATCCTGGCCCCCGACGCCGCCGAACGGCTGCGCGATGCCCTGCCGCACGGCGAGCTGGTGACGGTGGAGAAGGCCGGGCACGGCGTGCCGAGCCAGAACACCAAGGGGTTCCTGGCGGCGCTGGTGCCGTGGCTGGAGAAGGTAGGGAAGTAAGAGTCTTCTTTTTTTGAAAAAAAAAGAACTGCTTTCTTTCTTACCACCCCTCCGTCACCCGATGCACCACCACCGCCGGCGGCGCATCCTCGGACAGGTCGCAGATGATATAGGTCGGCCCGCGCCCCACCTTGTCCGTCGGCGAGCCGGCGAACGCCGCCAGCGTCCGTTCCTCGCCGATTTCCATCGCCGCGTGGTGGTGCCCCAGCGCGATGTAGTCGCACGGGCTGGCATCGATCTCGCGGGCATGGATCGGCGAGGACCGGTCGGTGTCCCCGCCATGCGGCACGAACAGCCCGTGCCCCATCGCCAGATACCACCGCACCCCGGCCGGCCGCGCGGGCAGGCCCCCCAGCGGGCTGTACAGCCGGTTGTGCTCCACCATCCCGCGCCCCCAGCAGGCGACCTCCAGCGCCGGCACCCGCACGATCTCGCCGTCATGCGCCAGGATCATCTGCACGTTCGGCAGCGCGTTGAAATCATAGCGGTGATAGATCGAGCCGGTCTCCAGGCAGTCATGGTTGCCCGGGATCATCAGCACCGGCACCGGCAGGTCCGCGAGCGTGCGCATCGCCCATTCGATGGTCCCGGCGGTGGCCCGGTTGCTGTCGAACAGGTCGCCGGCCAGCAGCATCAGCTGCGGCCCGTGATCCAGCATCGCCGCGATCGCGCGGGCGAAGGCGTCGCGATGAAACGCGCTGCCATCCGCCCCCATCGCCTGGCCATAGCCGCTGGCGTCCAGGTGGATATCGGCGCAATGGGCGATGCGCAGGCGGTCGGTCATGCGGGGCGGCGCTCCATGGGGCGAATGGTCCTATGGGATGGCCCGCGCGGCGGCAAGCGCCCTTGCCAGCATCGCGCGCCCGGCCGATGCTCCCTCCACCGCAATGCCCCTGACAAGGACCGAGGAAATGGCCAAATCCGGCAAGGCAACCAAGGCGCCCGACAGCACCTTCGACCAGTTGCTGAAGATCGACACCCCCACCATCACCAACGTGGTGGCGACCTATCCGAAGAACCCGCTCTGCCTCGGCCTGTACAATCCCTGGACCGAGAACTGGTACACCGACAGCTCGATCCGCTGCATCTATCCGGATATGGGGCCGCGCATCGGCTATGCCGTGACCTGCGTCTACGGCATGCCGGACCCGAACTTCGCCGGGCGCCTGACCTTCATGGATGTGGTCGATGCGCTGGACGCGATGAAGAAGCCGACCATCCTGGTGATCCAGCAGAAATGGCCCGAGGGCATCCTGCCGAAGGCCGGCCTGGCCGGCGAGGTCATGGTCACCACCATGATGCGCGTCGGCTGCGTCGGCATGATCAGCAACGGCCCGTCGCGCGATGTCGACGCCGTGCGCCGCATGAACTTCCAGATGCTGCTGGGCGGCATCTCCGCCGGCCATGGCGAGATGGCGGTGCAGGCGGTGAACGTGCCGGTCAGCGTCGGCGGCATGGACGTGGCGCCGGGCGAGCTGATCCACATGGACGAGAACGGCGCGGTGAAGTTCCCGGCCGACAAGGCCGAGATCGTGGCCGAGAACGCCCGCAAGATGCTGGACGCCGAAAACGAATACCTGGCCCGCTTGCGCACCGCCAACTCGGCGGCTGAGATCCGGGCGTTGCAGGGGGGTACCTACTCGGACAAGAAGAAGTAAGCGGTTCTTTTTTGAAAAAAAGAACCAAAAAACTTTCCCCACTTTGCACCCGGCTCCCCCGGGAGAGCCGGGTGCAAGTCGGATAAAGTTTTTTTGCTTCTTTTTGTTCACAAAAAGAAGATTCTTTCTTGCTTAAGGACCTGATGATGCCCACCTACGATCGCTCCATCGCCCTGTATGAAGAAACCCGCCAGCATCTCGCCGGCGGCGTCAGCAGCAACGTGCGCTATGCCAGCGCCCCGGTGCCGCTGTTCTTCGCTCGCGGCGAGGGGGCGCGGCTGTATGACGAGGACGGCAACGTCCACATCGACTACATCCTGGGCAACGGCCCCGCGATCCTCGGCCACGCCCCGCCCGCGGTGTGCAAAGCCGTCGCCGACACCCTGATGCTGGGCCAGGTCTTCGCCGGCCAGCACGTCCGCGAACTGGAGCTGTCCCGCCGCCTCACCGCCCTGCTCCCCGGCGCCGAGCTGGTGCGCTATGCCAGCTCGGGCACGGAGGCGGTGCAGATGGCCTTCCGCATCGCCCGCGCCTTCACCGGCCGCAGCAGGATCGTGAAGTTCGAGGGCCATTACCACGGCTGGGTGGACAACGTGTACGTCTCCGTCCGCCCCTCCGGCAACGAGGCCGGCCCGCCCGATGCGCCGTCCGCCATGTCCGACACCCCCGGCGTCGCCCCCGGCGCGCTGGCGGACATGGTGATCTGCGGATGGAACGATTTGGCGCATCTGCAAGCCGCCCTTGAGCGCAACAAGGACCAGGTCGCCGCCGTCATCATGGAGCCGATGATGGTCAATGGCGGCTGCATCCTGCCCGCGCCGGGCTACCTGGAGGGCGCCAAGCGGCTGTGCGCGGAGCACGGCGCGGTGCTGATCTTCGACGAGGTGATCACCGGCTTCCGCCTGGGCCTGCAGGGCGCGCAGGGCCGCTTCGGCGTCACGCCCGACCTCTCCATCTTCGCCAAGGCGATGGCCGGCGGCTTCCCCATGGCCATGGTCGCCGGCCGCCGCGACATCATGGAAATCCTGCTGACCAAGGGCGTGATGCACGGCGGCACCTATAACGGCAACGTCCAGAGCATGGCCGCCGCCCTGGCCACGCTCGACATCCTGACCGCGGAGAACGGCGCCATCTACCGCGCCATGGAAGCCCGCGGCACCCGCCTGATGCAGGGCCTGGCCACCCTGGCCGCCAAGCACAACGCCCCGCTGCACGTCACCGGCGTGCCCACCATGTTCCAGACCATGTTCATCGCCGCCCCACCATCCAACTGGCGCGACTCCAGCCGCTTCGACCGCGACCGCGCCCTGGCCTTCCACACAGCCCTCCAGGAACAGGGCGTGCGCGTGAACCAGCGCTGCTCCTGGTTCCTCAGCGCCGCGCATGACGACGCCACGATCGACGAAACCCTGGCGGCAGCGGACCGGGCGATGGCGGCGATCAAGTAGCAGCAAGAATCTTCTTTTTCTGAAGAAAAAGAAGCAAAAAGACTTTTCATCCCTTCGCTACGCTTCGTAGCGGCGAGAGTGCGCGTTTGTGACAGATTCTTGATTTCGGCGGCGCACGCGTTGTTGGATCAGAAATCCGCTTGCGCCGAATGTTGCGATACGGCATTGTTATCCGCCACAATGCGGAGCCCATGCGCATGACCTATCGCATCCTCGCGCTCGACGGCGGCGGCGCCTGGGCGCTGCTCCAGGCGATGGCGCTGGATCGGCTCTACGGCGGGCTGGACGGCCACGCCATCCTGCGCCGGTTCGACCTGGCCGCGGCCAACAGCGGCGGCAGCATCGTGCTGGCCGGGCTGGTCAAGGGCCTCAAGCCGGCCCAGATCGCCGCCCTCCTGCTGAAAGAGGAAAAGCGGCGCAGCATCTTCGTCGCGCGCAACCCGCTCGGCCGCGCCTGGAGCAGCCAGCTCGCCAAATACGATCCGGAAGGCAAGCGCGCCGGGCTGCGCGCGCTGATGAACGAAGGCCGCAACCCGGTCGCCGACCTCAGCCTGGCGGAGGCCGCCGCAACCATCGGTGCCGGGGCGCCCGGGCTGATGATCGCGGCCTATGACGTCGATCGCAACCGCGGCCGCTTCTTCCGGTCCTTCAACACCCAGCTCTCCACCGAACAGCCGCACCCGTTCGAGCCGTCGCTGTGCGATGCCGTCCACGCCTCCACCCACGCGCCGATCTTCTACTTCGCCGAATGCGCCACCGTGGCGGACCGCCGCAACCCCGCCGATCGCCGCCGCTTCTGGGATGGCGCGCTGGCCGGCATGAACAACCCGGTGATGGCCGCGGTGATCGATGCCTATGCACTGGGCCAGCGCGACATCGCCGCGCTGTCGATCGGCACCGGCACGGTCTGGCGCCCGCTGGCCGCGCCCGATAGCGCGACGGACCCGGCGCTGGTCGCCAGCGAGGCATCGCTGCAACTGTTCGCCTCGATCAGCCGCGTCGCCGGCACCATCCTGGACGACCCGCCGGACAACGCCACCCGCGACGCCGACCTGCTGATCAGCACCGACCAGCAGCGCCTGGTGCGGCTGAACCCGGTGATCCGCCCCGAACGCAACGCCGCGAACAAGTGGGACGCCCCGGCGAGCTACGACGCCATCGGCACCGACGGCGCGCTGGCCGCCTTCCGCACCCTGGCGGACATGGACATGGATGCGGTGGCGCCCTGGGAGGTGACCGCGATCAAGCAACTCGGCGAACGTTGGCTGGCCGACGCCATCCCGAACCAGGCGATCCGCTGGAACCCCACCGACGGACAGCCGGTCACCGGCCAGATCCGCTTCAGCGACGCGCTGTCGGCCTGGCGGCAACTCGACCCCTTTCCGCCCTGACGCCGGCGCCCCTCAGTTCAAGAAAATCTTCCCCGGATTGAGAATCCCCTTCGGGTCCAGGCTCGCCTTCACCCCGCGCATCACCGACAGCGCCGCCTCCCCCACCTCCGCCTCCAGAAACTCGCGCTTGCCTAAGCCCACCCCATGCTCCCCGCTGCACGACCCGCCCAGGGCCAGCGCGCGCGCCACGATCTTGCGGTCCAGCTCCCACGCCCGGTCCAACCCGCCCGGCTCCGGCGGCACCAGGATCACGGTGTGGAAATTCCCATCCCCCACATGCCCCACGATCGGCGCCGTCAGCCCCGACGCCCGGATATCCTCCTGCGCCCCCAGGATCGCCTCGGCCAGCCGGGAGATCGGCACGATGGCATCCGTCGCAATCCCCTGGTGCCCCGGCTTCAGCGCCAGCGCCGCCCAATACGCGTCATGCCGCGCCCGCCACAGCCGCGCCCGCTCCGCCGCATCGCTCGCCCACTGGAACCCGTCCGCCCCGAACCCTTCGGCAATCTCCTCGGCCTGCGTCGCCTGCTCCGCCACCCCCGCCGCCGTGCCATGGAACTCGAAGAACAAGGTCGGCACCGGCTTCAGCCCCTCCAGCTTGGAGTAGCTGATGCAGGCAGCCATCTGCACATCGTCCAACAGCTCGATCCGCGCCACCGGAATCCCGGCCTGCATCACCGCAATGACGGTCTCGACCGCCGCGCCAAGCTCGGAAAACTGGCAGATCGCCGCGCTGGACGCCTCGGGAATGCCATGCAGCCGCAGCTGGATCTCCGTGATCACCCCCAGCGTCCCCTCGCTGCCGATGAACAACCGCGTCAGGTCATACCCCGCCGCCGATTTGCGCACCCGCCCGCCGGTCTTGATCACCCGCCCATCGGCCAGCACCACCGTCAGCCCCAGCACATTCTCCCGGATCGTCCCGTACCGCACCGCCGCCGTCCCGCTCGCCCGCGTCGCGCACATCCCCCCCAGCGAGGCATCCGCCCCGGGATCGACCGGAAAGAACAGCCCCTGGTCGCGCAGATGCGTGTTCAGGCTGCGATGCGTCACCCCGGCCTGCACCCGGCAATCCATATCCGCCGCGTTCACTTCCAGCACCGCCGCCATCCGCCCCAGGTCCAGGCTGATCCCGCCGCGCACCGGCGTCACATGCCCCTCCAGCGAGGTGCCGGTGCCATAGGGCACCACCGGCACGCCATGGGCATGGCACAGCGTCAGCAGCTTCGACGCCTCCTCGGTGGTCTCGATGAAGGCGACGGCATCCGGCAGCACCGGCGTCTGGGTGTCCTGCCCGTGCGAGTGATGGTCGCGGTGGCCGGTGTTGGTGGTGATTCGCTCGCCCAGAAAAGCCTGGGCGGCCTGGATGACCGCATCGACGGGTCGGGACATGGCGGACACTCCGGCGGGACCAAAGGTTGCAGCTTTGGCGCGGCCCGGGCAGCGTTGCAAGGGCAAGCAGGAGAGCACGATGTTGGATCCGAACGGCCGGGTGGCCATGGTCAGCGGCGCGTCGCGCGGAATCGGCCGGCGGATTGCCGAGCGGCTGCTGGCGGCCGGATACCTGGTGTCAGCCGGCGTGCGAACCCCATCCAGCATGGCACCGACCGACAACCTGCTGGTGCATCGCTATGACGCCACCAGCCCCACCGACGCCAAACACTGGGCCGCCGCCACGATGGCCCGGTTCGGCCGCATCGATGTGCTGATCAATGCCGCCGGCATCAGCAAGCCATCCCCGCTGGACTCCGACGAAGAGGCCGCGATCGACGAGATGTGGGCAGTCAACGTGAAAGGCCCGCTGCGCGCCATCCGCGCCGCCCTGCCGCATCTGCGCGCCAGCGGCACCGGCCGGGTGATCAACATCGCCTCGCTCTCCGGCAAACGGGTGACCAACGCCAATTTCGGCTATGCCATCAGCAAGTTCGCCCTGATCGCCCTGACCCAGGCGGTGCGGCGGGAGGGCTGGGACCACGGCATCCGCGCCACCTCGCTATGCCCCGGCTTCGTCGCCACCGACATGACGGCCGGCGTCGCCACCGTGGCGCCGTCGGCGATGACCGATGCCGCCGATATCGCCGCCCTGGCGGAGATGCTGATCGCACTGCCGAACAACGCCACGATCGGCGAGCTGCTGGTGAACTGGAAGCTGGAACCGATGCTGTAGCGCGATATCCGCCCGGAAGCGTTGCGCGCTTGCACAGGCCCCGTACCGGCGATGCCGCCGCCGCGATCGCGCTGACGCTTTCTTAACCGCCGACTGCCAGAATGCCGCGATGTTCGGATGGACCCGTCGCCCGCCCCCCCGCGAGGAGCCGCCCCCGCTGGCTGGCCAGCCCGTGGTGCACGACATCACCCAGGTCCAGGTGCTCGGGCTGCTGGTCACCGACACCTTCCGCTGGAAGCGCGACTGGGCCGGCTGGCGGGTGCGCTTTGCCTATGTCAACGAAACCCCGGGCCACAGCTTCCGCGAAGTCGCATCCTTCGTGCGCGAGGCCGCCGCCGCCCTCTGCGCCCATCGCTGCGACGCCGCCGAGATCGTGCTCTATCTGTCCCATATCGACGATCTGCGCGCCGTCTTCGCCAGCTACGGCATGGTGCCGGCCGGCATGGGCCAGATCTCCGCCATCCAGAGCCGCGAAGCCTATCTCCAGGCCGCCCAGCTCGCCGCCGACCTGGCCGCCATCGCCCGCGTGCCCGACCGCGCCAACGAGGACGAGGCCTTCGCCCTGCCCGACCTGTCCTGGTCGGTGGAGGGCTACGGCATGGGCCGCATCGCCACCACCGAGCTGCGCGGCCGGTGCATCACCGTGCGCCTGGGCGTGCTCTCGGGGCAGGAGATGTGGGTGGTCGACGTGAACGACCGCCCCGCCTGCGCCCGGTTCCGCTCAAGACTGGATGCGATGAGCAAGATGGGGGTCGCGGCGGCGATCAAGGGGTATCTGCACCGGCCGAAGTAAGATTCTTCTTTTTGTGAACAAAAAGAAGCAAAAAACTTCATCCATTGCAAGCACGGCTGCCGTGCTTGCAATGGACAAAAAGTTTTTTGGTGCTTTTTTTCAAAAAAGGACTGCTTCCTTGCCTATGCGGCCCGCTTCACATTCCAGAACACCGGCAGCCCGGTCAAAACCCCTTCCAGGTTCGCCCGATGCGCCGACTGCGCCCGCACCTGGCCCAGCGGGATATACGGCACGTCGCGGAACGCCTGGAGCTGCATCGTCTCGCACACCTTCTGCTGGGCGGCGAGGTTCGGCGCCAGCAGCCATTCCGCCCGCAGCGCCTCGATGGTGGGGCTGAGCGGCCAGCCCATGATGCCCGCCTTGCCGTTGCCGCGCAGGAAGGCGTGCACGGCCGGGTTGAACTGGTCCACCCCGCCCCAGGAGGTGTGGAACACGCTCCATCCGCCCTGGTCCACCGGGTCCTGCTTGGTCCGGCGCTGCACCACGGTGGCCCAGTCCATCGCCTGGGCCTCCACATTCAGCCCGATGCGCTTGAACAGGTCGAAGCTGACCTCGGCGATCGCCTTGGTCGAGGGGATGTCCTGCGGCGCCAGCAGCACCACCTTCTCGCCCTTGTAGCCGGCCTCGCCCAACAGCCGCTTGACGTTCTCCAGGTTGCGCGGCCCGGTCAGGTTCTCCATCCCGGCATTGCTGGCCATCGGCGTGTCCGGGCAGAAATACCCGACCCCGTCGCGCCACAGCGCGCGGTCCTCGCCCTGGATGGCGATCATGTAGTCGGACTGCGTCACCGCCTGGACGATGGCGCGGCGGATCGCCGGGTTGTCGAACGGCGGCTGGAGCTGGTTGAACCGCATCGTGGCGATGGTGCCGGTCGGGATCATGGAGACCATCCGCACATTGCGGCTGCGCGCCAGCACCGGGCGCAGGTCGGCCGCCGCCGTGGCCCACCAGTCCAGCTCGCCCTGCATCAGCCCGTTGGCCACCGCGGAGACGTCGGGGATGATCGTCCACTCGATGCGGTCGAAATGCACCACCTTGCCGCCGGCGGTGCGCTCGGCCTTCTCGTTGCGCGGCACATAGCCGTCGAACTTCTCGTACACCACCCGGCTGCCCGGCACCCGCTCGTCGGCCTTGAAGCGGAACGGCCCGCTGCCGACCATCTCGGTAAGCTGGCGCGCGGCATCGGTCTGCGCCAGGCGCTCCGGCATGATCGCCAGCATGTTCGGCGAATAGTGCCCCAGCGCATCCGGCAGCAGCGGGAAGGCGTTCTTCAGCCGGAAGCGGATGGTCTTGTCGTCCGGCGCGTCGATCTCGTGGGTGTTGGCCATCAGCGACTGGCCGAAGCTGTCGCGCTTGCCCCAACGCTGGATGCTGGCCACGCAATCCTTCGCCAGCACCCGCTCGCCGTCATGGAACTTCAGCCCGTCGCGCAGGGTGATCTTCCAGGTCTTGCCGTCATCCTCCACCACATGCCCCGCCGCCATCTGCGGCTGCACGGCATAGCTGTCGTCCTGCCCGTACAGGCTGTCGAACACCATGAAGCCGTGGTCGCGGGTCTGGTAGCTGGTGGTGATCACCGGATCGATCACCGCCAGGTCGGCATCGGGCACGAATTTCAGCACCCGCTTGGATTGCGCCTGCACGATCTTCGGTGCGGCCAGCGCCGCCGCCACACCGCCCAGAACCTGACGTCGCTTCATCGCCGAGCCTCCTAAACCATGAGCCTTGCCATGTAAGGCCGCCGATGCCGCGCGGCAACCGGCGCATCCCTCTTGCATCCATCCGCCGTCCCTTGTTGTTTGCAGCGGCGCGGAGGGCCGGCGAAATGGAAGAAGTCGATGTCGTGGTGGTGGGTGCAGGCGTGGTCGGCATCGCGGTCGCCCGCGCGCTGGCCCAAGCCGGGCGCGAGGTGATCGTGCTGGACAAGGAAGAGGGCATCGGCACCGAAACCTCGTCGCGCAACAGCGAGGTGATCCACGCCGGCATCTACTACCCGAAGGACAGCCTGATGGCCCGCTTCTGCGTCCAGGGCCGCCGCATGCTCTACCCCTATTGCGACGAGCGCGGCGTGCCGTACAACAACTGCGGCAAGCTGATCGTCGCCACCACGCCTGCCGAAACCGAGATGCTCGCCGGCATCAAGGCCCGCGCCGAGGCCAACGGCGTCGAGGGCATGCGCTTCCTCACCGCCGCCGAGGCGCAGGCGCTCGAACCCAACCTGTCCTGCACCGGCGCCCTGCTGTCCCCCACCACCGGCGTGCTGGACAGCCACGCCTACATGCTGGCGCTCCAGGGCGACGCCGAGCACGCCGGCGCCGTCTTCGTCTTCCACTCCCCCGTCGAAGGCGGCCGCGCCACCGAATCCGGCATCGAACTTGCCGTCGGCGGCACCGACCCGATGCGCCTGCGCGCCCGCCTGGTCATCAATTCCGCCGGACTGCACGCCTGCCCGCTCGCCCGCGCCATCGAGGGCATGCCCCGCCAGCTCATCCCTCAGGAATTCTATGCGCGCGGCAACTACTTCTCCCTGCTCGGAAAATCCCCCTTCACCCGCCTGATCTACCCGGTCCCCGTCCCCGGCGGCCTCGGCGTGCACATCACCATCGACCTCGGCGGCCAGGCCCGCTTCGGCCCCGATGTCGAATGGATCGACACCATCGACTACACCGTCGACCCCGCCCGCTCCGAAAGCTTCTACGCCGCCGTGCGCCGCTACTGGCCCGCCCTGCGCGACGGCCAGATCCAACCGGGCTACGCCGGCATCCGCCCGAAGATCGTGCCCAAGGGCGCCCCCGGCCAGGATTTCGTGGTCCAGGACCGCGCCGTCCACGGCATTCCCGGCCTGGTCCACCTGTTCGGCATCGAATCCCCCGGCCTGACCTCGGCCATCGCCCTGGCCGAGTACGTCGCCGAACGGGTCCAATAGCCGCGCAAGGCTGCCCCCCGCCGGTTTTCCTCGCTTTCCGCCGGCCGCTCCCGTATGTGCAGCGCAACATGAAGGCGCACCCACCCCGGGCCGCGCCCCCCTTTTTACGCCCGGACGCCCCATGGAAATCCGCAACATCGCCATCATCGCGCACGTCGATCATGGCAAGACCACCCTCGTCGACCAGCTGCTGAAGCAGTCCGGCGCCTTCCGCGAGCACCAGCAGGTCGCCGAGCGCGCGCTGGACCGCAACGACCTCGAACGCGAACGCGGCATCACCATCCTCGCCAAATGCACCGCCGTGATGTGGCCCAAGCCTGACGGCGAGCTCACCCGCATCAACATCGTCGACACCCCCGGCCACGCCGATTTCGGCGGCGAGGTCGAGCGCATCCTGAACATGGTCGACGGCGCCATCGTCCTGGTCGACGCCGCCGAAGGCGTCCTGCCGCAGACCAAGTTCGTCCTCACCAAGGCGCTGGCCCAGGGCATCAAGCCGATCGTCGTCGTCAACAAGATCGACCGCCAGGACGCCCGCCCCGACGAAGTCCACGAGGAAATGTTCGACCTCTTCGCCGCCCTCGGCGCGGATGACAGCCAGCTCGATTTCCCGATGCTCTACGCCTCCGGCCGCCAGGGCTGGGCCGTGGTCAGCCTCGACGACGAGCGCAAAGACCTCTCCCCCATGTTCGACCTGGTGCTCCAGCACGTCCAACCCCCGGTCCGCGACCAGGCCGCCCCCTTCGCCATGGTCGCCTCCATCCTGGACTACGACAACTTCCTCGGCCGCGTGCTCACCGGCCGCGTCGAACAGGGCCGCCCCCGCCTCAACATGCCGCTCAAGGTCCTCCGCTCCGACGGCTCCGTCGTCGAAACCGGCCGCCTGACCAAGCTGATGGGCTTCCGCGGCCTCGACCGCGTCAACATCGAGGAAGCCGAGCCAGGCGACATCATCGCCATCGCCGGCATGACCGACGCCACCATCCCCGACACCATCTGCGACCCCGCCGTCCAGGCCCCGCTCCCCGCCACCCCCGTCGACCCGCCCACGCTCGCCATGACCTTCCGCATCAACGACGGCCCGCTCGGCGGCCGCGAAGGCAAGAAGGTCACCTCCCGCCAGATCCGCGACCGCCTGTTCCGCGAAACCGAGGGCAACGTCGCCATCAAGGTCACCGAATCCAACGAATCCGAAGCCTTCGAAGTCGCCGGCCGCGGCGAACTCCAGCTCGGCGTCCTCATCGAGACCATGCGCCGCGAAGGCTTCGAACTCACCATCGGCCGCCCCCGCGTCCTGACCCGCCAGAACCCCGAAACCGGCGAGCGCGAAGAGCCGATGGAGGAAGTCCTCGTCGACGTCGACGAGCCCTACACCGGCGTCGTCGTCGAAAAGATCAGCAAGCGCAAAGGCGTCATGCAGGACATGCGCCCCTCCGGCGGCGGCAAGGTGCGCCTGACCTTCCACATGCCCTCCCGCGGCCTGATCGGCTACCACGGCGAATTCCTCACCGACACCCGCGGCACCGGCATCATGAACCGCATCTTCAAGGGCTACGAACCCTGGGCCGGCCCCATCGAAGGCCGCCGCAACGGCTCCCTGATCTCCAACAACGACGGCGAAGCCATCCAATACTCGCTCTGGTACCTGCAAGAGCGCGGCACCCTTTTCGTCGACCCCGGCGACAAGATCTACCTCGGCATGATCCTCGGCGAACACAGCCGGGACAGCGACCTCGACGTCAACGCCATCAAGGAAAAGAAGCTCACCAACATCCGCGCCGCCGGCAAGGACGAGGCCATGCTCCTCATCCCCCCCCGCCGCATGAGCCTCGAACAAGCCATCGCCTACATCGAAGACGACGAACTCGTCGAAGTAACCCCCGGCGCCGTCCGCCTGCGCAAACGCTACCTCGACCCGCATGAGCGCAAGCGCCACGAAAAGCGCAGCGCCGAAGTCGACGCCGCCTGAGGCAAGCGCGGGGTTTCACCCCGGACCCCACCAGGGGGCCGAGCCCCCTGGACCCTCATCCTCCCCCCCAAAAACCCGTCATCAACTCACTTGAACGGCCTCGCCAGCGCGCGCATCGCGCAGCTTTGCGTTGGCGATGACAATGAGCTTTCGCATGAGTGCTGTGAGTGCGACGATCGGCTTTTTCCCGCGCGCGACAAGGGT
>JBIPLY010000502.1:0-2982 GCA_044369385.1 Acetobacteraceae bacterium | reverse complement strand
CAGCACCAGGCCGGCGACGCGGGCGGGGTGGAGCAGTGCGGTGTCGATGGCGATCCGTCCGCCTTGGGAACATCCGACCAGCAGGGCCGGCTGTCCCGGCGCCAGCGTGTCCAGCACGGCCAGCAGGTCGGCGACCTGGGTGTAGTCGCCCGGCGCGCGGGCGGTTTGGCCGAAGCCGCGGCGGTCAAAGGCGACGACCCGTGCGCGGCGGGCCAGGGCGGCGAACTGGCCCCGCCACATCCGGCTGTCGGCGACGCCGGCGTGCAGCAGGGCCACCAGCGGGCCGGTCCCGGCGGCCCAGGCGGCGATGCGGGCGTTGCCCGATGGGATCCAGTCCGTTGGCGTTTTCATGGATGGCTCTCCGGCTGGATGGGAGGCGCCGTTCAGAGTGGTGGCGGTGCTCGGGGTGCGTTGCGGCGTATTGTCAGACGGCTCCTTGGCCGGCAAGGGGGCCTAGGTCGACCGGGGCAGGCCGGTTCTCGGGGCGGCGTTGGGCGCGGAGGACGGCCGGCTTCGTGCGGCTCCGTCGGATGGCGCTGGGGGGGCGGTGGTAGACCTCGGCGAAGACGGCGTTGAAGCGGCGCAGGCTGCCGAACCCCGCCTGTATGGCGATGTCGATCATTGGGAGCGCCGTGTCACTCAACAGTCGCTTGGCGCGTTGAACCCGCGCGGTTCTTGCAACGGCAGAGGGGGTGGCGCCGAGATGGCGGACGAACAGGCGCCTGAAATGCCGCCCGGTCATGCCGAGGCGGGTGGCCAACGCCTCGACGGATGCGCGGTTGCCATCTAGCGCGCCGTCCTCGACGATCAGCCGGTATGCTCGCTCTACCGTGGTCAGCGTGCCTTTCCAGGCGGGGGAAAATGGGGCGGTCTCTGGCCGGCATCGTAGGCAGGGCCGGTAGCCCTCCGCTTCGGCGGCAGCGGCGCTTGGCAGGAACTCTACGTTGCAGCGGAGCGGAAGGCGAACTGGGCATACGCAGCGGCAATAGATGCCCGTTGTCTTGACCGCGACAAAGAAACGCCCGTCGAACGCGGGATCGCGCTGTGTCCATGCCGTTTCCCAAAGTTCATGCTGATCGATCATGGACGGCATCTTACTGCACCGGGGTGGGATTCAGGAGGATGAGGTCCGATTCCGGCGAGACACCGGCGGCCTGGCGCGGGGAGCATGGCGCTGCGCTGTGACGGGAGTCCGTCGCGCTTCTGAAGGCTGACCGATGAAACTGTCCGAATGGTGCCTGCTTGGCTTTCTCTCGTTGTTGTGGGGCGGCTCTTTCTTTTTTTCCAAGGTCGCGCTGTCAGAGCTTCCGCCGCTGACCGTGGTGCTGGCGCGGGTTGGGATCGCGTCGGGTGCATTGTGGGTGTATTTGCGGTGGCGCGGAATTGGCATCCCGATCGCGGCGGGCGCGTGGGGGGCCTTCTTCGGCATGGGGCTGTTGAACAGCCTCATTCCCTTCACGCTGATTTTCTGGGGGCTAGGCTTCATTGACAGCGGGTTTGCTTCAATCCTGATCGCGACGACCCCGGTGTTCTCGATTGTGGTCGGCTCCTTGCTGGGTCGGGACGAGCGGGTTTCCGTCAGCCAGGCGGCCGGGGTGGTCTTGGGGATTGCGGGCGTTGCGGTCTTGCTCGGGGGCCAGGCGGTTTCGGGAGCGGGCGATGCGCTTTGGGGGATCCTGGCCTGTCTTGGGGCGGCGTTGTCCTATGGATTTGCCAATGTTTTTGGGCGCCGCTTCAAGCAGATGGGGATTGAGCCGGCGGTGGGCGCATTTGGGCAGATTGCGGCGACCTCGGTGATGGCGTTGCCCCTCGCGTTGCTGATTGACCAACCATGGCATCTCCCGGCTCCTGGCGCTGTTGTGTGGGGGGCCTTGATCGGGTTGGCGCTGCTCTCGACGGCTGTCGGTTATGTCGTCTTCTTCCGACTGATCGCGACGGCTGGGGCGACGAATACGTCGCTGGTGACGCTGCTGGTTCCAGTCAGTGCGGTGCTGCTCGGCGCGGTTTTTCTGGGCGAGCAGGTTTCCGCGCCGCAACTCGGCGGCATGGCGTTGATCGCGGTTGGGCTGGTGGTCCTAGACGGACGGATTTTGCAGGGCCGAGCAAAGAACCTCTGACGGCAGCGGTGCCGGTTGCGAAGCCGTCAGGAAGCGAAGGCTGAAACGGATACAGTATTTTTGCTTCTTTTTGTTCACAAAAAGAAGACTCTTGCTTGAATCGAAAACGGCGCGGGGATCGCTCCCCGCGCCGTTTCTTCGAGTGGAGCGCGGGTTAGGCGCTCTTCTTCATGATCTCTTCCGCGACGTTGCGCGGCACCGGGTCGTAGTGGTGGAACTGCATGGTGAAGCTGGCGCGGCCCTTGGTCATGCTGCGGAGGTCGGAGATGTAGCCGAACATTTCCTTCAGCGGCACATGGGCGCGGACCATGATGGTGGAGCCGGCGCTCTCCTGGGTCTGGATCTGGCCGCGGCGGCGGTTGAGATCGCCCACGACGTCGCCGACATGGTCGTTCGGGGTGGTCACCTCGACGTCCATGATCGGCTCCAGGATGATCGGGCTGGCCTTCTTCATGCCTTCGCGGAAGCAGGCCTTGGCGGCAATTTCGAAGGCGAGTGCCGAGGAGTCGACGTCATGGTACTTGCCGTCGACCAGGGTGTACTTGAAGTCCACCGTCTGGAACCCGGCCAGCACGCCGGTATCGGCCTGCACGCGGATGCCTTTTTCGACCGCCGGGATGTATTCCTTCGGGATCGAGCCGCCGACCACCTTGTTGTCGAATACCACGCCGGTGTTGCGCTCGGTGGGCTCGAAGATGATCTTCACTTCGGCGTATTGGCCGGAGCCGCCGGACTGCTTCTTGTGGGTGTAGATCTCGGTGTGGGCCTTGGAGATGGTCTCGCGATAGGCCACCTGCGGCGCGCCGACATTGGCCTGCACGCCGTATTCGCGCTTCAGGCGGTCGATGATGATCTCCAGGTGCAG
>JBIPLY010000134.1:0-9617 GCA_044369385.1 Acetobacteraceae bacterium | reverse complement strand
TGGTCAATGCGTTCTACTACCGCAACCTGTTCCCGTCGCAGGTCTTCGATATGGGGCGCTCGCTGGAGCTGATCCTGGCGCCGATCGTGGGGGGGCTGGGCAGCGTGTTCGGGCCGGTGGTGGGGGCGGCGCTGCTGACGCCGGCGGGCGAGGGGCTGGCGGCCCTGGTGCATGGGATGGGGCTGGATGCGCCGGGGACCAAGGCGGTGGCCTATGGCGCGATGCTGATCGCGGTGATCTGGCTGCGGCCGTCCGGCATCTGGCCGTGGCTGGCGCGGCGGCTGGGGCTGGCATGAGCGCGCTGCTGGCGGTCGACGGCGTTTCGCGCCGGTTCCGCGGGCTGCTGGCCGTCGACGAGGTCAGCTTCGAGGTGGCGCAGGGCGAAATCTTCGCGGTGATCGGGCCGAACGGGGCCGGCAAGACCACGCTGTTCAACCTGATTGCCGGCGCGCTGGCGCCGAGCGGCGGGGCGATCCGGCTGGATGGGGCGCGCATCGACGGACGCCGGCCGGACGAGATCGCGGCGCTGGGGGTGGGGCGGACCTTTCAGATCGTGCGGCCGTTTCCGGCGATGACGGTGCGCGAGAACATCATGGTGGGCGCGCTGATGCGCCATCGCGGCGTGGCGGCGGCGGGGCGGGAGGCCGACCTGGTGATGGAGCGGCTGGGGTTTGCGGCGCAGGCCGGGCAGTTGGCGTCCGCACTGACGCTGCCGGACCGCAAGCGGCTGGAGGTGGCGCGCACGCTGGCCGCGCGGCCGCGGCTGTTGCTGCTGGACGAGGTGATGGCCGGGCTGCGGCCGACCGAGATCGATGTCATGGTGGCGACGCTGCGCGACATCGTGCGCGAGCAGGGCACCGCCATCGTGCTGATCGAGCATGTGATGCGCGCGGTGGTGGCGCTGGCCGGGCGGGTGCTGGTGCTGCATCACGGGGCGCTGATCGCGCTGGGCACGCCGGCGCAGGTGACCGCCGATCCGGCCGTGGTGGCGTCGTATCTCGGCACCGGGCCGGTGCACTGATGTTGGAAGTCTGCGATCTCGACGTGGCGTATGGCGATGCCGTGGCGCTGGAGGGCGTGTCGCTGGCCGTGCCGCGGGGCGCGGTGGTGGCGGTGGTGGGCGCCAACGGGGCGGGCAAGACCACGCTGATCCGCGCCATTGCCGGGATCCTGCGCCCGCGCCGGGGGCGCATCCTGTGGCGGGGCGAGGATATCGCCGGGATGCCCAGCCACCGCATCTGCGACCTGGGCATCGGCCAGGTGGCGGAGGGGCGGCAGGTGTTTCCCTCGCTCAGCGTGGCGGAGAACCTCGATCTCGGCGCGATGATCCCGCGGGCGCGGGCGGGGCGGGCGGCGATGCTGGGGCGGGTGCTGGAGATGTTCCCGCGCCTGGCCGAACGTCGATCCCAGGCGGCCGGCACGCTGTCCGGCGGGGAGCAGCAGATGCTGGCGATCGGGCGCTGCCTGATGGGGCGGCCGGAGCTGATCCTGTTCGACGAGCCCTCGCTGGGCCTGGCGCCGGCGGTGGTGCAGTTCGTGCTGGCGACGGTGCGGCGGCTGAACCGCGAGGGCATCACCTGTGTCCTGGTCGAGCAGAATGTCGCCGCCTCGCTTGCGCTGTCGTCGCTTGGATATGTGCTGGAGAACGGGCGGGTGGTGGCCAGCGGCACTGGGGGCGCGCTGCTGGCCGATGACCGTATCCGGCGGGCGTATCTGGGGGTTTGAGTGGCTCCTGTCCGGGTGCGGGGTGCATGGGGGCGGTTGTCTTTCCAGGAAGGAAGAATCTTCTTTTTGTGAACAAAAAGAAGCAAAAAACTTTCCCCGTTGGCATCCGGCTCTCCCGAGCGCGACGGGTGCAAGTGGGAAAAGTTTTTTGGTTCTTTTTTTCAAAAAAGAACATGCTTCCTTGCTTCGCTATCGCCTTCCGCGCGTCGGCTCTGCTAGGTTCCGCGTATGATTGACCAGCAGCCCGTCGGCGCCCTGCGCATGTTTTTCATCTTCCTGCGCCTTGGCCTGACCTCCTTTGGCGGGCCGGTGGCGCATCTGGGCTATTTGCGCCAGGAATTCGTGGTGCGGCGGCGCTGGATGGACGAGGCGGGGTATGCCGACCTGGTGGCGCTGGCGCAGTTCCTGCCGGGGCCGGCGAGCAGCCAGACCGGGTTCGCGATCGGGGTGATGCGCGGCGGGCTGCCGGGCGGGCTGGCGGCCTGGCTGGGGTTCACCCTGCCGGCCGCCGCGGTGATGGTGCTGGCCGCGCTGGGGGCCACGTTCGCGCAGGCGGGGATCGGGGCGGGGATCGCGCATGGGCTGAAGCTGGTGGCCGTGGCGGTGGTGGCGCAGGCGGTGTGGGGCATGGCCGGCAGCCTGTGCCCGGACCGGCCGCGGGCGACGCTGGCGATCCTGGCCGCGGGGCTGTTGCTGCTGTTGCCCGGGGCGTGGACGCAGGTGGGGGTGATCGTGATCGGGGCCGTGGCGGGGGTTTGGCTGCTGCGCGGGGTGGCGCCGGCGGCGGGCGGGGTGCTGGGGTTCGCGGTGCCGGCGCGGGCGGGGATTGCGGCGCTGGTGCTGGCGGGCGGGTTGCTGCTGGTGTTGCCGCTGTTGGCAGTTGGTGGCGGGCGGATGCTGGAGATGTTCGAGGCCAGCTATCGCGCCGGGGCGCTGGTGTTCGGCGGCGGGCATGTGGTGCTGCCGCTGCTGGAGGAAAGCTTCGTTGGGCCGGGCTGGCTGGACCATGGCAGCTTCCTGGCCGGGTACGGCGTGGCGCAGGCGATGCCGGGGCCGCTGTTCACCTTCGCCGCCTATCTGGGTGCTGCGGCGATGCCGGCATGGGGCGGGGTGCCCGGCGCGGTGGTGGCGGTGGTCGGCATCTTCCTGCCGGGGCTGCTGCTGATCTATGGGATGCTGCCGTTCTGGGACGAGCTGCGGCGCCGGAAGCTGGCGCAGGCCGTGCTGCGCGGGGTGAACGCGGCGGTGGTGGGGATCCTGCTGGCCGCGCTCTACGACCCGATCGCCACCGCCGCGATCGTGACGCGGGCAGATGCCGCCGTGGCGCTGGCCGCCTTCGCGGCGCTGGTGCTGTGGCGCGTGCCGGTCTGGGCCGTGGTGATCGGCACCGCCGCGGCGGGCGTGCTGATCGGAGGGTAGGTCAGGGAAGGCAAGGCTGGGGCTTCGCCGTCGCGACGCGAAGTCGCGCCGCGGAGACCCCACCAGGGGGCCGAGCCCCCTGGACCCTCATGACCTTCGCCTTCGGCGGGGAGGGGCCGGCAAAGCCAATCGGACCGTACGGACGGCCCCTCCCCGCCGAAGGCGAAATGGACAAGGTCCAGGGGCTTGGCCCCTGGCGGGTCTGGGCGGAGCCCAGCCTTGCCTTCCCTTACCTGCCTTCGATCGGGTACGCCGGGTCGTTGTATCCGGGCGTGGAGGGGTGTCCCGGGGGCACCAGGCGGTCGATCAGGGCTTCGTCGTCTGGGGTGATGGTGACGGCCAGGGCGGCCATGTAGTCGTCCCATTGTTCCATGGTGCGGGGGCCGGCGATGGCGCCGGTGACCATGGGGTTGGCCAGGACCCAGGCCAGGGCGAAGCGCGACGCGGTGGTGCCGCGGGCTTCGGCGTGTTGGGCGATGGCGCGGGCCAGGTGGAGGGATTCCGGACGCCATTCGGTTTCCAGCATGCGCTTGTCCTGGCGCCCGGCGCGGGTGCCGGCCGGCGGCGGGACGTCGGGGGTGTATTTGCCGGTCAGCACGCCGCGGGCCAGCGGGGAATAGGGGAAGACGCCGAGGCCGAAATGGGCGCAGGCGGGGAGGTGTTCGACCTCGATCATGCGGTTCAGCGCGTTGTAGAGCGGCTGGCTGGCGACGGGGCGGTCGATGCCGGCCTGGTCGCAGAGGCGGCAGATTTCGGCCAGGCGCCAGGCGCGGTGGTTGGAGACGCCGAAATGGCGGAGTTTTCCGGCGCGGATCAGGTCGGCGAGGGCGTGGACGGTTTCCTCCAGCGGGGTGCTGTGGTCTTCCTTGTGGAGGTACATGATGTCGATGGTGTCGACGCCCAGGCGTTTGAGGCTGGCGTCGGTGGCGCGCTGGATGTGGCCGCGGGAGGTGCCGGTGCCGTTGGGGCCTTCACCGGTGGGGTTGGCGAGTTTGGTGGCGACAACCCACCAGTTCCGTCGGGCGGCGATGGCGCGGCCGACGACTTCTTCGGAGGCGCCGCCGTTATAGGCATCGGCGGTGTCGATGAAGTTGATGCCCTGGTCGCGGGCGGCATCGACGATGCGCCGCGAGGTGGGCTCGTCGGTGGCGCCGCCGAACATCATGGCGCCGAGGCAGAGCGGGGAGACTTTCAGGCCGCTGCGGCCGAGGCGGCGATAGGTGATGGCGGGCTGGGTCATTGGGGGCTCCTGGCGGCGTGGCGGGCAGCATAGGGGATGGGGGGCGGCGCGGGAACGTGGGCGGATATCGTTAGTGATCGTTATTATATGGCGATTGAAAGTCAATCCAACGACGGAGATGCATTAATCGTTCGTTAACGATGTTTAGCAAATTGCCGAGGGGCGCCGGCGCGGTATTCTCGGGCGATGGTCTCCCTGCATTTCAGCCCGCCGCCGTGAACGACCAGACCACCCGACCGGCCGCCGCCGAGCTGGCGGGCCAGTCCCTGGTGCCGTTTCCCGCCGGGCGGGAGCGCGACCTGATGGAGCTGGCGGCCAGCGGGCTGGTGGATGCGGATTGGTATGGCAGCGCCTATCACGACCCGCCGGGGATCGATCCGGTGGCGCATTTCCTGGACCATGGCGCGCGCGAGGGGCGGCTGCCGAACCCGTATTTCGCCACGGAGTGGTATCTGCGGCAGAACCCGGATGTGGGCATGGGCGGGCACAACCCGCTGCTGCACTACATCCGCCGCGGCGAGGCGGAGTGCCGGGCGCCGGCGCCGCATTTCGACCTGGCGTGGTACCGCACCCGGCATGCCGCACCCGCCGGGCAGACGCTGCTGTGCCATTTCCTGCATCAGCGGCGCAGTGGCCGGGTCAGCCCGCTGCCGGAGTTCGATCCCGGGTTCTACCTGTCCACCTATCCCGATATCGCCGCGGCCGGGGTGGATCCGTTCGAGCATTTTCTCAATTGGGGGTATCGCGAGGGGCGCAATCCCTCGGCCGGGTTCGACACGCGGTGGTATGTGCGGCGCTACCTGGATGGCGACCTGTCGGAGAATCCGCTGCTGCACTATCGGCGCATCCGCCGGCTGCTGCGGGTGCATCCGACGCCGCCGGCCAGCGAGACCGGGGTGTTCGACGCGGTGCGCGCCCATGTGCGGCCGGGGCCGGACTTCGAGGAGGTGCAGCCGCTTCCGCCCAGCGCGCGGCGCCGCGCGATGGTGCTGGCGTTCTACCTGCCGCAGTTCCACGCCATCGCGGAGAACGATGCCTGGTGGGGGGCGGGGTTCACCGAATGGTCGTCGATCCAGCGCGCCATGCCGCGCTTCGAGGGGCACTATCAGCCGCGCATGCCGCGCGACCTGGGGCACTACACCCTGGCGGGGACGGAGACGCTGCGGCGGCAGGTGGCGCTGGCGAAGGGGGCCGGGCTGTCGGGCTTCGTGAACTACTTCTACTGGTTCAACGGGCGGCGGCTGCTGGAGGCGCCGCTGGAGGCGATGCTGGCCGATCCCGCGGTGGATTTTCCGTTCTGCCTGATGTGGGCGAACGAGAACTGGACCCGGCGATGGGACGGCGGCGAGCACGATGTGCTCATCGCGCAGGATTATCGCGCCCAGGACGATGCCGCGCTGGTGGACTGTCTGGCGCGGCATTTCCGCGATCCCCGCTACATCCGGCTGGAAGGGCGCCCGGTGCTGATGGTGTATCGCCCGGCGCTGATCCCGGACACCGTGGCGACCGTGGCGCGCTGGCGGGCGCTGTTCCGCGACCGGCATGGGGAGGACCCGATGCTGGTGATGGCGCAGAGCTTCGATGCCATGGATCCTGGCGCGTTCGGCTTCGATGCGGCCGTCGAGTTTCCGCCGCACAAGCTGGTCAACGGGCTGCCGGTGCGCAATCCGGAGCTGACCTGGTTCGATACCTCGGCGACGGCGCAGGTGTTTGCCTATGCGGATGTGGTGGCGGCGTCGCTGGGCGAGGTGGCGCCGGCCTATCCGCTGATCAAGACCGCGGTGCCGTCATGGGACAATGACGCACGGCGGCAGGGGGCGGGGCTGGTTTTGCAGGGCGCGCATCCGGCGAAGTACCAGGCCTGGCTGGCGGCGCTGGTCGATCGGGCGCAGGGGGCGCGGGTGGGGGGCGCGGCCCTGGTGTGCGTCAATGCCTGGAACGAATGGGCGGAGGCGGCGTATCTGGAGCCGGATGTGCATTTCGGCGGCGCCTGGCTGAACGCGACGGCGCGGGCGATCGCCAGGATGGGGGGGGCGGCGGCGGCGGGGGTGCTGCTGGTGGGGCATGACGCGTTTGCGGCCGGGGCGCAGATGCTGCTGCTGCACCTGGCGCGGCAGTTGCGCCGCGCGCATGGGGTGCGGCTGGAGATTCTTCTCCTTGGCGGCGGGGCGTTGCGCGACGAGTACGCCGCGGTGGCGCCGACCACGGTGCTGGAGGATGCGGGGCGCTGGCCGGCGCATCTGGCGGGGTGTGCGGCACGCGGGTTCGGGGCCGCGATCGTCAATACGTCGGTGGCGGGCGCGGTGGTGCCGGCGCTGGCGGGGGCCGGCATCCGTGCCACGCTGCTGGTGCATGAATTGCCGCGGCTGTTGCGGGAGAAGGCGGCGCTGGGCGCGGCGCGGGCCGGGGCGGGGGCGGATCGCGTCGTGTTTCCGAGCCCGGTGGTGGCGGCGGCGTTTGCCGAGATCGCCGCGGTGCCGGAGGCACGCCAGATGGTGCTGCCGCAGGGCAATTATCGCGAGGTGGGCTTCGATCCCGCCGCGCGGGCGCGGGTGCGCGCCGAGCTGGGGCTGGCGGAGGGCCAGGCGCTGGTGCTCGGCGCCGGGTATGGTGATCTGCGCAAGGGGTTCGACCTGTTCCTGCAGGTCTGGCGCGGGGTTTCGCGGCGGCGGCCGGAGGTGGTGTTTGCCTGGATCGGGGCGCTCGATCCGGGCATGGAGGCCTGGCTGGCGCCGGAGATCGCCGCGGCGGTGGCGGGCGGGGTGCGGCTTCCGGGGTTCCGGCGCGATGCGGCGGATTGGTTCAGTGCGGCCGATCTGTTCTGCCTGACCTCGCGCGAGGACCCGTTTCCGACCGTGGCGCTGGAGGCGATGGCGGCGGGGTTGCGGGTGGTGGGCTTTGCCGGCGCGGGCGGGATTGCGCCGCTGTTGGAGGATGCGGCGCGCGGGGCGGCGGTGGCGCTGGGCGATGCGCCGGCGATGGCCGAGGTGGCGGAGCGGCTGCTGGCGGCGCCGCCCGATCCGCCGGCGCGGGCGGCCGTGGCGGTGCGGGCGCAGACCGAGTTCCATTTTCCGCGCTATGCCGCGCGGTTGCTGGCCGAGGCCTGGCCGGGGCTGCCGCGGATCAGCGCGGTGGTGCCGAACTACAACCACGCAGCCCACCTGGCGGAGCGGCTGGCCAGCGTGTTCGCGCAGAGCCATCCGGTGGCCGAGGTGTTGCTGCTGGACGATGCCTCGACGGATGACAGTCTTTCGGTGGCGCGGCGCGTGGCGGGGGAGTGGGGGCGGGAGCTGCGCATCCTGGCCAATGCGGTGAATTCGGGCAGCGTGTTCGCGCAATGGCGGCGCGGGGTGGAGCGGGCGGCGGGGGACTGGGTGTGGCTGGCGGAATCCGATGATGCTGCTGATCCGGCCTTGCTGGCGACACTGGCGGCGCGGATCGGGGCGGCGCCGGAGATGGTGGCGATCGCCTGCGACAGCCGGGCGGTGGATGTGGGCGGGGCGGAGCTGTGGCCGAGCCACCAGGCCTATTTCGCCGAGGCGGGCGCGGGGGCGCTGGCGCGGGACGGGGTGTTCGAGGCGAAGGCGTTTGCCGCGCGGTTCCTGGCCGAGCGCAATCTGTGGGTGAATGCCAGCGCGATCCTGTTCCGCCGCGATGCGTTGCTGGCGGCGCTGGAGCGGTGCGGGCCGGCGCTGGCGGGGTATCGGATGGCCGGGGACTGGCACCTGTATCTCGATCTGCTGGCGCATGCGGGCGGGCATGTGGGCTGGGTTGCGGCGCCGCTGAACACGCATCGGCGGCATGGCGCCAGCGTCACCGGCCGGCTGGATTCGGGGCAGCACCTGGAGGAGATCGCGCGGGCCCAGGCGCAGGCGCGCGCGGTGCTGGGCGATGCGGTGGATGCGGGGCGGCAGGCGGCGTATCTTAAGCACGTGTCCGATGCGCTGCGGCCGGTGCGGCGCGGGCGGCGCCGGCGGGAGGCCGAGGGGGACGACCGGGGGGGAGGCTGATGACGCATCTGGTGGGGGGCATTTCCAGCGCCGGGCGGGCCATGCCGGACCTGGACGGCGCGCGGCTGGTGATTGTGCGGTCCGCGGGGCCGTATCTTTGGGACGACCAGGGGCGGCGCTACATCGACTATCTCTGCGGCATGGGCGCCGATTTTCTGGGGCATGCGCCGCCATCCGTTGTGGCGGCGGTTACCCGGGCGCTGGAACAGGGGCCGATGCCGGGCCTGGCGCATCCGCTGGAGGAAGCGGCGGCGGCGGCGCTGGCGGCGCATACCGGGGCGCTGGACCAGGTGGTGTTCCTCAACAGCGGCAGCGAGGCGGTGCACCTGGCCTGCCGCGTGGCGCGCGCCGTGACCGGGCGGGGGCGGATTGCCAAGTTCGCGGCCGGATTCGACGGCTGGCTGGACGATGTGGCGTTCGGCAATACCGGCAGCGAGGCGGCGGCGATGCGCGGCAATGCCCGGCCGCTGACGGCGCGCACCGCGCTGCTGCGCTACAACGATCCCGAGGATGTCGAGCGGCTGTTCGCCGAGCACGACGACATCGCCGGCATTCTGGTCGAGCCCGTGCTGGCCAATGCCGGCTGCATCGCCGAGGCCCCCGGCTATCTCGCGCATCTGCAGGACGTGGCGCGGCGGCATGGCGCGCTGGTGATCGCCGATGAGGTGCTGATGGGCTTTCGGTTGCATGCCGGGTTGACCTCGGCAGCGCTCGGGCTTGATCCCGACCTGGCCACGGTCGGCAAGGCGATCGGCAGCGGGATGGCGGTGGCCGCCCTGGTCGGGCGGGCGGCGGTGATGGCGGGGTTCACGGATGGCCGCATCGCGCGTGCCGGCACCTATAGCGGCAATCCGCCGGCCTGTGCGGCGGTGCTGGCGACGATGGCCGCGCTGGATGCGCTGGACTACCCTTCGCTGCTGGCGCGCGGCGACCGGCTGCGCGATGGCATCGTGGCGGCGCTGCGAAACGCCGGGCAGCCGGCCAGCACCAGCGGCTATGGCAGCGTGTTCAGCCTGTGGTTCGCCGATGCGCCGCCGGCCGACTATCGCGCGGCCGAGGCGCTGGCGGATGCGCCGCGCAGCCTGGCGCTGCATCTGGCGCTGCGGCGCTGCGGGGTGATGACGTTGCGCTCGCCGTTCGGGCGCATGTTCCTGTCGGCCGCGCACGGCGAAGCGGATGTCGATCAGACGATCGCGGCGTTTGCCCAGGTCGCCGGCGAGATT
>JBIPLY010000630.1:0-2988 GCA_044369385.1 Acetobacteraceae bacterium | reverse complement strand
GCGCCTCGCGTACCGGAAGTGCCGAGGTTGTTGGCGCTTAATGTTCCCGTCGTGATTTTGGATGCATCAAGATTGGGGACACGATCTGCATTCAAGATCCCGCTGGTGATTTTCCCGGCGTCAAGATCTGGGATGCGGGCAACTCCCAGCGTTCCGGAGGTGATCTTCGATGCGTCGAGATTGGGAACGCGGGCAGCGTCTAGTGTCCCGCTTGTGATACTGCCTGTATCAATGCTTGTTGTGGCGGCGCTTAAGCTTGCAAATTTCTGAGCGATCGACTCACTACCTAAGAACGGGGCGAAAATCGAGGGGCCACGGTGATCGGTGATGGACTGAATCGCGCCCGCCGAGCTGATTACCGTCGCGATCTTGAGGGCATTCGCGGGGAATGATGGCCCGATCGTGATTACATCCGCGCCGGGGGACACGTAAAGCATCGTGGTCGCGTTGTTCGGGACAGTCCCCGCGCCCGCGCTAATGAAGGTCTGCAATCCCCCAGCGTCGTACAGCGTCCCAGCGTACCAAGTCACGTCCAAGCCGCCCGCGTGCTCAACCTTGAGGGCGCTGAGGAGTTGCGCCACGCGATCCTTGATTTGTCCGGCGGCGTTACTAAGGGCGTCATCCATAAGACGAGGCCAATGACCGACCTCATCCTCTCCGTCAAATTGAAGTTCGTGAATCAGAGTGTTGATGAGATCGGTCTCTAGGCGCTCGCCATATCCGACTATGGGCTTTGGCATGGGGGTTGCTGATTAGGTTCATTCACACCCTACAAAGAATGTCAAACGCGTAGTGGCTAGCCCTAAAAAATCGGGTGTCCCAAGCGCGAAACCCCTAGTGTGAATGAGCTAAAGCATGGCTCAATGTAGCTTGTACCAAGATCCTCAATATCCCCTCTGATCGCCTCAAGATCTGTCTCAGCGGGAAAGACAAACCGCGTACCCAGCTCCTCCCATACATAGCCCGCGCTCGTCAGTCTTTCCCGTAGCGCCTCAACCGCAGATACGGAAAAAAGCCGATCAGGGAGATGGCTATGCCCCAGAAAGAAATCGGTGTAGCAAGGGGTGAGGTTAAGCCCAAACCGATCGCGCAATCGCTCAATCAAGAACCATTGCATTCCATCGTTTGCCGCCTCAATCGAGAAACGGACTTCCCCATCAACAAGCTCGCCCCGGCTTCCCACGATCGCCAAAGCCGCCAAGAGAAGATCCTCCTCCGTTCCGTTCCAGGTTGCGATCAAGGGCAAAATCTGATCCCCGAGCCAGTCTTTCAGGCGATTGCCTAGCCGCTGGTAATCCAGGTAGAAATAATCAAAACAAGGGATAACAAAGTTTGCGCCTGACGCATTGATCACGGCTTGAACCGAGTCAAGATCCGTCAGTCGCGGGAATGAGAATCGAGCGCCGTCCTCCTCCCACGTGTAGCCCGCATTGATCAGCGCCGCCCGTAGTGCATCCATAAAAGAGGGCGCGATGAATGGCTCCCCTAGATGGCTGTAATCGAGAGTGATGTCGGTGTAACACGGAGCGAGGTCTAGCCCAAGCCGATCGCGCAATACGAGGATATTGAGCCAGTGCATCCCCACCCGATCGCCCAGAAGGTCTAACCTCACCCAGCGCCCGGTAAGTTCGCCGGGACTATTGATCGCCTCCAACACCGCAAGATGTAGCCCGGTTTCTGTTCCGTCCCACCCGTCAATGATCGGCAGCGCGGCGTCGTCCACCGGACTCCATAGCCGATCGCCCAACCGGGAAAAACCCGCCCGAAAATAATCCCACCCGGCGGAACCAGGCCACGGCGAAAACAACTTAACCAGGCGGCGGGCGTCGTGCCAATCTCGCCAGCTCAATTCGGCGGGATACGTGAATCGCAGGTGTGTCCCCTTGCGGTCAAGGTCGGTCACGATTGCGTCAAACTCCCATTCCTCGATAAACCGCTCGAATAGGGTCACGGTGTTGCATGGCGCGTCGTATTCCAGCGAGATCGGTTTTGCCCGCTCAAACACCGGATCAAACAGCGGATCACCGAGAGCGCTCATCCCCACACGAAAATAGTCGTAGCACGCGCCGCCCTCGATATAAATCGGCGTGTAGAGGTCGTGCAATTCCTGCGCCAGGTTCCACGTATCCGAGTCGCGATCGATTTCGGGCTGTAGTCGAATCCAGGCGTCAAACGGACGATCTCTCAGGATTCCTGGCAGTCTGGTTGCGCCCTCGATGTGCCGCGATCGGCTAACCGCGATCGGCTCGTAGGCTTCGGCCTCGTGCAGCCCGTCCCCCATTCGCGACAGGCCGATCTGAAACCGATCGTATTCCAGATCGAACGGTAGCCGGTGAAGCTGGATCGCGTAGGCGGTGTCGTGGTAGTACCAGTCGTCCGTGATGGGGATGATTGCCCGACTGCCATCGATAGTGACATCCACATCGATAGCGGTGGCGATTCGTTCAAGGAATTCCGCCGGGGTTCCGGTGGTGTCGAGATCCTGCGTTTGGGTGCGAATGCGATCGTGGACGCGCAACCATTCCGGCTTGAAGTAGGCGTGCGGTTCCGGGAATGTGTCGATCTGGTGCAGTTCGATCATCCAGTCCAAGACGTGACCCGCACCACGGTTCGGCCAGATATACGAGTACGCATTCAGGCACAGCGATCGCTTAATCGCGAGACTCCATTCGGGGCGGTAGTATTCCTCCGTAAAGCCACAAAGCGGCGCGACCATCCCATCGAGCCATTCTTCCGGTGCGGTGGCCGGGTTCAGGTACAGCTCATAAAAATTCTCAGCACGAAATTTAACCTCTACCAGGATCTCATCCCAGTAGCGGGTCAGCCAGTTTGATGGATTTTCGCCGTTATTATCATTTCGGTAGCAGGCGGGCAGTCGCCCGAAAACGGGTCGGCCTAAATTCCAGCTCACGTTATCGCCCCTCGATTTGCACTTTTTAGCGTATTCTGTTGCGGTTTTTGGAGGGGGCTAGCCGTTGTTTTTGGTAG
>JBIPLY010000133.1:0-9618 GCA_044369385.1 Acetobacteraceae bacterium | reverse complement strand
ATCAAACGGGGAAAGTCTTTTTTGCTTCTTTTTTCTTCAGAAAAAAGAAGGGGCTTGCTTAAGCCGCGTAGTACCCGCCATCGATGACATGGCTCGCCCCGGTCATGAACGACGCCCTGTCCGACAGCATCCACACCACGCCCTCGGCGATCTCCTGCGGCTCGCCCATGCGGCCCATCGGCACCTTGGCCATCATGGCGTCCAGCCGGACCGCAACCGCGGCTTCGGTCATCGGCGTGGTGACATAGCCGGGATTGACGCAGTTCACCCGGATATTGTCCTTCGCGTATTCCATCGCCGCCGTCTTGGTCAGCCCGACCACCCCATGCTTGGCCGCCACATAATGCGAGCTCGTCGGCAACCCGATCAGCCCCGCCACCGACGCGGTGTTGACGATCGCCCCGCCCCCCTGCGCCAGCATCTGCACCAGCTCGTGCTTCATGCACAGAAACACGCCGGTCAGGTTGATCGCCTGCATCGCATCGAAACTGCCCTGCGACAGCTCATGCAACCGCTGCCCGCCCGGCCCCACCGAGGCCGCGCCCACGCCGGCATTGTTGAACGCGCAATCCACCCGCCCGAACGCCGCCACCGTCCGCGCCACCATCGCCTGCACATCCGCCTCGCTTGTCACGTCCCCGCCAATCGCAATCGCCTGGCCGCCGGCGGCGTTGATCAGCGCCACCGTCCCGGCCGCACTCTCCTCGGTCCGGTCCGCCACCGCCACCCGCGCCCCCTCGCGCGCCATCGCCAACGCCGTCGCCCGCCCGATCCCCGAAGCCCCGCCGGTGACCAGTGCCGCCTTGCCGCTCAGAATGCCCATCGGTGTTCTCCCCGTTTTATGAAGCAAGCGCGTTCTTTTTTGAAAAAAAGAACCAAAAAACTTTCATCACTTGGCTCGGCCCAATCGGGGAAAGTCTTTTTGCTTCTTTTTCTTCAAAAAAAGAAGACCTTCCTTCCTACGCCGCGTAGTACCCGCCATCAATCACATGGCTCGCCCCGGTCATGAAGCTCGCCTTGTCCGACAGCATCCACACCACCGCCTCGGCAATCTCGTCGGCCACCCCCAGCCGTCCCATCGGCACCTTGGCCATCAGCATGTCATGCCGCTCGGCCATCGTCGGATCGGTCATCGGCGTCTTGATGTAGCCAGGATTGACGCAGTTCACCCGGATATTGTCGCGGGCATACTCCATCGCCGCCGTCTTGGTGACGCCCACCACACCATGCTTCGCCGCCACATAGTTGCTCGCCGACGGCAACCCGATCAGCCCGGCGATCGACGCCGTATTGACGATGCTCCCCCCGCCCTGCGCGAGCATCTGCACCAGCTCGTGCTTCATGCACAGGAACACCCCGGTCAGGTTCACCGCCAGCATGTCGTCAAAGCTCTGCTGGCTCATCTCATGCGTCCGCTGCCCGGTCGGCCCCACATTGCGCGGCGAAATCCCGGCATTGTTGAACGCGCAGTCCAGCCGCCCGAACGCCGCCACGGTGCGCGCCACCATCGCCTGCACATCCGCCTCGCGCGCCACATTCCCGCCAATGGCGATCGCCTGCCCGCCCCCGGCATTGATCAGCGCCACGGTCTCGCCCGCCGCCGCCTCGCTGAGATCGGAGACGGCCACCCGCGCCCCCTCGCGCGCCATGATCAACGCCGTCGCCCGTCCGATGCCCGAGGCGCCGCCCGTGACCAGGGCGCTGCGGCCCGCCAGAATTCCGGCCATGTTTCTCTCCCGTGGTTCTTGCTCAGGCCCAGGCGCGGCGCAAAGCAACCGCCATCATGTCGATCAGCGTCCGCGAGGCGCGGATCATCTTTCCCATGGTCAGGAACCCGTGCATCTGGTCGTTGAAGTGCAGATGGGTCACCGGCACGCCCTCGCGGTCCAGGCGCCTGGCATAGTCCACGCCCTCGTCGCAGAGCGGATCATGCGCGCAGGTCACCACCATTGCCGGCGCGGTGCCGGCCAGCGAGGCGGCGCGCAACGGCGAGGCCCGCCAATCCGCCGCGTCGGCCCGCTCGCGCAAATAGTGGTCGACGAACCAGACCATGGTGGAGGCCACCAGCGGATAGCCCTCGGTGATGCGCTGGTAGCTCTCGTGGCCCATGCCCATGTCGGTCACCGGGTAGATCAGCAACTGGAACGCCACCGGCGGCAGATATCCGTCGCGCGCCATGATCGCCACGACGGCCGCGATGTTGCCCCCGGCGCTGTCGCCCCCCACGGCCGCCCGAGCGGGATCGATGCAAAGCGCCGCTGCGTTGTCCAGAATCCACCGCGTCGCCGCCGCGGAGTCCGAAATCGCCCCGGGAAACTTCACTTCGGGCGCCAGCCGGTAATCCACCGCCACCACGCAGCACGACGCCGCATTGGCGATCGCCCGGCACGCCTGGTCATGGCTGTCCAGGTCGCCCAGCACCCAGCCGCCGCCGTGATAGTAGATCAGCACCGGCAGAACCTGCCCCGCCGCGCTGCCGGCCGCGCGATACAGGCGCAGCTTCACCGGGCCGTTCGGGCCGGGGGCGACCAGGTCGCGCGCCTCGGCCACCTCCTCCGGCTCCGGCTGCAGGATGGTGCGCCCGGCGGCGAAGAAGCCGCGCGCCTCGTCCGGGCTGAGCGTGTTGAACGGCGGCCGTCCGGCGGCCTTGATCATGTCGAGCACGCGCTGGGCGTCGGGGTCCAGGATCATGCGGTCGTTCCTCCGGCGTTTGCGCGAGCATCCCCGGCTGGCGTGCGCCGGTCAACCGGGCCGTGGCGGGGCGCGCGCCTTGCCACGGCCCGGCCGGTCCGCTAGGCGGGGCGGCATGAGTGACAATCAGGTTGCAATCGAGGCAGCGATCGATCGGCTGGCGCGCGCGCGCGTGCTGGTGGTGGGCGATGCGATGCTGGACCGCTACGTGTTCGGCCGCGTGGCGCGCATGAGCCCGGAGGCGCCGGTGCCGGTGCTGGCGATGACCAGCGAGCATGACGAGCCCGGCGGCGCCGGCAACGTGGTGCACAATCTCTGCGCCCTGGGGGCGGCCACCGCCCTGGTCTCGGTGGTGGGCGACGATCCCGCCGGCGCCGAGCTGACCGGGCTGATCGGCGGGCAGCCGGGGGTGGAGCCGTGGCTGCTGGTGCAGGGCGGGCGGGTGACCACGGTCAAGACCCGCTTCATCGCCGAGGGCAGCCGGCTGGGCGGGCAGCAATTGCTGCGCAGCGACCGCGAGGACCGCCGCCCGATCCATCCGAAACTCTCCGAACGGCTGCTGCGCATCGCGCGCGACGCGATGGCGGCGACCAGCGTGGTGGTGCTGTCGGACTACCGCAAGGGCGTGCTGGCCGGCGACATCCCCGCCCAGCTGATCGCCGCCGCCCATGCCGCCGGGCGGCGGGTGGTGGTGGACATGCGCGCGCGCGATTTTTCCCGGTTTGCCGGCGCCGATGTGCTGGTGCCGCATCGCACCGACCTCGGCCTCTCCGCCGAGGAAGCGCCAGAGGGTGACGCCGAGATCGAAGCCGCGGCCCAGGCGCTGCGGGCCGAACACGGCATCGCCGCGGTGCTGGTCAAGCGCGGCGAGGAGGGGATGAGCCTGGTGGACGCCGAGGGTGCCGCGCATTTCCGCCTGGACCCCGCCCGCCTGGTCGACCTGTCCGGCGCGGGCGACGCGGCGGTGGCGACGATGGCGGCGGGGCTTGCGGCCGGGCTCGGGGTGCGGATGGCCGCCGAACTGGCCAATGCGGCCGCCGGCGTGGTCGGCGGGCAGCCCGGCACCTGCGTGGTGCGGGCAGACGGGCTGCGGGCCTGGGTGGGGTAGGGGGCGGTCAGCGGCTGGTGCGCAGGAGCGAGCGCACCGAGGGGCCGGGGGCGGGGCGGGCGAGCGGTCCACCATTGCCCTCTTGGCCCGCGACAACGGGAGGATCGAGCATCGCCGCCAACTGCTGCGGCGGCGCGTTGATGATGCCGTGACAGGCGCTGAGCATCGCCTTGAACGACCGTCGCATCGGCGCCTGAAGCCGCAGGATCTGGGTGGCGATCTCCCCGTGCTCGGCGGCCGGGGCAAGCGGGTCGATGTCGTCGATACGATACAGGCCGCGGGCGATGTTGGCCTGCGCGGTCAGCACCTCCCGGATCGTCACGGTGCGCGGGGCGCCGATGCCCACGGCCATCGGGCGGCTGTACTTGAAGTCCAGCGTCGCGGTGCCCAGCCGGCCGACGCCGAACTTGGCGGTCACACCCGGGGTGCCGGGGGCCAGGCCCTCCAGCGCCTTGACCTGGGCGGAAAGCTGGGCCGCGACGGCGACCAGCGCAGCGGCGTTGGCGCCGGGATTGCCGGCGACCGGCGCGGCGGGAGGCGCCGGCGGGGTTGCGTTGCCTTCGGGCTTTGGCGGGGTGGCCCCCTCCTTGTCGCCGTCCTTGGCATCCACGCCCACGGTGGTCGCGACAGCCTTGATCGCCGCGGTCAGGGCGCCGGCGGCGCTGGCTTCGTCATGGAAGTTGTACTGGATGTTGTGAGCATACAGCACCTGGTTGGCGACCACGAACGCGATCTTGTCGCCCGACAGCGCGGCCCAGTCGCCGCGGCAGAACGGGGCGAGCAGATTGCCATCGGCATACTGGATGTAGTCCAGCAGCATTTCCGGCCGCATGTCGCGATAGAGCGCGATCGGGCCATAGAGCCATTCCATGCGCATCGCGCGCCCGGCATCGACTGACAGTTCTTCGAGGTCCGCCAGCGTGACGCTGACCGCGACCTTGCTGCCGGCACCGAAGGCGGCGCTGAAGTCGACATTGCCGGAGGTGCCGCCGCCCCCGATCTGCGCCTGCGTCAGGCGCGCGGCGGTGAAGGCGGGAATGGCAACGCGGCGCAGGCGCAGGGCAGCGGCGGGGTCTTCCGCATGGCCGATATCGGCGGCGCGTGGCGCGGGCGGGCGGGCGGGCGCGCGGGGGGGCGGAGCGGCCTTGTCGTCCTTCTTGTCGACGGCCGCTGCAGGCTTCGGTTCGGCTGGCGCCGGGGCGAACACCAAGCGGCCGTCCTGCTGCCGCTTCAAATGCGGCAGGAGCTGGGTCCGCGACAAGGAGGTGATGCGGGTGAGGTCGAAGCGGCCATCCTTCCTGCCCGGCGCGTGGAGAAAGACATCGCCGGGCTGGATATCCTCCGCCAGGGGGTAGAGCGCGAACAGGCCGAGATTGCGGATCGAGTCGCGCCAATCGGCCTCGACATCGACGTTCGGCGGGGTTGCGGCGCAGCCGGCGGTGACCAGGGCGAGCAGGCTGGCGCCAGCCCAATGGGCACCGGGGCGGGCGCGGCGGCGGGTGGGCTGGGGCATGACGTCCTCCTGGGATCGGCTTTTGTTCCGATATCAGGATGATCATTTTATGTTCGATGTGTCAACAACAATCCGCCTACGCCCGCACTCCGCCCAGCTTGCAGATCGCCGCCCAGTGCTCCGCGGAGATCGGCATCACCGACAGGCGGGACTGGCGGATCAGCGGCAGCTCGGCAAAGGCCGGGTCGGCCTTGAGCTGCGCCAGGGTCACCGGGGTCTTCAGCGGCCGCAACGCCTTCATGTCCACGCAGGACCATTCCCCCTTCTCCCCCGGCTCCACCGTGGGATCGGGATAGGCTTCGCGGGCGACCTCGACGATCCCCACCACCTCCTTGCCGATGTTGGAGTGGTAGAAGAAGGCGCGGTCGCCGCGTTTCATGGCGCGCAAGAAGTTGCGGGCCATGAAATTGCGCACCCCGGTCCAGGGTTCGATCCGGTTGGCCACCTGCTGGTCCCAGCTGAAGGCGTCGGGTTCGGACTTGACCAGCCAGTAGGGCATCGGCGCGGTTCCCCGGGGGTTTCGGACGATGACATAGGCGGATCAGCGCCCCGCTTCAAACTGCGGCCCGGCTCCGGTATAGGGGGGAAGTGGACAGACCGCGCGAATCCTATCCCGTGCCCGCCGGACGCGGGTTGCATCGCTTCGCCAATCCCGGCCGATTTTTGCGGCTGTCGGGGCGCGTGCTGCCGTTCCTGGCGATCCCCGCGCTGCTGCTGACGCTGGGCGGGCTCGGCTGGGGCCTGTTCGTCGCGCCGGGCGACTGGCAGCAGGGCGACGCCATGCGCATCATCTACATCCATGTGCCGGCGGCCTGGCTGGCCAGCGGCGGGTATCTGTCGCTGGCAATCTGCGCGGTGCTGTCGCTGGTCTGGCGCCATCCGCTGGCCGATCTCGCCGCGGTCGAGATCGGGCCGGTGGGCGCGGCGTTCACCGCGTTGTGCCTGGCCACCGGAAGCCTGTGGGGCAAGCCGATGTGGGGCGCCTGGTGGGTGTGGGATGCGCGGCTGACCTCCGTGCTGGTGCTGTTCTTCCTCTATCTCGGCCATATCGCGCTGGTGCGGGCCTTTGACGATCCGGTGCGGGGCTATCGCGCCGGCGCGATCCTGGCGCTGGTCGGCGTGGTCAACCTGCCGGTGATCAAGTTCTCCGTCGACTGGTGGAACACGCTGCACCAGCCGGCGACCATCACGGTGACCGGGGCGCCGACGATGCATGTCTCGATGCTGGTGCCGCTGCTGGTCTGCGTGGCCGGGTTCAGCCTGGGCTTCGCGGCGATTGTCACGGCGCGGCTGCGCGCGGCGGTGATGGAGCGGCGCATCCGCGGGCTGCTGCTGGCGCGCGCGCAAGGCGCCGAGGCATGACCCATTTGCCGTACATCGCCGCCTCGTACGGCCTGGCGCTGCTGCTGGGGGTGGGGTTTGCCGTGGATGCCTGGCTGCGGGTGGGCCGGGCGCGGCGGCGGTTGGATGCCATAGACCCCAGGCGAAGCGACGTCGGCAGGAGCCGCGAATGAGCCTGCTGCGCACGCGAAAGGGGCGCCGCCTGCTGGTGCTGGTGCTGTGCCTGGTGGGCCTGGGCAGTGCCGCGGGCCTGGCGATGCTGGCGTTCCGCGACAACCTGGTGTTCTTCGTCACCCCCGGCGACCTGGCCGAGACGCCGCCGCCGGCCGGGCGGACGCTGCGCCTGGGCGGGCTGGTGGAGGCCGGCAGCGTGGCGCGGGACCGGCGCGACGGCCGGCCGGTGGCCCGCTTCCGGGTGGTGGACGGGGTGGCGGGGATCACGGTGGAATTCTCCGGCATCCTGCCCGACCTGTTCCGCGAGGGGCAGGGCGTGGTGACGCTGGGCACGCTGCGCCCGGACGGCAGCTTCCAGGCCAGCGAGGTGCTGGCCAAGCACGACGAGACCTACATGCCCCCCGAAGTGGCCGAGGCGCTGCGCAAGTCCGGCCAATGGAAGCCGGAGACCGGGCAGGCGCCCGGGGCGGGCTGGGCGACCGCGCCGCGCAAAGGCGGCAGCTGAATGTTCGTGGTGCTGGCCGTCGTGGCCGTCGTGCTGGCCGGCGGCATCGGGCTGTTCATGTACTGGGACGTCTTCGTCCCGCCCAGCACCCAGCTTCCCGCCCAGATGCGCGGCAGCTCGACGAAGCTGGCCGACAAGCGGGTGCCGGGCTTCTCCCTGCCGGGCCTGGTCGGGCCGGGATTCGAGGCGGCGGCGCTGATGACCTCGAAGAAGCCGATCCTGGTGAAGTTCTGGGGCCCCTGGAGCGCGCAGTGCATCCAGGAATACCCGCTGCTGATGGAGCTGCAGGCCGCCCGGGTGGAGATGTGGGGCATCGCGTTCCGCGACAACCGGACCAACGCGCTGGACTACCTGGAGCGCAACGGCAACCCCTATGCCCGCGTCGCCCATGACCCCGCCGGGCGGGTGGCGTCGGATTGGGGGGTGACCAGCGCGCCCTCGACCTTCCTGGTGGATGGCGAGGGCATCGTGCGCTGGCACCGGGCGGGGCCGCTGACCTCGCAGATCATGGCGCGCGAGATCTGGCCGCTGCTGGAGCGGTTCTCCCAGTAGATCATTGCAGGCGATAGCGGATCGCCGCGGTCACCAGGCGCGCGGCCGCGGCGGTGCCCGGCGGCGGGGCCGGCAGCGTGGCGCCGCGCAGCAGCGCCAGGGCAGCGGCATCGAGCGCGGCGGAGCCGGACTCGGCGGCGATCTCGGCGTGCAGCACCCGCCCGGCAGGATCAAGTTCGAAGCGGACCCGGACCACCCCCTCCTCCTGGCGGAACCGCGCGGCCGGCGGATAGCGGCGGTGCTGTTCGATCCACGCCAGCAGGGCGGCCTGCCACGCGGCCAGCGCGGAGGGGGCGGGGGCTTCGGCCGGGATGGCGGCGGGTGCGGCGGCCTGCGGGGCGGCGGCTGGCCGGGCCGCCGGGCGCGGGGCGGGGGCCGGCCAGGTGACCGGGCCGGCGGGCGGCGGTTCGGCGAGGTCGGTGGCGACCAGGGGGGCTTCGGCCGGGGCAGGGGGGGCGGGCGCCGACACCGCGAGCTCCAGCATCAGTGCCGGCAGCGCGGCCGGCTCCGGCAGCGGGCGCGGGCGATGGCCCAGCAGCAGCGCCGCCAGCGCCGCGTGCCCGGCCAGGGCGGCCAACGCGAAGCGCGCCCGAACCGGGCTAGCCGCGCTTGGAGAAATCAACCACCGCGGCAAATCCCGTCTCCGTGCCGAAGGCCAGGTGGGTGCCGTCCGGGCTCCAGGCCAGGGCCGAGACCGCGCCCCGGCCCGGGGCAGCGACCGGCAGGATGCGCGCCGAGTTGATGTCCGCCATCACCACCAGCCCGTCGGCGAAGCCCGCGGCAATCGCGTCATGGGTCGGGTGGGCCGCGACGCGGGTGACGTTCACGCCGTCGCCGCCGGCCAGCTCCGTGGGCGGCTTGCCCATCGGCCCGCCGCCATGGAACGGCCACATCACGATCGAATCGGCGCCCGAGCTGGCCAGCCACTTGCCGTTCTTGGTGAAGCTCAACGTCTCGGTCTTGGCGGGATAGCCGGTCATGCGCATGTGCTGGCCGTCCGACAGGCGCCAGCCATGCAGCGCGTTCTCCTGCATCGCGGTGACCACGCTGTCGCCGTCCGGCGCCATGACGATGCCGGTGTGGCTGCCCTTCCATTCCAGCTTGCGCGGATTGTCGGTCTTGGACGCCACGAACCAGACGCTGGCGCCGCCGTAGTGGCTGGTGGCGAAGCGCTTGCCCTTGGCATCGAACACCAGGCCGGTCACCGAGGACGGATGGTCGACCGCCTTCAGCTTCGCCCCGGCGCCGTCGAACACATGCACCGTCTTGCCCACCGAACAGGCCAGCGCGCCCTTGCCGTCCGGCGTGCTGGCGACATGCTCCACCCACTTCATCCCGCCGAACCCGGCCACCGCCGACGCCGTGCCATCGGCCGAAATCCGCACCAAGCGCCCATCATCCCCGCCGGTCACCCAGCCCGCCGCACGGCAATCCGCCGCCAGGGACAGGACCGCACCGTCATGCGCCTCCACCCGAAGCCACTCCCCGGCCTTGCGCGTCACCCAGACCGTGCCATCCCCCAAGGCAAAGGCACAGGCGCCCGACCGGTCATAGGCGGCCCCAACCACAAACGCCTCCAAAGCGCGCGTGTCGCCGCGCTCCTCCAGCAAGCGGTCCGGCGTGATCGTCTGGCTCATGGCTTGGTCCTTGGAGAAAGGAAGGCCAGGGCTCTGCCCTGGACCCGCTGGGGCCGGGGGCCCCAGACCCCTTTACCTTCTTTCGCCTTCGGCGGGG
>JBIPLY010000132.1:0-9634 GCA_044369385.1 Acetobacteraceae bacterium | reverse complement strand
CGGCCAGGCGCAGTTCGATCGCGGAGGCTGAAGTTGCCTCCATCCCGGCCTCAGCCGGCGGCGGGGGAGAGGTCGCGCGGGGCGAGGAACCGGGTCAGCCGTGCCGGGCTTTCCCCCAGCGCGGCCCATGCACCGGTGACGCTGAATTCCGCCATCGCGCCGCTGGGGAAGCCCTCGCCCAGGCGGCGGCGCATCAGGCTGTCGCCGGGGCCGGCGAGCAGCATGGCGAGGTCGTGAAGGCCGGGGTTATGTCCTAAAATCAGAATGCTGCGGACGGTTTCTGTCACGTTGTGGAGGATCGTCAGAATCTGCTCCGGCGCGGCCAGGTAGAGCGCGTCCATCGGCTCGACCAGCGGCGTGTCGTCCCACGGCTCCAGCACCTCCAGCGTTTGCAGGGTCCGCCGGGCCGAGGAGACCAGCACCAGGTCCGGCGCCACCCCCATGTCGCGCAGCGCCGCGCGCATCGCCGCGGCGGCCGATCGCCCGCGCGGGTTCAGCGGGCGGGCGTGGTCGGACAGGCGCGGATCGTCCCAGGACGACTTGGCGTGGCGCATCAGAATCAGCTGGCGCAGGGCAGAGATCACGGCCTCCTGTGGCGAAGCGGGCCCAGTCTAGCGCGTCGCGCGGAAGCTGGCACCTATCCGCGGGCCTCGAACAGCTCGATGCAGTTGCCGGAGGGGTCGTCGACCAGGATCTGGCGGCCGCCGGGCCCGTCCAGGATGTCGTTGCGGAAGGCCACGCCGGCGGCGCGCAGGCGGGCGACCAGGCCCGGGAGGTCATCCACCTCCAGCACGAAGCGGCCCCAGCCGCCGGGCTCCGGCACCCGGCCGTCCGGCATCGGCTTGGCGGCCGACGCCATCGGTCCGGCCAGCCACAGTGTGAGGTCGTCGCGCACCAGGATCGCCATCGCCGGGCCGAACTGCTGGCGCAGGGCGAAGCCGAGATGCTCCGTGTAGAAGCCGATCGCGGCGGGCACGTCCCGCACCAGGTAGCGCACCGAAGCCATGGATAGCTCTCCCAATCGATGTCACGCCGGCAGGTCGATCCATGACAGATGCCCGCCCTTGCCCGCGCCGGTGTCCAGGAACACCGCACTTCCCCCCGCGCGCCCGGCGCGGACATAGGGGCGGCCGTCGCTGCTGCGCCGGTCATGGCCGACATAGACTGTCATGCCGGCGGGGATGTGGTCTACCCAGTGCAGCACCCGCTCGGGGTAGCCATCGGGCTGGATCCGTCCGGTGGTCTGGCCGTACAGCGCGCGGGCCAGCACGCCGTGGACCCGCCCGCCATCGGGCAGCGGCGGGGGGGTGTCGCGCAGCATGTCGGAATGGAAGCCGCCATGGGCGAACAGGCGCATCGCGCCATCGGCGGTGCGCTGGCGCAGCCAGACCGGCGCGCGGTCGATCGCCGCGGCGGCGCGGGCGCGCAGGTCCGGGTCGAGCTGGCGCAGGGTGACGGCCAGTTCCGGGCCGACCCGCACATCGCGCCCGCCCAGCGCCCGGCGCAGCTTGTGGTCGTGGTTGCCCAGCAGGAACAGCCCGCGCCCGTCCGCCACCATGTCCAGCGCCAGGCGCAGGGCGGCGGCACTGTCCGGCCCGTAATCCACCACGTCGCCCAGCTGGACCACGAAGCGGTCGGTGGCCAGGGCGGCGGCGAAGGCGCGGGCGTCGCCGTGCACGTCGCCGACCACCCGCAGCGCCGCCCCGGCGGGCAGCGCGTCGGGCGACAGGCGCGCGGGCGCCAGCGGCTCCGTCATGGGGTGTCCATCATGCCGCCTTCAGCGCGGCAAAGGCGGCCAGCGCCCGGTCGCGGCCCATCGGCAGGTCGACGATCGGGTGCGGATAGGTCGCCCCGAGCCGCACGCCGGCGCCGGCCAGCAGCAGGGGGGCGGCCTCCCACGGGGCATGGATCGCCGCATCCGGCAGCGCGGCCAGCTCCGGCACGAAGCGGCGCACATAGGCGCCGTCCGGGTCGAACTTCCGGCCCTGCAGCACCGGGTTGAAGACGCGGAAATACGGCGCCGCATCGGCCCCGCAGCCGGCCACCCACTGCCAGGAGGCGGCATTCTGCGCCAGGTCGGCATCGACCAGCGTGTCCCAGAACCAGGCTTCCCCGTCCTGCCAGGGGATCAGCAGGTGCTTGACCAGGAAACTGGCGACCACCATGCGCACCCGGTTGTGCATCCAGCCGGTCTGCCAAAGCTGGCGCATGCCGGCATCGACGATCGGCACGCCGGTCTGCCCGCGCTGCCAGGCGCGCAGCCCGGCCGCGTCGCTGCGCCAGGGCATCGCGGCGAACTGGGCGCGCAGCGGCGCCTCCGGCAGGCCAGGATGCTGCCACAGCAGGTTGGCGGCGAATTCGCGCCACAGCACCTCGTCGCGGAATTTTTCGTACCCCGCCCCGGCATGCCAGAGCTGGCGCGGCGCGATCTCGCCCCAGGCCAGGTGCGGCGACAGGCGCGAGGTGCCGTCCATGCCGGGCATGTCCCGCTCGGCCTTGTAGCGATCGAGCGCCGCGGCTGCGAAGGCCGCCAGCCGGGCCTGGGCGCCGGCCTCCCCGGGGCTCCAGGCGTTGCGGAGCCCGCCGGCCCAGTCCGGTGCGGTGGGCAGGAGGCCCCAGTCCTCCAGCCGGTCGGAAGCCACGCCGGCTACGCCGGGAATCCGCGCCGGCGCCGGTGTGGGCATCCCAACCTCGCCCAGCGCGCGGCAGGCGCGGCCGAAGGGGGTGAACACGCCATAGGGGGTGCCGGCCTGGGTGCGCACCGAATCCGGGTGATGCAGCAGCGTGGTCAGATGCACCCGCAACGGCACCGCGGCCGCCACGCGGCGATAGACGGCGCGGGACCAGGGCTCGGTCGGCATGCCGGCATGGATTTCGACGGCGCCGAGCTCGGCGGCCAGGGCCGGGATCACGTCCGCGAACCGGCCGCGCCGCAATACCAAGGGCGCGCCGCGTGCCGCCAGATCGGCGCCGAGGCAAGCCAGGCTGTGATGCAGCCACCAGCGCGAGGCCCCGCCGGGCGCCCAGCTTCCCGGGCTGTCGTCATCGAGCACGAAGACCGGCACCACTGGGCGGCCGGCCGCCATCGCGGCGATCAGGGCGGCATTGTCCGTCAGCCGCAATTCGCGGCGCAGCCACAACAGGACGGGGGCAGGGGCGTCAGTCATCCAACTGCCATATGGGGTGCCGGGCGGCGCGAACCAGCCCGGTCAGCCGCCATAGCGGGTGCGCAGCTCGCGGGCGATCGCCGCCTCGTCCACCAGCTTGCCGCCGGCCAGCACCACGCCGGACAGCTTGCCCCCGCGCCCGCGCAGCAGCCGCACCGGCTCGCCATGGCTGCCGAAGCCGCCGGCGCGGCGGATCACCGCCTGGTCCGCGCCCACCACCTCCAGCTCCGCCACATCGGCGAAGGGATTGGCCTGGCCCGGCACCGCGGCGAAGACGCGATCGCCCATCGCCACCAGGTCGACGGCATCCCACAGCGACCACCACCGCCCGCCCCAGCCGGCGACGGCCTTGCCCGGCGGTCCGTGCTTGGCGAAGGCGCGCAGGATATGGACCACGCCATCCAGCAGCAGGCCCGGATTGCCGTCGGCCGCATTGGTCAGCACCGAGACGGTCAGCTTCTGGTCGGGGATGGTCGCGGTCTGGGTGCGCACGCCCTGGAACCCGCCGGAATGGCCGAACATGGACCAATCGCCGACCTGCGACTGGATCGTGCCCAGCCCGTAGCCGCGCTCGCCGGCGCTGTCGGGCACCGGCCAGTGGCGCCGCGCCATCTCGCGCCGGCTGGCCACCGAGATCACGCTTTTCGGCGCCGCGGGATCGAGCGTGCTGTAGAACCGGGCCAGATCGCCGGCGGTGGAGAGAAAGCCGGTGGCCGAGGCCAGCGCATGGGTGGGGTTGTCGGCCGGGATCACCAGCCGCGTTCCCAGCGCCCATTTCGACGAATGGCCGCGGCTGGTCTTCACGCCCTTGGCCACCGGGGCATCGGGCGCGGTCTGCGCCAGGCCGGCGCGCGCCACCACCTCGCGCGCGATCCAGTCGTTATAGGCCTCGCCGGTCACCGCGGCGATCACCAGCCCGGCCAGGCCGAAGCCGTGGTTGCTGTATTTCATCCGCGTGTTGGCCGGGATCACCGGCGGCTGCGACAGTTCGGCGCGCAGTTCCGCCTCGTTCAGGAACGGGCGCCGATCGGCCCATTGCCCGGTATCCGCCCCGTCGCGCACGATGCCGGCGGTGTGGCTCAGCAACTGGCGCAGCGTGGCCGCCGCGACCTCCGGGTGCAGCCCGGTGACATGCTGCCCGGCGGGGTCGTCCAGCCGGAGCCGCCCGGCCTCGACCAGGCGCAGGATGCCGACGGTGGTGAAGGTCTTCGAGTGCGAGGCGACGCGGAACAGATGCGCCGGCGTCAGCGCCTCGCGCCGGGCCAGGTCGGCCTGGCCGAAGGCCTGGTCCAGCACCACGCGGCCGTTGCGCGCGACGGCTACCGCCACGCCGGGCAGCTCGGTGATGCGGCGCTGGTGGGCGATCCATTGCGGCACATAGTCCAGGGCAGCGGCGATCCAGTCGGCCATCGGCGGAGACTCCGGTCAGGGGCCGGACAGATTGAGTGCTGCCTGGTCCGTCGGCAACAGGCCCGCTGGCGATCGAAGTGCGGCCGCCCGCCCGCCATAGGGGAAGCTGAACAGCCGGTCCTGCCCCAGCAGGAACACCCGCCCGCCGCGCGGGAACAGGTTCGCCACTGCCGGGTCGCGCACATCGAGCCCGCCGGTGAAGGCGCCGAGCGCGGGCAGGATCAGCCGCCGCCCGTCGGCCACGAAGCAGGGGCGCGACACCACGGCCCCGCGCACCGGCACCGATGCCTTCGGGTGGAAATGCCCGCTGATCTCGGCTTTGGCACCCGCCGCGGCCTGATGCCGGAAGATCAGCGGCCCCGGCGCCCATTCCGCCACCACCGCGCCCGGCAGGTCGGCGGGGCCGGCGGGATCGTGGTTGCCCAGCACCCAGACCAGCTCCAGCCCGCGCGCGAGCGCCAGCAGCCGATCGCGTTCGGCCGGGCGCAGCCGTGCGGCGCCGTCGCGGTCGTGGAAACTGTCGCCCAGCAGCACCAGCGTCCGCGGCCGGTGCCGGCGCAGCAGCAGCGCCAGCCGGTCCAGGGTTGCGGCACTGTCCCACGGCGGCAAGAGGCTGCCCTTCGCCGCTGCCGCCGAGGATTTCTCCAGGTGGAGGTCGGCCACCGCCATCACGCGCCGCGCCGGCCACAGCACCGCGCCGCCGGGATCGAGCATCAGGCGCTCGGGGCCGAAATGGATCGGGGCGGCGGTCATGGGGGGCTGAGGATGGCTTCGATGGCGTTCAGCATCCGCTCCGCCGCCGCGATCGCATCGATCGCTGCCGCAGATGGCGCGATGGCCTGCTGGCCGTAATCCGAAAGCACCTTCAATTCGTAGCCCTCGGCGAGGAACCGGACAAACCCGAAATCGAGCCGAGTGTCCGCGCGGCTCAGCCGCGCGAACTCGGTGCGCAGCCCGGAATGCGTCTTTGCCACCTTGCCGGTGACCGCGAACACATAGGCGAGTGCGGCGTGATAGCCGGCCAGATAGGCCTCCCGCCCGGCTACCTCGGCCACTCCGGCGGCCAGGATGATCCGCGCATGCGACAAGTGTCGCCGGGCGGTGCTCAGCGCCGCCGTCACTTCGGCGTTCATACCTCGACCCCTTCGCGCCGCACCTCGCCCATGAACATCGTGCGCCGGTCCAACTCGGCGATGTCAAAGGTCAGTGGTACGATGAAGGCGCCAGTCTCCAGAAGCAGATCGGTCGTCACGTCGGCCACCCTGTGGCGCTCGTCCTCCGTGCGCGCCGCGCCGCGCAGGAACACCGCGACGTCATAGTCGGAGTCCGCCCGCGCCTCGCCGCGCGCGCGTGAGCCGAACAGCACGACGCGGGCCAGGCGCTCGCCATAGATGGCGTCCAGCGCGGCGCGGAAGCGGGTCATCACGGGGTCGTCCATACCCGCGACACTATCATGAAGTGCGGCCGGGTTCATCCGAACAGCCGGCCTTGTCGGCGCTCGGCGGGGCGCGGCGGCGGCGGCCCCCGCCGCGATGGGCGGGGCTGCGAAGCCTTGGGCGGGGCTGTGGTGCCCATCGCCTCGGCCACCAGCGTCTCGGCCTCGGCCAGCAGCGCGTCGTCGCCTTCGCCGTTGCGCACGCTCTCGCGGCCGATCTCCAGCAGCACCGGGACGGCCAGCGGCGAGACGCGGGCGAGCGACACATGGCGCACCCGTCCGCGGATGCGCGCCAGGAAGGCGGCGATGCGGCCGAGGTCGGTCAGCCCCCCGGCGGCATCCGCGCGGGTGGCGCGCAGCAGCACGTGGTCCGGCTGGTGGCGGCGCAGCACGTTGTAGATCAGGTCGCTGTTCACCATCACCTGGCGCCGCGACTTCTCCGCGCCCGGGTGGTGGCGTTCGATCAGCCCGGCGATCACCGCCACGTTGCGGAAGGTGCGGCGCAGCATGGAGCTTTCCGCCAGCCAGGCCTCCAGGTCGTCGCCCAGCATGTCCTGGTCGAAGAGCCGGCCGACATCGCGGGGTGGTGCCGCGCTCCAGGCCGCCAGCACGTAGTCGGTGGCCACGAAGCCCAGCGGCTGGAAGCCGGCCCGTTGCATCCGGCGGGTCAGCAGCATCCCCAGGGTCTGGTGGGCGTTGCGGCCCTCGAAGCAATAGGCGACCAGGAAATGCACGTCGCCGCGCGGGAAGGTCTCGATCAGCAGCCCGTCGCGCCCCGGCAGGCGGGAGAGCGATTGCTGCAGGCCGAGCCATTCGCGCACCGGTTCCGGGAAGCGGCCCCAGCCGGCGGGATCGTTCAGCATCGCGCGCACCCGGGCGGCCAGGTTGGTGGACAGCGGCATCCGCCCGCCGGCATAGGCCGGGACCTTCGGCTCGCCGGTGCCGCCCTCCGCCACCTCGATCCAGGTTTCGCGCAGCCGCAGGAAGCGCAGCAGTTTTCCCCCGAACATGAAGGTGTCGCCGGCGACCAGGCCGTTGACGAAGTATTCCTCCACCTCGCCAATCGTCCCGCCGCCGCGCCCAGCCAGGCGCACCTTGATCATCGGCTCCTCGACGATGGTGCCGATGTTCATGCGGTGCCGGCGCGCCACCCGCTCGCCCATCGCCTGCACGCGGCCCTCGCTGTCGCGGAACAGTTTGCGGAACTGCTCATAGGCGCGCAGCGAATAGCCGCCGGTTTCGACGAATTCGACCACGTCGTCGAAATCGCGGCGGGTCAGATCGGCATAGGGTGCGGCGCAGCGCACCGCGGCGTAGAGCTCGTCGGGGCGGAAGCCCTCGGCGCAGGCCACGCCCAGCACGTGCTGCGCCAGCACATCGAGGCCCCCGGGGCGCGGCGGATCGCCGTCCAGCTCGCCTTCGGCCACGCCCTGGATCGCCGCCTCGCATTCCAGCACCTCGAAGCGGTTGGCCGGCACCAGGATCGCCCGGCTGGCCTCGTCCATGCGGTGGTTCGCCCGGCCGACGCGCTGCAACAGCCGGGAGACCCCCTTCGGCGCGCCGACCTGCACCACTTGGTCCACCCCGCCCCAGTCGATGCCGAGGTCCAGCGACGAGGTGGCCACCACCGCGCGCAGCCGCCCGGCCGCCATTGCCTGTTCCACCTTCTGGCGCTGCTCCGGCTCCAGCGAGCCGTGATGGATGGCGATCGGCAGGGTCTCGTCGTTGATCTTCCACAGCTCCTGGAACATCAGCTCCGCCTGCGCGCGGGTGTTGACGAAGACGATCGTCAGCCCGGCGGCGCGGATGCGGGCCAGCACCTCCGGCGCGCTGGCCAGGCCCATATGGCCGGACCACGGCAGCCGCCCCTCGGGCAGCATCACCTCGATCGCGGGCGGCGCGCCGCCGGCGACGTCCACGCGCCGCACCCCGCCGCCGTGCCCATCGGCGGAGATGAACGCCGCCAGCGCCGCCGGATGCGCCGCCGTGGCCGACAGCCCGATCCGCCGCCCGCCCAGCCGGGTCAGGCAGAGGGCGAGCTGGTCGCCGCGCTTGGTGCCGGCCAGGGCGTGGATCTCATCGACCACCACGGCGCGCAGCCCGGCGAAGAAGGCCTCGGCGTCCGGCTGGCTCAGCAGCACCGCCAGGCTCTCGGGCGTGGTCAGCAGCAGGTTCGGGGGCGCGGCCTTCTGCTGGCGCCGCTGGGCGGTGGAGGTGTCGCCGCTGCGCGTGCCGATGCTGACGGGCAGCGCCATCTCCGCGATCGGCGCCTCCAGGTTGCGCGCGATGTCGGCCGCGAGCGCCTTCAGCGGGCTGACATACAGCGTGTGCAGGCCGGGGCAGGCCGTTTCATGCAGTTCCACCAGGCTGGGCAGGAAGCCGGCCAGCGTCTTGCCGCCCCCGGTGGGTGCGGTCAGCAGCACGCTCTTGCCGGCTCGTGCCGCCGCCAGCACCGCAAGCTGGTGTGGCCGCGCCGCCCAGCCGCGCCGGGCGAACCAGCCGGCAAAAGGTTCCGGTAATGTTCCTGCCATCCCGACCTGGATAGCCCGGCCGGGGCCGCCTGTTCAAGCCAACCCTTTTCAGGCTGGGCGACGCGCCAGCAGCAGCGCCAGCCCCAGCCCGCCCAGCACGGCCGCGCAGCCCTGCTGCACCCGCCGCATCGCCGCGGGGGCGGCCAGCACCGCCCGGCGGATGCGCGCCGCCCCCAGCACCACCAGCGCGTCCACCCCGGTGTTCAACGCCACCGACACCGCGCCGAGCACCACGAACTGCACCGCCACATGACCGGCGGGATCGACGAATTGCGGCAGGAAGGCCAGGAAGAACGCCGCCGTCTTCGGGTTGGTCGCCTCCACCACGATCCCCTCGCGCAATGCCGCCCGCGCCCCGGTTGCCGCCGCGCCCGTCGGCACCACCAGCGCCGCCCCGCGCCACATCCGCACCGCCAGCCAGATCAGATACACCCCGCCCACCAGCTTCAGCGCCGTGAACGCCGCGGCACTCGCGGCAATCAGCGCCGACACGCCCACGGCGCCGGCCAGCACATGCACGAAGCCGCCGATCCCGGTTCCCAACGTGGAGGCCATGCCCTCGCCGCGCCCGCCGGCCAGCGTGCGGCTGGCGACGTAGAGCATCGCCGGACCTGGCGAGACGGCGATGGCAGTCGCGGCGGCAAGGAACAGCAGCAGGGTCGACAGGTCGTGCATCGGGCATCTCCGGCGGTTGGCGCGTTGATAGCGGCAGCCCCGCCGGCCGCACCTGCCGCATGGCGCCGCGACCACCAGACCATTCCGGCTGGCGCCCGGCACGCACTGCGCCAATATGGCGGACATGCCGCATCCGCAAACCTGGCTCACGCCGCAGCCCGCCGGGCTCTACTGCGCCCCCGCCGACGTCTTCATCGACCCGCTGCGCCCGGTGGCGCGCGCCGTCATCACCCATGCGCATTCCGACCACGCCCGCCCGGGGCACGACGCCGTGCTGGCCAGCGCCGCCACCCTGGCCCTGATGCGCGCGCGCCTCGGCGCCGGGGCGGGCGGCACGCAGCAGTCCCTGGCCTGGGGCGAGCGACTGCGCATCGGGCCGGTTACGCTCTGGCTCGAACCCGCCGGCCATGTGCTGG
>JBIPLY010000004.1:0-28899 GCA_044369385.1 Acetobacteraceae bacterium | reverse complement strand
GCTGGCCGGTTCGAAGGTTCAGCTCGGCGCGATGTCGCCCGCCCTGGCCGGCTCGAAGGTTCAGCTCGGCGCGATGTCCCCGGCGCTGGTCGGCTCGAAGGTTCAGCTCGGCGCGATGAGCCCGGCCCTGGCCGGCTCCAAGGTTCAGCTCGGCGCGATGTCGCCCGCCCTGGCCGGCTCGAACGTTCAGCTCGGCGCGATGAGCCCGGCCCTGGCTGGTTCCAAGGTGCGGCTCGGTGCGATGGCGCCGGCGATCTGATGGTTTCATAGCTGCGCGGGAAGCCTCCTCGCGCTAGAATACACGAAACCGGGCCTTGCGCCCGGTTTTGTTGCGTTCGGCCCTGCACAGGACAAACCACGTGAGCGAAGCGCCTGAGATCACCGAGCCCGGCCCCCAAAAGCCGGTGCCGCGCATTCTGTTCCACCGCATCATCCCCTCGGGCCGGCCGCCGGAGCGGGCGGACAAGTCGGCCATGGGGACGCTGCCGACCCGGGCGTTCCGCTTTTGCGAGCCCGTCGTGACCGCCTCGGGCTTTGGCTATTACGTGTTCCCGCCGATCGGCTTCGCGCTGTGGTGGGACGGCCAGGCGATCAAGTGGCGCCCCGCGGGATTCGAGGAATGGCTGCCGCTGCGCACCGCCGATGTGCCGGGCTTTCCCGCGTTCTTCGATGCGAATGTGCCCGAGGAGGTGAAGGGCTGGTGGCCGCCCTTCCTGGGGGCGCTCACCGAGCCGGGGCGGGTGCAGATGTGGACCGGGCTGATGGCGCGCACGGCACCCGGCTGGAGCGCCCATGTCCGCCCGCCGGCAAACGTGCCGCCAAAGGCCGGGCTGACGATGAGCGAGGGGATCATCGAGACCGATCGCTGGTTCGGACCGCTGATCACCAACATGCAGTTGACCCGCACCGACATCCCGGTGGAGTTCGACCCCAATTTCCCGCTGCTGCAGGTGCAGGTGCTGCCGCGGATCGCGCTGGAGGAGCCGGCGCAGAACGGCTTCGTGGTGACCGAGGGGCTGTCGCGCTTCACGCCCGAGGATTGGGATGAATACTACGACACCGTGATCCGCCCGCATGTGCAGGATGACCGGCCGCGCGGGCAGTATGCGGCGGCGGCGCGGCGGCGGAAGAAGAACGAAGGCGAGTAAGCAAGCGCGTTCTTTTTTGAAAAAAAGAACCAAAAGACTTTTCCCCACTTGGCCCAGCCATGGCGTGCGAACGGATAAAGTTTTTTGCTTCTTTTTGTTCACAAAAAGAAGACTCTTCCTTCCTTCAAAACATCGAAGGCCCCGGGATCGCTCCCGGGGCCTTCCATTGTCTGACAGCGATCGGCTGACGGACGGAGACTACCCTGCCACCGCGGGGGAAGCAGGGATCCAGGCCGCATCAGCAGACCGGCGCCGAGAGCAATGAGACACTGGATCACCTCCTTTCAGTTCGTTGAAGAGAAGGCCAGCCTGCCTGCCCCATGCGGCGCCGCACAAGCAAAATCGGCGGCCGTGGCGAAAAATCCGCCGCGGCCGCCGAGATCGGGTCAGCCCGCGCCGATCAGCGCTTCCACCAGCCGCGCTTGGGCGGGGTGGCGGGCAAGGGGTCGGCGCCCAGCACCACCGGCTTGATCGCCGGCCCCACCACCGGAGCCGCGGGCTCCGCGGCGGGTTCGGGCGGCGGCGCGGCAACGGATGCCGGCGCCTCGATCACCACCTCCATGGTTGGCGCAGCTTCCACGGGCGCAGCTTCCACGGGCGCAGCTTCCACGGGCGCAGCTTCCACGGGTGCAGCTTCGATTGCCGCAGGCTCGGCCAGGATGTCGCCGGGCGCGGTGGCATCGGGCGGGACCGGCGGAATCGCCAGTTCGGCCGGGGGGGCAGGGGCGCGCGGTGCCGGGGCCGTGCGTGCCAGTTCGGCCTGTTCCAGGATGTCGAAGATGTCCAGCGCCTGGCCGCCAAACGGGTTGGCGGGGGTCGGTCCAGTATAGGCCGGCGCGGCGAGCGGGGTGGGCGGCTCGATCGCCTCGGCCTGAGTGGCTTCTGCGGGCAGCGCTTCGGCAGCGGCGGCGTCCTCGCCGGCTTCGGGCGCCTCGTCGCGACGACGACGGCGGCCGCCGCGGCGTCCACGGCGGCGGGCCTTGGGCAGGCCGTTCTCGTCCATCTCCTCGGGATCGAGGCTGGGCTGGTCCTGCTGCGCGGGATCCGGCGGCAGCTCGATCGCCAGCTCGGCGGCCAGCGCCGGCTCCGGCTGGGGTGCTTCGCTTGCGCCCATGGCATCGGCCGCCAACGGCGCGTCGCTGGCGGCGGCGGCGGTGGTCGTGTCGGCAGCGGCGGTCTCGGCCCCGTCGGTCTCGGTGCCGTCGGTCTCGGTCCCGTCGGCATCCGTGCGATCCTCGCCGTCTTCACGGCGTCCACCGCGGCGGCGCCGGCGGCGGCGGCGGCCGCGCTCGTCCGTGTCGCCGTCGGCGGCCGCTTCGGCGGGCGGCTCCGCGCGGGGCGCCGGGGCGGCCGGCACGGCGGCTGGGGCCGGGGCGGCTTCGGCGACATCCGGCGCGAAATCGTCGTCGTCCGGCGTGTCCTCGGCGCGGTCGTCCTCGTCCAGGTCATAGGCCGGCAGGGCGGCGGGCGCCGCGGCCGCGGGCAGCAGGATGGCGCGCTCGGCGTCCGTCAGGGGCGGGCGCAGGCGGTCGATGCGGGTCTGTGGCGCCGGCAGGGTGTCGTCGCCGTTGAAGTGCACCCGCATGGCGTAGCGCTGCTCGATTTCGGCCAGGCGCTCGCGCTTGGTGTTCAGGATGCACATGGCCACCGCATTGGCGACATGGACCATGATGTGGCCGGCGCGCGCCTTTGCCCCTTCCTCCTCGATCTGGCGCAGCACGTGGATCGCCGAGCTTTCCACGTTGCGCACCAGGCCGAGCCCGGCGCAATGCGGGCAGGTGATGAAGCTGGTTTCGGTCAGGCTAGGGCGCAGGCGCTGGCGGCTCATTTCCAGCAGGCCGAAATGGCTGATCTGGCCGACCTGGATGCGGGCGCGGTCGTTCTTCAGCGCCTCCTTCAGCCGGCGCTCGACCATCGCGTTGTGCTTCTTCGACTCCATGTCGATGAAGTCGATCACGATCAGCCCGGCGAGGTCGCGCAGGCGAAGCTGGCGGGCGGCTTCCTCGGCGGCTTCGAGGTTGGTGCGCAGCGCCGTCTCCTCGATGCCGCGTTCGCGGGTGGAGCGGCCGGAGTTGACGTCGATGGCCACCAGCGCCTCGGCCTGGTTGATCACCAGGTAGCCGCCGGACTTGAGCTGCACCGTGGGCACCAGCATCGAATCGAGCTGGTCCTCCACGCCGTGCTTGGCGAACAGCGGCTGTCCGGCGCCGCCGGGCCCGCCCTCGGGGCGCCAGAGCTGGACCTTGCGGGCATGGGCGGGCATCAGCTGGCGCATGAAGTCGCGCGCGGCGCGCCAGCCGGCCTCGCCATCCACCACCACCTCGTCGATGTCGCGCGAGTAGCCGTCGCGGATGGTGCGCTTGATGAGGTTGGCTTCCTCGTAGATCAGCGCCGGTGCGATGGAGCGGAAGGTGGTCTCGCGGATGTCGTCCCACAGCCGCATCAGGTATTCGCAGTCGCGCCGGATCTCCGGCTTCGGGCGGGCGGCGCCGGCGGTGCGCACGATCAGGCCCATGCCCTGCGGCACTTCCAGCTCGGCGGTGATCTCCTTCAGCCGGCGGCGATCGGCGGCCGAGGTGATCTTGCGCGAAATGCCGCCGCCGCGCGGGGAATTGGGCATCAGCACGCAGAAGCGGCCGGCGAGCGAGATGTAGGTGGTCAGCGCCGCGCCCTTGGTGCCGCGCTCTTCCTTGACCACCTGGATCAGCAGGATCTGGCGGCGGCGGATCACTTCCTGAATGCGGAAATTGCGCAGGAAGCGGGCGCTGCGGCGGGCGGCGGCCTCTTCGGCGCCGTTGCCCTCGAACACGTCGCTGTCGCCGCCGACTTCCTCGGGCGGGGTCTCGTCGGTCTCGATCTCGCCGGACTGATCCTCGTCGGCGTCGGCCTGGTCGGCGGCTTCGGCCATATCGGCGGCGTCAGCCATTGTTTCGGCGGCGGCCTCGGCCATATCGGCGGCGGCTTCGGCGATGCCGTCGATCACCAGCTCGCCATGCGTGATCTCGCCGAAATCCAGCTCGCCATAGGCGGTGGCCGGGGCGGCGGCATCGAGCGGCGCGGCGCGGGCCTCTTCGCGCGGCGGGCGGCCGCGGCCGCGGCGGCGGCCGCCCTTGGCGGGCGCTGCCTCGGCCGCGAGGGGGGCGGCGGGGGCGGGCGCGTCGTCGTCATCCTCGTCGGCGGCTTCGGCGGCGGCCTCCTCGGCCTGCATCTTCAACAGGCGCTGACGGTCGGCCACCGGGATCTGGTAATAGTCCGGATGGATTTCGCCGAAGGCCAGGAAGCCGTGGCGGCCGCCGCCATACTCGACGAAGGCGGCCTGCAGCGACGGTTCGACCCGGACCACCTTGGCCAGGTAGATGTTGCCCTTGAGCTGTTTCTTGGTGGCGGCCTCGACGTCGAAGTCTTCGAGACGGTTACCGTCCAGCACCACCACGCGGGTTTCTTCCGCGTGTGTGGCATCGATCAGCATGCGCTTGGTCATCTAGTCGCGAACTCCGGTGCACCGCCGGCCCGCGCGCATCGGCGCGGCGGGGGCGGGGGGATAGGCTTGCATGGAGAGGCGGATGGTCCGACCGCAGGCGACCCAGGGAGACGACGCTGTCGCGCGGCCAGGGTGCCGCCGCCATCCGCGCATGCGCCGCCACGGCCGCGAGCGCGGGCCGGGAGCGTTGCGGAAGGGGCGTCGTCGCCTTGGCCATCGGACCCTGAAGCTGCGGGTGGAAGCCCCCTTTCGGAGGGCACCGCCCCGGTGGAAATCGTTTGCCGACCGCCGCCATCCATGCCCAGCGAGCGCGCCAGGGGCCGGAGCGTGCGGTTCGAAGGCGCGAAGCCGAGGGACCATGCCGCAGCGCGGCCGGCCCCGGCGCGCCGCCGAAGCGGGGGGAACATGAAGCAATCCCCGTGCAACTGCAAGCTGCCCGCGATGCGCGGCGCTGCATGGCACCCGGCCGCGCCGGTGGGAAGCGCCGTAAATCAATTATTAAGGTGACTTTCCCAATCCAATGTGGGAGGGTCCGGCGCCCTGGGCCGGCTGTGGCGGGGGCATTCGAGGGCCGCACGTGATCTCTCGCCGACTGCTTCTGCCCGGGCTTTCGCTGAGCTTCCTGCTGCCGGCCGCAGCACAGGCCCAGACGCAGACGCGGACCCAGACGCGCGCGCCGGCCAGCGCGCTGCCGCTGGTGATGCTCGATCCCGGGCATGGCGGCAAGGACCCGGGCGCGATCGGCATCTCCGGCACCTTCGAGAAGCATGTCGCGCTGGCCACCGGCCAGGAGCTGCGCCGCCAATTGCTGGCCAGCGGGCGCTATCGCGTGGAACTCACCCGCACCCGCGACGTGTTCGTGGCGCTGGAGGAGCGGGTGTCGCTGGCGCGGCGGCGCGGGGCGGCGCTGTTCGTGTCGATCCATGCCGATGCGCTGTCTGACACCTCGGTGCGCGGCGTCAGCGTCTACACGCTGAACGAGACGGCGTCGGACCGGCAGACCGCGGCCCTGGCGCAGCGCGAGAACGCCGCCGACCGCTTCGGCACGCCGAACTTCCAGGGCACGCCGCCCGAGGTGCAGCGCATCCTGGTCAGCCTGGTGCGCCAGGAGACGCGGGTGGGATCGACGCGCATGGCGCGCTCGGTGGTGCAGTCGCTGGGGCGCGAGGTGCCGCTGCTGCCCAATCCGGCGCGCCACGCCAGCTTCATGGTGCTGAAGGCGGCCGATATTCCCAGCGTGCTGGTGGAGATGGGCTTCATGTCCAACAAGGCCGACGAGGCGGCGCTGCGCCGGCCGGCGCACCGGGCGCAGCTGGCCGGGGCCATGCGCCGGGCGGTGGATGCCTATTTCGCCGCGGGGGGCGAGCGTTACGCCGGCTGATGCACGCCGGTCGCGTTTCGGTTAGAACGCGCCCATGAGCGATCCCACCGGCACGCCCCGCGATCCCGCCGAACCGCGCCTGGCCGCCCCGCAGCTGACGGCGGGCGAGCGGCTGGCCGCGCGGGGGGCCACCACCGGCTACATCAGCCGCCGCGCCGCGCCGCCGCCGCCACCGCCGCCGCCGCCACGGGCCGAGACCGAAGCGCCGTCACACGCCGAGGCCGAAGCGCCGCCGCCGCCCCCGAACCGGCACCGCAAGCCAAAGCCGGCCCGCCGCCGGCGCAGCGCCGTGGCGCGGCTGATCTCTTGGCTGTTCAGCCTGGCCGCGGTGGGCACGGTGGTGGCAGGGGCGGCCGGCTATGCGGTGATCCAGCACTACGGCGCCGACCTGCCGGACCACGAGACCCTGACGCATTACCAGCCGCCGATGATGAGCCGGGTCTATGCCGGCGACGCCCGGCTGCTGGCGGAGCTGGCCACCGAGCGGCGCATCTTCGTGCCGGCCGCCGCGGTGCCCGACATGGTCAAGCAGGCCTTCATCTCCGCCGAGGACCAGAATTTCTACGACCACAAGGGGATCGACCCGATCGCCATCGCCCGCGCCGCGGTGTTCGACATCATGCAGTACGGCTCCGGCCGGCGGCCGATCGGCGCCTCGACGATCACGCAGCAGGTGGCCAAGAACATGCTGCTGTCCAACGAGGTCTCGATCCGGCGCAAGGTGCGCGAAGTGCTGCTGGCGATCCGCATCGAGCAGTCGCTGAGCAAGGACCGGATCCTGGAGCTCTATCTCAACGAGATCTTCCTGGGGTTGCAGGCCTATGGCGTGGCCTCGGCGGGGCAGACCTATTTCAACAAGGCGCTGGATGAGCTGACCCTGGCGGAGGCGGCGTTCCTGGCGGCGCTGCCGAAGGCGCCGAACAACTACAACCCGTTCCGCTTCCCCGAGGCCGGCCGCGTGCGCCGCGACTGGGTGATCGAGCGCATGGCCGAGGACCGGGCGATCACGCCGGCGCAGGCCGCCGAGGCGAAGGCGCAGGCGATCGTGGTCTCGCCGTTCCGCCGCCCGGAATCGGTCAGCGGCGCGGAGTATTTCGCCGAGGAGGTGCGCCGCCAGCTGATCGAACGCTTCGGCGCCGACCAGGTGACGCAGGGCGGGTTCACCGTGCGCACCAGCGTCGATCCGGCGCTGCAGAGTGCGGCCGACCGGGCGCTGCGCGACGGGTTGCTGCGCTATGACCAGCGGCGCGGGCATTGGCGCGGGCCGGTCGCGCAGCACAGCCTGCCGCCGCGCGGGGCCAATGCGCCGCCGGGTGCGCCGGCGGCCTGGCAGGCGCTGCTGGGCGGGGTGGCACGGCCGGCGGGGATGCTGGCGGAGTGGCGGCTGGCGATCGTGCTGGAAGTGGCGGACGGGGAGGCGAAGCTGGGCTTCCTGGAGCGGCCGGCCGGGGCGGCGGCGACGGTGGCCTCCACGCCGCGCATCCTGCCGATGGCGCTGGGCGATACAACCTGGGCGCGGCCGCTGGTGGGCGATCGGCCCGGGCCGGCGCCGCGGCGGATGGGCGATGTGGTCAAGCCCGGCGACGTGGTGATGGCCGAGCCGGTGGCCGCGGTGCCGGCCCAGGGGCGCAATCCGGCGCGGCCGGAGCGGCTGGCGCTGCGCCAGATCCCGCAGGTGCAGGGGGCGCTGGTGGCGCTGGATCCCGCCACCGGGCGGGTGCTGGCGATGTCCGGCGGCTGGAGCTTCGAGACCAGCCAGTTCAACCGCGCCACCCAGGCCTTGCGGCAGCCGGGGTCGAGCTTCAAGGCCTATGTCTATCTGGCCGCGATGCAGGCGGGGATTTCGCCGTCGCAGCGCTTCCTGTACGCGCCGTTCGTGCTGGACCAGGGGGCGGCGGGCAAGTGGCGGCCGAGCAATTTCGAGCAGAGCTTCTCCGGGCCGGTGTCGCTGCGCGTGGCGCTGGAGAAGTCGCTGAACCTGGTCACCGTGCGGGTGGCGGACAAGGTGGGGATGGAGCGCATCGCCCAGCTCGCCATCGGGCTGGGCGTGGTGGACGACATGCCGCGGGTGTTGCCGGCGGCGCTGGGGGCGGTGGAAACCACGGTGCTGCGCCAGGCCGGGGGCTATGCCGGGTTCCTGGCCGGCGGGCGACGGGTGACGCCGACGCTGATCGATTCGGTGCAGGATCGCGAGGGCAAGATCGTCTGGCGCGCGCCGTCCATGGAGTGCGACGGGTGCGACGATCCCGCCCGGCGGCCGGAGCTGCGCGATGCCCGCCCGCAGGTGGTCGATCCGCAGAGCAGCTTCCAGATCGTGACCATGCTGCAGGGCGCGGTGCAGCGCGGCACCGGCAACCCGGCCGGGCAGGGCATCAAGACGGCGGTGGCCGGCAAGACCGGGACCAGCCAGGATTTCCAGGACAACTGGTTCGCCGGCTTCACCCCGGACATGGTGGCGATCGTCTGGGTGGGGTTCGACACGCCGAGCAGCCTGGGCGACAACGAGACCGGCGGCGGCAATGCCGCGCCCATCTTCCGCAACTTCATGGCCGCGGCGCAGGCGAACCGCCCGGCGTTGCGCTTCGTGCCGCCGCCCGGGATCGTCATGGGCGGGTGGGATGCCGGCAACGGCAATGTCACCGATGCGTTCAAGCCGGGACAGGAGCCCGGGGCCTCGGCGCCGATCATCGGGGTGGCCGCGCCCGGCGACGGCACGCCCGCCGCGCGCCCGCAGGCCGGCGGGGTCGACAGCGGATTGGGCGGGCTGTATTGAGCCGCGAACTTCGATGCTGAGCTGCCGAGGACCCCATGTCTGCCGAATCCGCTGCCCTCAACGACCAGATCAAGCAGTCCGTGGCGCTGCTGAGGAGGCATCTTTGACTGGGATGTCGCCCGCGCCCGCCTGGACGAACTGAACCACCGCTCCGAAGACCCCGCGCTGTGGAACGACGCCACGGCGGCGCAGGCGCTGATGCGCGAGCGCAACCGCCTGGCCAGCGCGATCGAGGGGGTGGAGAAGCTGGAGGGCGATGTCGCCGACACCGTCGAGCTGATCGAGATGGCCGAGGCCGAGGGCGATGCCGGCATGATCACCGAGGGCATGGTCGCCCTGCGCGCGCTGGCCACCGAGGCCAAGCGGCGCGAGATCGAGTCGCTGCTGTCCGGCGAGGCCGACGCGCGGGATTGCTACATGGAGATCAACGCCGGCGCCGGCGGGACCGAGGCCCAGGACTGGGCCGAGATGCTGATGCGGATGTATTCGCGCTGGGCCGAGCAGCGCGGCTACAAGATGCAGTTGCTGGAGCAGTCCGAGGGCGAGCAGGCCGGCATCAAGTCGGCCACGTTGCAGATCACCGGCGAGAACGCCTATGGCTGGCTGAAGACCGAGGCGGGCGTGCATCGCCTGGTGCGCATCTCGCCCTTCGATGCCGCCGCGCGGCGGCAGACCAGCTTTGCCAGCGTCTGGGTCTATCCGGTGGTGGACGACACGATCGAGATCGAGATCGACCCCTCTGACCTGCGCGTCGACACCTATCGCGCGTCGGGCGCCGGCGGGCAGCATGTGAACAAGACCGAGTCGGCGATCCGCATCACCCATATCCCCAGCGGCATCGTGGTCGCCTGCCAGACCGACCGCAGCCAGCACCGCAACCGGGCAACGGCAATGGATATGCTGCGGGCGCGGATGTACGAGGCCGAGTTGCAGCGGCGTGAGGTGTTGGCGAACGCGCAGGAAGCGGCGAAGACCGATATCGGCTGGGGGCACCAGATCCGCAGCTACGTGCTGGCGCCGTACCAGCTGGTGAAGGACCTGCGCACCGGGGTCGAAAAGGGCAACCCGGACGCCGTGCTGGATGGGGCACTGGACGACTTCATGGCGGCGTCGCTGGCGCAGCGCGTGGGGGCGACGCGCAGCGATGCGAGCGCGCAGGCGCAGTAAGGAAGCGCCTTCTTTTTGTGAACAAAAAGAAGCAAAAAAACTTTATCCGTTTGCACCCGCCTCTCCCGGGGGAGACGGGTGCAAACGGATAGAAAGTTTTTTGGTTCTTTTTTTCAAAAAAGAACCGCTTGCTTCCTTGCCCGAAAACCGGGCCGCCCTCAGGCCGCGCGGCGCGGCGCCAGGGCGGTCGGCAGGCTGGCGATGGCGCGGTCGACCAGGGCGGCGCCGGCTTCCGGCGACAGGGTGTCGCGGATGACGCGCTCGGCGGCGGTGGCGGCCACTTCGGCGGCGACGTTGCGGACTTCGTCCACGGCGGCCTTCTCGGCGGTCGCGATCCGGTCCACAGCCATGCGTTCGCGGCGTGCCGCCGATGCTTCGGCCTCGGCGGCGGCGGCGGCGGCGAGCTGCGCGGCCTGGGTGCGGGCTCCGTCCATCAGCGCCTTGGCGTCGACCAGGGCCTGTTCACGGCGGGCGCGGGCGTCCTTCAGCAGGGCCTCGGCCTCGGTGCGCAGGCGCTGTGCCTCGGCCAGCTCGTCGCGGACCTGTTCGGCGCGCTTGTCCAGGATGCCGGTGATGGCCGCCCAGAGCTTCGAGCCGAACAGCACGAAGAAGATGACGAAGGCCACGGCAACCCAGGTCTTGGGATTGTCCCAGAAGCCGTAGGTGTGCTCCATCGCTTCTCTCCTAGGCCCGGCGGGCGGCGAGCGCGCCGTCGACCGCGGCCTGAACCGTGTCGGCGGCGGGTGCGGCGCCGACCAGGCGGGTGACCACGGCAGCGGCGGTGTCGGTGGCCACGCTGCGCAGGGCGCCCATGGCGGCACCGCGGGCGGCATTGATCCGCGCCTCGGCCTCGGCCAGCTGCTTTTCCAGGCGCGCGTTCAGCGTGGCGGCCTGGGCGGCCGCCGCATCCTTGGCGCTGGTCACCGCCGCGTTGATCTCGGCCTGGGCGGTGGCCTGGGCGCTGCTGGTGGCGGCGGTCAGCTCGGCGACCGCGGCATCGGCCTGGGTCTTGGCGGCCTTCGCGGCCTCAAGATCGGCGGCGATGCGGTTGGCGCGCATCTCCAGCACCGCGCCCACCTGCGGCAGCGCCCAGCGGGCCAGCAGCAGGTAGAGCACCAGGAAGATGATCGCCAGCCAGACAACCTGGCTGATGGTCAGCGGATTGGCGAAGTCGAGCTGCGGCATGCCGCCCTTCTTCTCGGCGACAGGTGCGGCGGCAAAGGCCACCGACTGCACGCCCATCACCACGGAGGCGGCGACCACGGCCGCGCCTCCGCGCATGATGCGTGCCCGCAAGCGCTTAAACGGGCGGAGCATGTCCGCTCCCCCCGGTATCAGGTGAACAGGATCAGGAAGGCGATCAGCAGCGCGAACAGCGCCACGGCTTCCGTCACCGCGAAGCCGAGAATGCCGATGCCGAAGACCTGGTCGCGGGCCGAGGGGTTCCGCGCAACGCTGGCGACCAGCGAGGCGAAGATGTTGCCGATGCCGATGCCGACACCCGCGAGGGCGAGCATGGCGATACCGGCACCGAGAGCCTTGGCGGCAGCAACTTCCATGGGAGTCAATCCTTCCTATTGGGGAGCGGTTGGGGTCTGTCCAACAAGCCGATCAGTGCAGGTGCACCGAGTCGTGCAGGTAGATGCAGGTGAGGATGGCGAACACATAGGCTTGCAGGAACGCCACCAGGAACTCGAAGCCGATCAGGATCACGTTCAGCGCCAGCGGAGCGGCGGCGCCGATCACCCCGATCGTGCCCGCGCCGGCCATCATCACCACGAAGCTGGCGAAGACCTTCAGCATCACGTGGCCGGCCACCATGTTGGCGAACAGACGCACCGCGAGGCTGAGCGGACGGGACAGGTAGGAGATCACCTCGACCGGGATGATCAGCGGGGCCAGCGCCTTCGGCGCGCCCGGCGGGAAGAAGTAGGCAAAGAAGTGCAGCCCGTGGATGCGCAGGGCCACCAGCGTGACCACGACGATGACCAGCAGCGCCAGCGAGAAGGTCACCGCGATGTGGCTGGTATAGGTGAAGGCATAGGGCAGCATGCCCAGCAGGTTGCCGACCAGCACGAAGAAGAACAGCGTGAAGACGAAGGGGAAATAGGTCCGCCCCTCCGGCCCGATCTGGTCGGTGCACATCTTCAGCAGGTTTTCGTAGCAGACCTCCGCCAGCGCCTGCATCCGGCCCGGCACGATGGCGCGCGGGCGGGCGCCGATCACCAGCACGGCAAGGATCAGGGCGGCCGCGATCAGCATGAACAGGTTGGCGTTGGTGAAGTTCACCGAATGCCCGAGCACGCCCAGCGCGGGCGAGAGTTCGAACTGGCTCAGCGCGTCGATCGCTTTTCCTTCGGCGGCCACGGCTTCGTCCTTCATCCCGTTCGGCCGCCAGCGCAGCCGTCCATCCAAGCCATAGGCCGCCTGCGCGACCGGAGAAACTCACTCGCCCGGGGGGGGCGTCTTGCGCGGCGAAACCAGCCGCCAGACATTGGCCACCCCGGCCGCACCCCCCAGCACGAAGAACAGCATCAGCAGGAAGGGGCGCGTTCCAAGCCAACCGTCCAGGAACCAGCCGATGGCAACTGCCACGGCCAGTGCGGACACCAGCTCGATCCCCACCCGCATGCCCATGCCCAGCGCATTGCCCTGGGATGGCGACAATCCGAGGCCCGGCTGGGCTTCGCCTTGTCGCGGGGCTTCGAGCCCCTGCTTGCGGCGGGCCGCCGACAACCTGTCCTCGAACGACGCATCGGCTGGCTTGCCGGAGGTCGTGTCGCGGAGCCGATCGGCGCCGTCCCGTTCTTCGCTCATACGTTCTCCACCCGGCAGATTGCGTCGCCGGAAGGCGGGCTGTTGCTACCTGTGGGGCTGGGGAGTGTCAAGGACGGTTGAACCCGGTTTCAGCCCGGCGCAAGCTATGGCGGTCGATTTCCTGGAGGAAACCCGCGATGAGCCGCATCCTGCACCGCAGCCAGCATGCCACCCCGCCGATTGCCGTGTCTGGCAAGGGCATGTACCTGATCGGCGCGGACGGGCGCCAGATCATCGACGGGTCCGGCGGCGCGGCCGTGGCGTGCCTGGGCCATGGCGATGCGCGGGTCAACGCGGCGATCAAGGCGCAGCTGGACCAGGTGGCCTATGTCCATACCGCGCTGTTCACCAACCAGGCCGCCGAGGACCTGGCCGACATCATCCTGGACGGCTCGCCGGGCGGGCTGAGCCACGCCTATATCTGCTCCTCCGGCTCCGAGGGCGCGGAGGCGGCGATCAAGATGGCGCGGCAGTATTTCCTGGAGATCGGCCAGCCGCAGCGCACCCAGTACATCGCGCGGCGGGGTTCCTATCACGGCAACACGCTCGGCGCGCTGTCGGCCGGGGGCAACATGATGCGCCGCGCGCCCTATGCGCCGCTGCTGTCGCCCAATTTCCACCATGTCTCGCCCGCCTTCGCCTATCGCTTCCAGGGCGAGGCGGAGACCGAGGTGCAGTATGTCCAGCGCCTGGCCGACGAGCTGGAGGCCGAGTTCCAGCGCCTGGGGCCGCAGAACGTGATCGCCTTCATGGCCGAGCCGGTGGTCGGCGCGACGACGGGCTGCGTGGCCGCGCCGCCGGGGTATTTCAAGAAAGTGCGGGAGATCTGCGATCGGCACGGCGCGCTGCTGATCCTGGACGAGGTGATGTGCGGCATGGGGCGCACCGGGACCATGCATGCCTGGGAGCAGGAGGGGATCACGCCGGACATCCAGATCGTGGCCAAGGGGCTGGGCGGCGGATACCAGCCGATCGGCGGCATCCTGATCGGCGGGCGCGTGGTGGATGCGCTGCGCGCGGGGTCGGGCGCGTTCATGCATGGCCATACCTATCAGGCCCATCCGGTGGCCTGTGCCGCGGCGCTGGCGGTGCAGCGGGTGATCCGCGAGGACCGCCTGGTCGAGAACGTGCGCATCCAGGGCGAGCGGCTGTCGATGATGCTGACGGAGCGGCTGGGCAACCACCGCCATGTCGGCGACATCCGCGGGCGCGGGCTGTTCTGGGCGATCGAGCTGGTGCAGGACCGGGGCAGCAAGGCGGTGTTCGACCCGGCGCTGAAGCTGAACGACCGCATCAAGCAGGAGGCGTTCCAGCGCGGGCTGGCGATCTATCCGATGTCCGGCACGATCGACGGCAAGAACGGCGATCATGTCATCGTGGCGCCGCCCTATATTGCGCAGGCGAGCGACATCGATGCCATCGTGGCGCGGCTGGGCGATGCGGTGGATGCGGCGGTGGCCTCCGTATGAGATTGATTACGGCGGCGTCATCTGACAGGCTCCCTGCACAATAACGAAACAGGGAGCTTTGCGATGAAGCGACGTACGCTGTTGGGCGCGGGTGCGGCCGGGATTGCGACCGGGGTTGCGACGGCCGCCCTGCCGCGCGTTTCGATCGCGCAGCCAGCCAGCGCGCGCGTGCTCAAGTTCGTGCCGCAGGCCAATCTCACGCTGCTGGACCCGATCATCACCACGGCCGCGGTGACCTACAACCACGCCTACATGGTGTGGGACACGCTGTACGGCGTGAACTCCAAGCTGGAACCGAAGCCGCAGATGGCCGAAGGGCACACGGTTTCGGATGATGGGCGCACCGTGCTGATCCGGCTGCGCGACGGGCTGAAGTTCCATGACGGGGAGCCGGTGCGCGCCCAGGATTGTGCCGCCAGCCTGGCCCGGTGGGCGGTGCGCGATCCGTTCGGGCAGACGCTGCTGAAGGCGCTGGACGCCTTCGGGGTGCAGGACGACCGCACGGTGAAGATCACGCTGAAGCGGCCCTTCCCGCTGCTGATCCAGGCGATCGCGCTGCAGGGCAGCTTCATCATGCCGGAGCGCATGGCCAAGACCGATCCGTTCAAGGCGGTCACGGAATACGTGGGCTCCGGCCCGTTCCGGTTCCTGGACCGCGAGTTCGTGGCCGGCAGCAGCGCGGCCTGGCAGAAATTCGACGGCTATGTGCCGCGCCAGGAGGCGGCGGACTGGTTCACCGGCGGCAAGGTTGCGCATTTCGACCGCATCGAGTGGAAGATCATCCCCGATGCCTCCACCGCGTCCGCCGCGCTGCAGAGCGGGGAAGTGGACTGGTATGAGCAGGTGCAGGCCGACCTGGTGCCGCTGCTGCGGCGCAACGCGAACATCCAGTTCGGACCGTCGAACCCGATGGGCTACATCGGCGGCATGCGGTTCAACCACCTCAATCCGCCGTTCAACGACGTGCGGATCCGGCGCGCGATCCAGGTGGCGGTGAACCAGGAAGACTACATGCAGGCGATCATGGGGACCGACAAGTCGCTCTACCAGGTCTGCCGGTCGCAGTTCCCCTGCGGCACCACCTATGGCAACCCGGTGAACCTGCCGAACGTGCAGAGCGGCAACATCGAGCTGGCGCGGCGGATGGTGCAGGAGGCCGGCTACACCGGCGCCAAGGCGGTGATCATCAGCCCGACCGACTTCCACACCATCGGGCCGCTGGGCGACATCACCTTCGACCTGCTGAAGAAGATCGGCATCAACGCCGAAATGGCCGCCACCGACTGGGGCACCGTGGTGCAGCGGCGCGGCAGCAAGGAGCCGGCGGACAAGGGCGGCTGGTCGATCTTCCACACCTGGTTCACCGGGGCGTTCATCCTGAACCCGATCATCACCCCGCCCTATCGCGGGCTGGGGGCGGCCGGATGGTTCGGCTGGTACGACAACCCCAAGGTGGAGGAACTGACCCAGGCCTGGCTCGACGCGCCGGACGAGGCGGGGCGGCTGCGGATCGCCAATGAGATCCAGGTGGAGAACTACACCCAGGTGCCGACGATCACGCTGGGGCAGTTCCAGATCCCGACGGCATGGCGCAAGTCGTTGACCGGCAAGCTGGAAGCGACCGGGCCGCTGTTCTGGAACATCAAGCGCGCCTGATCCGGGAAGGCTACGCGCGCGCGGCCGCGCTTCTATCACCGCGGATCATGCTCCGGAAACCAGGAATCTTCTTTTTGTGAACAAAAAGAAGCAAAAAAACTTTATCCGCCTGCACCCGGCTTCCCAGGGGGAACCGAGTGCAAGCGGATAAAAAGTTTTTTGGTTCTTTTTTCAAAAAAGAACCGCTTAGTCTTTCTTCACCTTTGGCGGCAGCGCCAAGGCGAGCGAAAGCTCCTTGAGCCGTGCCGGCGGGACTTCGGCGGGCGCCCCCATCATCAGGTCTTCGCCCTGCTGGTTGAGCGGGAACAGGATCACCTCGCGGATGTTCGGCTCGTCGGCCAGCAGCATCACGATGCGGTCGATGCCGGGGGCGGAGCCGCCATGCGGGGGGGCGCCGTAGCGGAAGGCGTTGAGCATGCCGCCGAAGCGGGATTCGACGTCCGCCTGGGTGTAGCCGGCGATTTCGAAGGCCTTGATCATGATGTCCGGGCGGTGGTTGCGGATGGCGCCGCTGGACAGCTCGATGCCGTTGCAGACGATGTCGTACTGGTAGGCCTTGATGGTCAGCGGGTCCTGGGTCAGCAGGGCCTCCATCTCGCCCTGCGGCATGCTGAACGGGTTGTGGCTGAAGTCGATCTGCTTGGTTTCCTCGTTCAGCTCGAACATCGGAAAGTCGGTGATCCAGCAGAAGCGGAACTCGCCCTGGGCGATCAGGTTGAGCTCGTGGCCGAGCTTGGTGCGGACCAGCCCGGAGAACTTCGGGGCTTCGTCGCGCTTGCCGGCGGCGAAGAAGACGCTGTCGCCGGGCTTCGCGCCACAGGCCAGGCGGATGGCTTCGGCGCGCTCGGGCTCCAGGTTGCGGGCGATCGGGCCCTTGGGGCCGTCGGCGTCGAACTGGATGTAGCCGAGGCCGCCCTGGCCCTCGCCGCGGGCCCATTCGTTGAGCTTGTCGAAGAAGCTGCGCGGGTTGGCGGCGGTGCCGGGGGCGGGAATGGCGCGGACGATGCCGCCGGAGGCGGCGATCTTGGCGAACAGGCCGAAGCCGGAGCCGGCGAAATGCTCGGTGACGTCGGCGATCTCGATCGGGTTGCGCAGGTCGGGCTTGTCGGAGCCGTATTTGAGCATCGAGGTGTCGTAGGGGATGCGCACGAAGGGCGGCTTGGTGACGGCGCGGCCGGCGGAAAACTCCTCGAAGACGCCGGCGATGACGGGTTCGATGGTGTTGAAGACGTCTTCCTGGGTGACGTAGCTCATCTCGAAATCGAGCTGGTAGAACTCGCCGGGCGAGCGGTCCGCCCGGCTGGCTTCGTCGCGGAAACAGGGGGCGATCTGGAAGTAGCGGTCGAAGCCGGCGACCATGGCGAGCTGCTTGAACTGCTGCGGCGCCTGGGGCAGGGCGTAGAACTTGCCGGGATGGTTGCGGGCGGGGACCAGGAAGTCGCGGGCGCCCTCGGGGGAGCTGGCGGTCAGGATCGGGGTCTGGAACTCGGTGAAGCCGCTGTCGATCATGCGGCGGCGGATCGAGGCGATGACGCCCGCCCGCAGCATGATGTTGCGGTGCATCTTCTCCCGTCGAAGGTCGATGAAGCGGTATTTCAGGCGCAGCTCGTCGGGGTATTTCTCCTCGCCGGCGACCTGGAGCGGCAGGACCTCGGCGGCGGACTGCACCGCCAGCGTCTCGGCGCGCAGCTCGATCTCGCCGGTGGGCAGGCGGGGGTTGATGGTGCTGCCCTCGCGCAGGACGACGGCGCCGGTGACGGTGACCACGCTTTCCGGGCGCAGCTTGTCGATGGTCTCGAACGGGGCGGTGCCGGCGGCGAAGACGATCTGGGTCAGGCCGTAATGGTCGCGCAGATCGACGAAGAGCAGGCCGCCATGGTCGCGCTTGGAATGCACCCAGCCGGAAAGGCGCGCGGTCTGGCCGGCATCGGTGGCGCGCAGGGCGCCGCAAGTGTGGGTGCGATAGGCGTGCATCGGGCAAATCCCCTGGCTATTGCGCCCCTGGGCAGTGGAGCCGGCGCAAACAAGCCGCGCCCCCGGATCAAGTCAAGGCCCGTGCCCGGCTATAGCCAGCCGCGCACGCGGAACAGCACGATCGGCAGGACAGCGGACAGCAGGATGATGCCCAGCGCCATGGGATAGCCCCAGGCCCAGTCCAGCTCCGGCATCGACCGGTAGTTCATGCCCCACAGGCTGGCGAAGAAGGTGGGCGGCACGCCGACCACGCTGACCACGGTCAGCACGCGGATGATGTTGCTCTGCTCGATGCCGATGAAGCCGATGATCGCCTCCATCAGGAACTGCACCTTGCCGGCCAGGTGACTGTCGTAGTCGTTGAGCGAGACGATGTCCGCGCGCAGGGTCTTGAAGCGGGTCTTCTGTTCGGAGGTGATCCAGGGGGTGTTGGCCAGCACGAAGGGGATCATCCGCCCCAGCCCCAGCAGCGTGTCACGCGCCTTGGACACCAGGTCGCCGACCCGGCCGACGGTGCGCAGCATGGCGCGCAGCTCGATCTCGGCGCGGCGGGGCTGGCCGCGGCGGGGGGCGGCGCGGAACACCCGGCGCGAGACGCCGTCCAGCTCCTCGCCCTCGCGCTCCAGCACGTCCGCGATCCGGTCCACCAGCGTCTCGCACAGGCCCAGCAGCAGGCCGACGCTGCTGGCGTCCTGCGCAAGCCCGGCGCCGCACCGTGCGGCATAGGTCTCGAAGGCGCGCTGCCGGGCGAAGCGCACCGTCAGCAGCCGGTCGGGCGACAGCACGAAGCCGACCGGCTGGCTGCCGGTCTCGCCGGCCTCGGTGTGCACCAGGCCGGGCATGGACAGGTACAGCGCCTCGCCGCGGCGCGACAGCCGGCTGGAGGATTCGATCTCGCTCAGCTCGTCGCGGGTGGGAACATGCAGGCCGGTGGCCACGGCGACGCTCAGCCGGGTCGCCGCGTCCGGCGCGAGCATGTCGATCCAGACCGCGCCGCTCCAGATCGCATCGGACGGGCTATCGGGCGCGGGGGGGAAGACTGACAGCATGCGGCACCTCCCGTCGGCGGGCGTGGGGCCCTTGTGCCTGATGGCTTCCGGGCGCGCCAGCCTGGGTGTAAGAGACGTGCATGTCACGATCCCCCCGGCCGGATTTCCCCGCCCCCGTTCTGATCACCACCACCGCCGCGCTGGAGGCCCTGTGCGCCCGGCTGCGCGCCGAAAAGGTGGTCACCGTCGATACCGAATTCATGCGCGAGCGCACCTATTGGCCGGAGCTGTGCGTGGTGCAGCTGGCCGGCGGCGGCGATGTGGCGGTGGTGGACGCGCTGGCGCCCGATATCGATCTCGCCCCGCTGGGCGCGCTGCTGGCCGACACCAACGTGATGAAGGTGTTCCACGCCGCGCGCCAGGATGTGGAGATCTTCGTGCTGCGCTTCGGCGATGTGCCGCGCCCGATGTTCGACACCCAGGTGGCCGCGATGGTGGCCGGGTTCGGCGACCAGGTCGGCTATGACAGCCTGGTGGCCGCGACCACCGGCGGGCATATCGACAAGGCGCACCGCTTCAGCGACTGGGCGGCCCGCCCGCTGTCGGCCGCGCAGATCAACTATGCCGCCGCCGATGTCACCCATCTGCGCGGCGCCTATGACACGCTGCGCACCCGGCTGGAGCGCGACGGGCGGCTGGAGTGGGTGGCCGAGGAGATGGCGGTGCTGACCGATCCCGCCACCTATCAGCCCGACCCTGACCACATGTGGGAGCGGCTGCGCCCGCGCACCAACAACCGCCGCATGCTGGCGGTGCTGCGCGCCATCGCCGCCTGGCGCGAGCGCGAGGCGCAGAAATCCAACATCCCGCGTGGGCGGATGCTGAAGGACGAAGCCCTGCTGGAGATCGCCGCCAGCGCGCCGGACAGCATCGATGCGCTGAGCCGGATGCGCGGGGTCAGCCGCGGCTTTGCCGACGGACGGATGGGCGCCGGCCTGCTGGCCGCGATCGCCGAGGCCCGCGCCCTGCCGGATGACGCGCTGCCGGAGGCGCCGAACCAGCGCGACACGCCGCGCGCCTCCCCGGCGCTGGTTTCCTTGCTCAAGGTGCTGCTGGCGGCCAAGTGCGAGCAGCATCACGTGGCGCCGAAGCTGGTGGCCAACAGCGACGACCTCGATCGCATCGCCAGCGAGGACGCGCCGGAGATCCCCGCCCTGTCGGGCTGGCGGCATGAGGTGTTCGGCGCCGACGCGCTGGCGCTGAAGGCCGGCGGCGTGGCGCTGGGCGTGGACGGCAAGCGCATCCGGCTGATCCGCACCTGACATGGCGCGGGGCCGGGCGGTCACCGCGGAGCGGCTGGCGGCGCTGGGCGCACCCCGGCTGGCCGCCATGTTGACCGAGCTGGCCGAAGCGGACCCGGTGATCCGCCGCATGCTGGCGCTGGAGCTGACCAGCCAGGCCGGGCCGGGCGAGCTGGCGGACGCGGTCGGCAAGCGGCTGGCCACCGTCGCGCGCGCCCGCGGGCGGCTGGGCGATCGGGCGCTGCGCGACCTGGCCGAAGACCTGTCGGCGCAGTTGCGGGCCATCACCACGGGCGTGGCGCCGGCACAGCCTGGCGAGGCGGTGGAGCTGCTGTGGCGCCTGCTGGAGCTGCTGGGCGGGGTGATCGAGCGCGGCGACGAGGACAGCGGCCGGCTGGCGGAGGTCGCCGCCCGGGCGGTGGAAGCCCTCGGTGCTGCGGCGCTCGCGGCGTGTGCCGCGCCTGAGGCGCTCGCGGCGTGTGCCGCGTCTGAGGCGCTCGCGGCGCGGATCTGCCGGGGCTTGCTGGGCGACGCCCATGGCGTGATGGCCGGGCTGATCGCCGCATTGGCGCCGGCGTTGGGGCCAGGCGGCCTGGCTGAGCTGGGCCGGCAGCTTCTGGACTTGCAGGCCAATCCGCCGCCGGTCCCGCCGCCGGCCCAGCAGCGCCGCGTCGGCTGGTCCACCCGCGGGCCGATCATGGCCCATGAGCTGGAGGCGGCCGCACGCCGGCGAACCCTGTCGCTGGCGTTGCAGGAGGTCGCCGACGCGCGCGGCGATGCCGACGCCTTCACGGCCGAGTTCAGCGCCGAGCAGCGCCGCATCCCTCGCGTGGCCGCCGAGATCGCCGCGCGGCTGACTGAGGCCGGGCGCGCCGCCGAGGCGCTGGCGGCGCTGGATGCGGCCGTGCCGCGCCGGCTGGGCTGGTCGGAGCTCTTGCCGCCGGAATTCGACTGGCACGATGCCCGCATCGCCGCCCTGACCGCCGCGGGGCGGATGTCGGAGGCACAGGACATGCGCTGGGCCTGCTTCGAGCAGACGCTGTCGCCCGTGCATCTGCGCGACCATCTCAAGCGTCTGGCCGATTTCGACGATGTCGAGGCCGAAGCGCGGGCCTTCGCCCATGCCGCGACTTTTCGGCCGTTCGAAGTGGCGCTGGACTTCCTGATCCGCTGGCCGGCGCTGGAACCGGCCGCAGCGATGGTGCTGGCGCGGCGGCCGGACCTTGATGGCCGGCACTATGCGGTGCTGGCGCCAGCTGCCGAGGCGCTGGCCGGGCGGCACCCGTTGGCGGCCACTGTGCTGTTGCGCGCGTTGATCGACTTCGCGCTGGCCAACCGGCGGGCCGCCCGATACCGCCATGCCGCGCGCCACCTGCGCGATTGCGCCGGGCTGGCCGGCGGTATCGCCGATTTCGCCGGGGAGCCGGCCCATGAGGCCTATGTCGCCGGGCTGCGCGCCGTGCATGGCAGCAAGGCGGCGTTCTGGGCGCTGGCGACAACGGCCTAGGAGGCCTCGCTCAAGCCGCACGCGGGACCTTCGCGCAACGGCGGCTCTTCGCACTCGCAGCATTTTTCCCCTTCGCAGGTGCAGCATAGACTGCAATGCTGCCGCGCATGGCCTTTCCCCTCTGGCTCCCGTTCCTGCTCGGCCTGTTGACCGCAATCGGTCCGCTGGCCACCGACATGTATCTGCCGGCCTTCGGCGCCATCGAGGCCGATTTCGCCGCGCCGCCCGGCTCGGTGCAGATCACCCTGGCGGCCTGGTTTGCCGGGCTGTGCATCGGCCAGATGACCCAGGGCACGCTGTCCGACCGGTTCGGCCGCCGCCGGCCGTTGATTGTCGGCACGGTGCTGTTTTCCGTCGCCTGCGTCGGCTGCGCGCTGGCCACGGACATGGCGGCGCTGTCGGCGTTCCGGTTTGCCTCGGCGTTTGGCGGGGCCGCGGGCATGGTGATCCCGCGCGCCGTGGTGCGCGACATGGCGGAGGGGCATGCCGCGGCGCGGATCATGAGCAAGCTGATGCTGGTGATGGGCGCCGGCCCGATCCTGGCGCCGTCGCTGGGCGGGTTGCTGCTGGGGGTCGGGAGCTGGCGGCTGATCTTCTGGGTCTGTGCCGCCTATGGGCTGTTCTGCGGCGCGATCGCGTGGAAGCTGCTGCCGGAGACGCTGCCGGTCTCCGCGCGGGTGCGGCTGGGGCCGGGGGCGCTGATGGCGCGCTATGCCCATGTCCTGTCCGAGCGCGGCTTCATCAGCCATGCGCTGATGGGCGGCTGCGCGATGTTCGGCATGTTCGCCTATCTCGGCGGCAGCCCGCAGGTCTTCGTGCAGCAATTCAGCCTGCCGCCGCAATTCTATGGCGGGCTGTTCGGGGTCTGCGCCGCCGGGTTCATCGCGGCCAGCCAGATCAATCCCTGGGCGGTGACGCGGTTCGGCGCGGACCGGGTGATCGCGGTTTCGACCAAGGCGTTCCTGCTGGCCACGGCGGCGATGCTGGGCTTTGCGCTCACGAATGGCTGGGGCGGCTGGCTGCCGCTGGCGGTCTGCGCGTTCTTCTCGATGTCGAGCCAGGGCTTCACCACGCCCAATGCCGTGGTCGGCGCCCTGGCCCGCCATGCCGCGCATGCCGGCAGCGCGAGCGCGCTGATGGGCACGATGCAGTTCGGGCTGGGCGCGATCGCTGCGGGCCTGGTCGGGCTGCTCAGCGACGGCAGCGCGCGGCCGATGGGGGCGCTGATGCTGCTGGGCGCCATCGGGGCCAACCTGGCCGCCCTGGCACGGCCGCGGCGGGCGTGATAGCAGCCCGGCCATGAGCATCATCATCGGCATCCCCGCCTGCTCGCGCGAGGTCGCGGGCCATCCCAACCACGCCACGCCCTCGCGCTACGGCGATGCCGTGATCGGCGGGGCAGGGGGCATCCCGGTGCTGCTCCCACCGGTGGGCGAGGGCCTGCTGGCCATGCTGGACCGGCTTGACGGGCTGCTGCTGTCCGGCAGCCCCAGCAACGTGGCGCCGGCGTGCTACGGCGTGGGCACCGACGAGACCCCGGACATGCACGACCCGCCGCGCGATGCCACCACCCTGCCGCTGATCCGCGCCGCACTCGACCGCGGCCTGCCGGTGCTGGCGATCTGCCGCGGCATCCAGGAGCTGAACGTGGCGCTCGGCGGCACGCTGCACCAGCAGGTCCACACCGTCCCCGGCCGCCTCGATCACCGCGCCGGCAGCGGCACGCAGGACGAGCGCTATGCCGCGCGCCACGCCATCGCGCTGACCGGCGAGATGGCCGGGATCGTCGGGCGGGCGACGACGCATGTGAACTCCCTGCACGGCCAGGCGATCGACCGCCTGGCGCCGGGCCTGGTGGTGGAAGCAACCGCCCCGGATGGCACGATCGAGGCAGTGCGCGTGGCCAGCGCGCCGGGCTGGGCGTTCGGGGTGCAGTGGCATCCGGAGTGGCGCTTTGCCGAGAATGCGGACTCGATGGCGCTGTTCGCGGCGTTCGGGAAAGCTTGCAGAGAGAAGTAAGCGTCTTCTTTTTGTGAACAAAAAGAAGCAAAAAAACTTCATCCATTGGCACCCGGCCGCCCCGGGGAGGCATCCTGCCAGCGGGTAAAAGTGTTTTGGTTCTTTTTTTCAAAAAAGAACATGCTTCCCGCTTTCCTGAAATCCGCAATTGCGACTGACTCGCATTAGCGCTAGACTGCCGCTCCCCACAGGAGCGCCGCGATGCCCGACCCAACTCCCCCCGATCCCCGGCCCGACCCCTGGGCCGATCCGCCGCCGCGCGAGGTGGTCAGCGCGGATCTGCTGGCCGGCGCGCGCGAGGTGCTGATCCGCCACGGCGAGCACCTGTACCGCCTGCGCCTGACCGCGGCGAACAAGCTCATCCTGGTCAAGTAGCAGCCCGCCAAGAATTGCGATTGCGATTCATTCGCATACATGCCATCCACCGTGTCAGCCACGCTCCCGCGAAGCCAGCAGCCCGCCCTATCCCCGTCGCAGGAGCACCCGACATGTCCCCAACACCCTTCCGCCCAACCCTGGGCCTGCCTACGCTCGGCCTGGCTGCCATGGGCCTGTTCGCCGCCGTCCCCGCCGCCGCCCAGGCCCCCGCCCCGCTCGCCGTGCCGGAGGTCGATGTCCAGGGCGTCGGCGGGCGGTCCTACCAGGGCGACGCCGCCGTGCGCCCCGGCCCGCGCAGCGCCACCCCGATCGCCGAGGCGCCGCAGACCATCACCGTGGTGCCGCGCGAGCTGATGGAGGAACGGGTGGCCACCACCGTGCGCGATGCGCTGCGCAACGTCACCGGCATCTCGCTGGCCGCCGGCGAGGGTGGCTTCTCCGGCGACAACCTGACCCTGCGCGGCTTCTCCGCCCGCGGCGACTTCTACATCGACGGCATCCGCGACAGCGGCCAGTACACCCGCGACCCGTTCTTCCTGGAGAGCGTCGATGTCATGAAGGGCCCGTCCGCCGCACAGTTCGGCCGCGGCTCCACCGGCGGCGTGATCAACCAGACCAGCCGCCAGCCGCTGGACCGCACGCAGTCCACCGTCTCGCTCTCCGGCTACCAGCCCTATGGCGTGCGCGGCACCGCGGACCTGAACGTGCGTCAGGGCAATGTCGCCGCGCGCATCGTCGCCATGGGCATGGACATCGACGCCGCCCGCCGCGACCACGTCTTCCAGCGCCGCGCCGGCGTCGCGCCCTCGATCACCTGGGGCGTGGAGGGGCCGACGCGCGTCACCCTGTCCTATGTCCACATGCAGGAATGGAACATGCCGGATTACGGCCACCCGTATCTGAACGGGCGGCCGGCGCCGGTGTCGCAGAAGACCTTCTTCGGCCTGAAGCAGACCGATTACGAGCGCACCACCACCGATGTCGTCACCCTGTTCGCCGAGCACCGCTTCAACGACGTCGTCGCGCTGCGCAACACGCTGCGCTACGGCAATTACCGCCGCGACCTGTCCGCCACCGCGCCGCGCCTGACGGCGGGCACCACGCTGGCGAACCTGTTCACCGGCACCCGCATCAACCGCCAGTCGCAGGTGCGCACCGGGACGGACACGCTGCTGGTCAACCAGACCGAGGCGGTGCTGACCGCGCGCACCGGCCCGCTGGAGCACAACGCGGTGATCGGCGTGGAATATGGCCGCGAATCCTCGCAGGTCACCCGCTACAGCCAGACCGGCCGGCCGCAGGCCAGCGCGCTGCTGCCGGATTTCGGCCAGACCGGCAGCATCGTCACCGCCCGCACCTCGAACATCGAGACGGTGGCGCATACCTGGTCGGTCTATACCATGGACCAGGTCAAGATCGGCGAGCTGTTCGAGGTGATCGGCGGGCTGCGCTACGACAATTTCGCCGCCGAACAGACCAACCGCCTGACCAGCCAGCGCTTCGCCCGCACCGATGCGCAGGCCTCCTGGCGCGGCGCGCTGGTCTACAAGCCGGCCGCCGGCCTGCGCACCCACATTGCCGTCGGCACCTCGTTCAACCCCTCGGCCGAATCGCTGACGCTGGCGGCCAACAATGCCCAGTTGCCGCCGGAACTGGCGATGTCCTACGAGGCCGGGGCAAGCTGGCAGGTGAACCCCGACCTGCGCCTGGCTGGCGCGGTGTTCCGCATCGAGAAGCAGAACGCCCGCACCTCGGACCCCGCCAACGGCACGCTGCAGGTGCTGGACGGCGTGGTGCGGGTGGACGGGTTCGAGATGTCGGCCACCGGACGGCCGATGGCCAACCTGAACGTCTTCGCCGGCATCACCTATCTGGACAGCCAGATCGTGCGCAGCAATGTCGCCAATGAGCGCGGCAAGCATTTCGCCAATGTCGCCCCGCTGACCGCCTCCACCTGGGTCACCTACGACCTGCCGCATGACTGGCAGATCGGCGGCGGGCTGCAATACGTCGACAGCCGTTTCGCCAACAACACCAACACCACCAGGGTGCCGCATTACATGCGCTACGACGCCGCCATCGCCTATGCGCCCAGCGAGGGGGCGCTGAAGGGCATCCGATTCCAGTTCAACGCGCTGAACCTGACCAACGCGCGCACCTACGACACCGTCTATACTGGCCATGTGGTGCCGGGCATCGGGCGGACGCTGGTGTTCACCACCGCGGCGAAGTTCTGATGCTGGTGGTGGTGGAGAACCTGCTGGGCGCGGACGAGCTGGCCCGCGCCCGGCAGTTGCTGGATGCCGCCCCCTGGGGCGACGGGCGCATGACGGCGGGCCACCAGTCGGGCCAGGTCAAGCGCAACCTGCAACTGCCGGAGGACTGCGCGGAGGCGGCCGAGCTGGGCCATATCGTGCTGTCGGCCCTGGGGCGCAGCGCGCTGTTCATCTCCGCCGTGCTGCCGCTGCGGGTGTTTCCGCCGCTGTTCAACCGCTACGACCCCGGCATGACCTTCGGCGCGCATGTCGACAACGCGATGCGCCAGGTGCGCGCCACCGGCCACACCATCCGCACCGACGTCTCCTGCACCCTGTTCCTGTCCGACCCCGACAGCTACGACGGCGGCGAGCTGGTGGTGCAGGACACCTATGGCGAGCAGCGGGTGAAGCTGCCGGCGGGATCGGCGGTGACCTATCCCGCGACTTCGCTGCACCGGGTGGAGCCGATCACCCGCGGCAGCCGGATGGCGAGCTTCTTCTGGATCCAGTCGATGGTGCGCGACGACATGCGCCGCCGGCTGCTGTTCGACATGGACATGGCGCTGCACGGGCTGCGCGGCGACCTGCCGGACCAGCACCCGTCCACCGTCGGGCTGACCGGGGTGTACCACAACCTGCTGCGGCAATGGGCGGAGGCGTGATGCGCGAAGTCATGAGGGTCCAGGGGGCTCGGCCCCCTGGTGGGGTGCGGGGCAAAGCCCCGCTGCTTGCCTTGGCCCTGTTCCTGACCGCCGCCGCCGGCGAGCCCCGCGCATCCATCGAGCTGAACCGCCTGGAGCCGCGCGAGGCCGCCGGCTGCCGCGTCTGGCTGCTGCTGCGCAACCCGACGGCCACCGCCCATGAGCGCCTGCGCCTCGACCTGCTGGTGTTCGGCCGCGACGGGGTGGTGGCGCGGCGCATGGTGGTGGATGCCGGCGCGCTGCCGGCGGAGAAGACCATGGCGCGCATCTTCGACGTGCCCGGCCTGGACTGTGCGGCGATCGGCAGCCTGCTGCTGAACGACATCCCGGCCTGCGGCGCCGAGCCGTGCCTGCCGCACTTCGCCACCGCCAGCCGCGTGCCCGGCGTGGCGCTGGAGCGCTAGGCCGATGCCGCCGCACGCCGATCTCTCGCTGCTGGGCCTGGTGATGCAGGCCGATCCGGTGGTCAAGGCGGTGATGGCCGCCCTGGTGCTGTCCTCGGTCGCCGCCTGGGCGATCATCCTGGAGAAGTTCTTTTCACTTGCCCGACTGGGCCGCGCCGTGGCGCTGCTGCGCGGTGCCAGCCCCGCATCCCCGCCGCCGGGGCTGGGCGAGGCGGTGCTGGGCGCGGGGCTGCGCGAATGGCATGACGGGCGCGAGGCCGGCGAGACGCGCGGCGACTATCGCGAGCGCATGGAACACGCGATGCGCGAGGCGTTCGCCGCAGCGTTGCGCAAGGTGGAGCCGGGGCTGCCCTTCCTGGCCAGCGTGGGGGCGGTGGCGCCGTTCGTCGGGCTGTTCGGCACGGTCTGGGGCATCATGAACAGCTTCTCCGCCATCGCCCGCTCGGCGGATACCTCGCTGGCCGTCGTCGCCCCGGGCATCGCCGAGGCGCTGTTCGCCACCGCCATCGGCCTGGCTGCCGCGATCCCCGCCGTGCTCGCCTATAACCGCCTGGGCGTGCGCCTGTCCCGCCTGCGCCAGGAGGGCTGGGCCGCGATCACCGCCCACGCCATGGCGCTGGCGCGTCGCCCGCCGCATGAAGAGGCGCTGGCGCGCACGCCGCATACAGTGGCGCTGGCGCGCCGGCCGGCGCCGGGCTGAGCCATGGCCTTCTCCCAAGGGCCGCAGGACGACGGCGCGCCGATGGCCGACATCAACGTCACCCCGCTGGTCGACGTGATGCTGGTGCTGCTGATCGTGTTCATGGTCGCCGCGCCGATGATGGTGGTGGGCGTGCCCGTCGACCTGCCGCGCACCGCCGCCCCGCGCGCCGCCGCCCAGAGCCCGCCGCTGGTGCTGAGCGTGGATCGCGAGGGAAAACTGTTCCTGCGCCAGGAGCCGGTCGCCGAAGCCGACCTGGCCGCCCGCGTCCGCGCCGAGCAGGCCGACCACCCGGACCGCCCGGTCTATGTCCGCGGCGACCGCGCCGCGCCCTATGGCCTGGTGCTGCGCGCCATGGGCCTGTTGAGCCAGGCCGGCATCGCCCGCGTCGCCCTGATCGCGGAGGCCGATCCCGCCGCCCCGGCCACCGCCGCGCGTTGATGGCGGGGCGCGCCGTCGCCTGGCTTGCCTCGGCGCTGGTGCATGGCGTCGGCGCGCTGGCGCTGCTGCGCCTGACCGCCGCCGCGCCGCCGCCGCCGCCGGAACCGCCGACGATGGAAATGGCGATGCCGGCCGAGGATCTGGCCGCCGATCCCGCGCCCCCCCCGGACCTGGCCGAGGCCGCACAAGCCGCCCCGCCCGATGCCGCCGCCCAGGCCGCGCCCGACCCGGTGATGACCGCCGAGCCGCCCCCGCCCGAGCCCCCGCCGCCAGACACGCACCTGGCGGAGGCCACCCCGCCCGAAGAGCCCCCGCCAGCGGAACCGCCCCCCGAC
>JBIPLY010000501.1:0-3005 GCA_044369385.1 Acetobacteraceae bacterium | reverse complement strand
CTGTCGGTGGGCGCGGAAGCCGAGTTCTTCATCTTCGACAGCGTGCGCTTCGGCACCGGCGGCAATTTCGGCTCCTATTCGATCGAGAGCATCGAAGGGCCGGGCGCCAACATGAAGGAATACCCCGAGGGCAACATGGGCCACCGCCCGGTGGTCAAGGGCGGCTACTTCCCGGTGCCCCCGGTGGACAGCGAAAGCGACCTGCGCGCGGAGATGCTGTCGACGATGGGCGAGATGGGCCTGCCGATCGAGAAGCACCATCACGAGGTGGCGCAGTCGCAGCATGAGCTGGGCACCCGCTTCGGCAGCCTGCTGACCATGGCCGACCACATGCAGATCTACAAATACTGCGTGCACAACGTCGCCCACAGCTACGGCAAGACCGCCACCTTCATGCCGAAGCCGATCTACGGCGACAACGGCACCGGCATGCACACCCACATGTCGATCTGGAAGTCCGGCAAGCCGCTGTTCGCCGGCAACGGCTATGCCGACCTGTCGGAGATGTGCCTGTACTTCATCGGCGGCGTGATCAAGCATGCCAAGGCGCTGAACGCCTTCACCAACCCCAGCACCAACAGCTACAAGCGCCTGATCCCTGGCTTCGAGGCCCCCGTGCTGCTCGCCTACTCGGCGCGCAACCGTTCCGCCTCCTGCCGCATCCCCTACACCACCAACCCGAAGGCCAAGCGGGTGGAAGTTCGCTTCCCCGATCCGTCGGCCAACCCGTACCTGGCGTTCTCGGCGCTGGCGATGGCGGGCCTGGACGGGATCAAGAACAAGATCCACCCTGGTGACCCGATGGACAAGGACCTCTACGACCTGCCCCCGGAAGAGCTGAAGGGCATCCCGACCGTGTGCGGCTCGCTGCGCGAAGCCCTGGGGGCGCTGGCCGCCGACCACGACTTCCTGCTGGCCGGCGACGTGTTCAGCAAGGACCAGATCGAGAGCTACATCGAGCTGAAGTGGACCGAGGTGTACAAGTTCGAACACACCCCGCACCCGGTTGAGTTCGAGATGTATTACTCGGTCTGATCCACCTGATCGGACTGACCTGAACGCCCCGCGGCAGCGATGCCGCGGGGTTTTTCGTGCGGCGGTGGCCGTGTCGTGGTAGCATCCGGCCATGAGCCAAGCCCTTGCCCCGCTGACGCTGGAAGCGTTCCTGGAATGGGAGCGCCGGCAAGAGCTGCGCTACGAGTTCGACGGGGTGCAGCCGATCGCGATGACCGGCGGGACCGTCGAGCACGGCCTGATCGGCACCAACATCGTATTGGAGCTCGGCGGCCGGCTGCGTGGGTCGACGTGCCGCATCTTCAGCAGCGACATGAAGATCCTCGTGAAGGGCCGCATTCGCTACCCCGACGCAGTGGTGACGTGCACCGCCGTGCCACGAGGAGCCGATGTGCTGGTCGCCCCCATCGTGGTATTCGAGATTCTGTCGAAATCCACGGCATCCGTGGACCGAATCGTCAAGAATGACGAGTACGGGGCAACGCCATCGATCCAGCATTATGTGATGCTGGAGCAAAGCCGCATCGGCGCCACGGTGTTTTCGCGCGATGCGGAAGGCTGGACCGGAAGAGTGCTGACGGCCGACGCCACGCTGGACCTGCCGGCGATCGGCATGTCGGTGGCACTTGCGGCATTCTATGCTGGCGTCGTCTTCGACCGGGACAACGAGGAGTAGCGTTCGCTACCGCCCCCACACCGTCTCTTCCGTCCACCCCAACTCGGAAAACTCCGCCGCCCGCAGCGGTGCCTCGGCCGCGGAATAGAATTCGTCGAGCTGCGGCGGCTTCACCGACGTGCCAGACAGCATCCCATGCGCCTGGCCGCGATGATGGGTCTGGTGCAGGAACAGGTGCAGCAGCAGCCGGTCGCGCCGCTCGGTCTGCACCCGCGCCCCGCGATGCACGCGCACGATGCTGTCCAGATCGGCATCCGCCAGCCCGTCGCAATGCGCGATCAGCCGTTGGTCCACGGCGGATTGCGCCGCGCGCAACGCTTCGATCGTGGCGCACGGCTCCTGCTCCGCCCAGGCCGCCGGGCCCAGCGTGCCGCCCTCCAGCGCGTCGACATAGAAGTGGTCGATGATCAGGATGTGGTTCAACGTCTTGCGCAGGCTGGGGAAGAACCCCACGCGATGCGCCGTGAAGCCCGCCTGGTCCAGCGCCGCGACCGACGCAAGCAGGCGATGGTTGCACCAGGCGTTGTTGCGCGCCATGGCGCGGAAGGTTCCGGAAAGCGTGGGCATGGGCGCCTCGATCGGTGAGGCGCCCAGCCTGTCACTTTCGCCGCGAGATGTCAGCGCCGCGGCTCGGCCTCGCGCCAGAACGGCGTGTTGATGATCGCGCTGCGGTCGGCGTCGGTCAGGCCGACATCGCGCAGGTCGCGGGCATCGAAGGCGGCGAGCTGCGCCTTTTCATCGATGCGCCGGCGCCAGGTGCGCAGCAGGTCCAGCAGCCTGGTGTCGCGCGGGAAGCGCAGCGCGAAGGTGGAGCGGGGGGCGAGGGTGGCGGGGAGGGTGGCGGGGAGGGTCTGGGCCATCGGGAAAACTCCGTCAGTAATGTTGCCATAAACAGGAATGCCCCGTATGCTGCACCGCAGCAAATGATCTTTTCTCACCCACCGCATGAGAATCCCTCATGCTACCGAGCGCCATGCCCCAGTTGCTCCCGCCGCTGAACGGGCTGCGCGCCTTCGAGGCCGCCGCCCGCCACGCCAGCTTCACCCGCGCCGCCGATGAGCTGGGCGTGACCCAGACCGCCGTCAGCCACCAGATCCGCAAGCTGGAGGACCAGCTCGGCGTACGGCTGTTCGTGCGCGTGCCCGGCGCGGTGCGGCTGACCCCGGCGGCGCAGACCTATCTGCTGGCCGTCCACGACGCCTTCGAGCATCTGCGCGACGCCACGGCACAGCTGCGCGGCGCGGGCGCGCGCCGGGTGCTGCGCCTGTCGACCACGCCGAGTTTCGCCACCAAGTGGCTGATGCCGCGCCTGGCC
>JBIPLY010000500.1:0-3008 GCA_044369385.1 Acetobacteraceae bacterium | reverse complement strand
GCACCCCTTGCAGCGAAGTCAATTCGATCGCCCGCCCGATCCGCCGCCCCGCCTCGCGACCGCCAAACCCGCGGATCGCGGCGACAAACGCCAGGAACGCCTCCACCGTCATCTCCGGATAGGTCGGCGCCCCCTCCGGCAGGAAGCCCAGCGTGCGCCGCGCCGCCACGCTGTCGGTCTGCACATCATGCCCGCAGATGCGCGCGGTGCCGGCGGTCGGCGTCATGAACCCCGCCAGCATCCGCATGGTGGTGGATTTCCCCGCCCCGTTCGGCCCGAGAAACCCCAGCACCTCGCCGCGCGCCACGGTGAACGACACCCGGTCCACGGCGGTGAAGGCGCCGAAACGCTTGGTCAACCCCTCGATCTCGATCAACGGAGCACGGCTGTCGGCTGTCACGATGATCCCCCACCTTCGCCCGCGCGATCCCGCGGACGGCTCGGAGATAGCGCAATGGGTGGGTAATGCAAGGGAGCGCCCCGGCGCCGGATCGCCGCGGGCCGAGCCGCCTTGACTTCGGTCATCCGCTGTTACATGCCGGCGCACACCAAGTTCGGGCCTTCGCATCGTGCAAAGCCGACTACGCAACCTGCTGGAGCTGAACGAGGGTGCATCGGGGCGCCTGCTGCCCATGGAGGGGCTGCGCGGCCTGGCGGTCCTGCTGGTGTTCCTGCAGCACTATGCGGTCCAGGGACTCCTGTTCGTCGAGATTGACGGCCTGACGCACGAAGCTGCGCTCTGGCTGAAACGCCACGGAAATCTCGGCGTCGCCCTTTTCTTCGTGCTCAGCGGCTATTTGATCTACGGAATGCTGCTGCGGCGCGGAACCGGTTTCACGCCGTTCATGAAGCGCCGGGTGATACGCATCTACCCGACCTTCCTGGTGGTCTTCGTGCTGTATGTGCCAGCCCATCTTCTCCTGGGCAGCGGGAAAATCCCGGCCGAGCCCGGTCCGGCAATCGCCTACCTGGTCGCCAATCTTTTTCTGCTGCCGGGGGTGTTCGCCATCCACCCGCTGATGTCGGTGGCCTGGACGCTGAGCTTCGAGATGGCGTTCTACCTGGTGCTGGCCCTGGCTGTCCCGGGGCTGCGGATGCGGCGCTGGGCGCCGATCGCCCGGGTGGCGCTGATCCTGGTCCTGGCGGCCGCCGTCACGCTGCAATGCGCCGTTCAACCCAACGGGTTTCATCCGTTCCGGTCCTTCGCGCCGATGCTGCAGTTCTTCGTCGGGATGCTGCTGGTGGAGTGGGAGGACCGCTGGAAGGCGGAAATCCCCGGCTGGCTGGCGGCGTCGTTTCCCGTGGCCGCATTTGGCGCGGCCAGGATGCTCGACGCGTTCCCGGTGGCGGCACTGTGGCTGGATACGCTGGCGCTCGGGATGCTCTGTGCGGGCTCGTTCAGCGGCGGCAACTGGGTGGCGCGGGGCTTTTCCTGGACCCCGCTGCGCTGGCTCGGAAACATGAGCTACTCGTATTATCTGTTCCACGGCCCGCCGCTGCTCATCCTCTTCGGCCTGTCGGCGGCGGTGTTCGGCGCCGGATGGCCGGAACCCGTGTTCTGGCTGCTGATCCCGGTGGCATTCGCGCTGAGCGTCGCCGGCAGCATCGTGCTTTTCGCCCTGGTGGAGCGCCCCATCTCGCTGCCGCCGCACCGCCCGGCCGGGCGCCAGGCGGCGACTACCCCGACCGCAGGTTCCTGACCGAAGCCCCCTTCTCGAACAGCGCCAGCAACACCCGGATCGCCCGCCCGCGCGGCCCCTCCAGCGTCGCGTCGCGGTGCATCAGCAGCTCCGCGTCCTGCCGCGCCATGTACAGCAGGTCCTCGTCCCGCTCAGCATCCGCCAGCCGCCACCCCGGCATCCCCGATTGCCGCGTGCCCAGCAAATCCCCACCCCCGCGCAGCCGGAAATCCTCGTCGGCGATGACAAACCCGTCCTCGGTGTCGCGCAACAGCGACAGCCGCCGCCGCGCCGTCTCGTGCAGCGGCTCGCCATGCAGCAGCAGGCAAAAACTCTGCGCCGCGCCGCGCCCCACCCGCCCGCGCAACTGGTGCAATTGCGCCAGGCCGAAGCGCTCGGCGTGCTCCACCACCATCACGCTGGCCTCGGGCACATCCACCCCCACCTCGATCACGGTCGTCGCCACCAGCACCCGCGTCTGCCCGGCGGCGAAATCGATCAGTGCGGCCTCGCGCACGGCACTGTCCTGCCGCCCATGCGCCAGCCCCACGATCGGGCCGAACTCCTGCGTCAGCTCGGCAAACCGCGCCTCGGCATCGGACAGGTCGATCGCCTCGCTCTCCTCCACCAGCGGGCACACCCAATAGACCCGCGCCCCCTTGTCCAATTGCCGGCGCAGCGCCGCCACGATCTCCGGCAGCGTCGCCAGCGAATGCACCGTGGTGCGGATCGGCTGCCGCCCCGCCGGCTTGCCCGCCAGCCGGCTGGTCTGCATCTCCCCCCATTGCGTCAGCAGCACGGTGCGCGGGATGGGCGTCGCGGTCATCACCAGCACATCGGCCGCCTCCCCCTTGGCCCCCAGGCTCAGCCGGTGCTCCACCCCGAAGCGGTGCTGCTCGTCGATCACCGCCAGCGCCAGGTCGCGAAACGCCACCCCCTCCTGGATCAGCGCGTGGGTCCCCACCACCACCGGCACGGACCCGTCCGCCAGCCCCGCCAGCACCCGCGCCCGCGCCCGTCCGGTCACCGACCCGGTCAGCAATTCCACTGGCACCGGCATGATCCGGCCCAGCGTGCGATGATGCTGCCGCGCCAGCAGCTCGGTCGGCGCCATGATCGCCGCCTGCGCCCCCGCCTCCACCGCCGTCAGCATCGCAAGTGCGGCCACCAGCGTCTTGCCCGCCCCCACATCCCCCTGCAACAGCCGCAACATCCGCCGTGGTGCTGCCAGATCGGCATCGATCTCCGCCAGCACCGCCGCCTGCCCCTCGGTCAGCGCATGCCCGAATCGCGCCAACGCCTCGCGACGCCACCGCCCAACCCCCCCCA
>JBIPLY010000131.1:0-9695 GCA_044369385.1 Acetobacteraceae bacterium | reverse complement strand
CGCGCAGCTCCAGGTCGGAGCGGTCATCGGTCAGCACCCGGGCCGCGCGCCAGGACGGATCCGGCAGCCCGATCGCGGCGGCCAGCGCCTCGGTGCCGGGGTGGCGGGCCAGCCGGGCGCGGGCCTGGTCCGGCGTGACCGGCTCGCGCCAGGCCAGCAGCAGCGTGTTGCCGCCCTCCAGCTCGGCGGCGAGCACCGCGGCGAAGGCGGCGCCCAGGGTCGCGGCCAGCGGGGCGGTGACCTCGCCCGGCATGCCAGCGCCATAGACGTTCATCGCCACCACCCCGCCCGGGGCCAGGCGGGCGGCGACGGCGGCGAAGAACTCGGCGGTGGCGACATGCACCGGGACCTGGCCGGTGGCGTAGAGGTCGATCAGGATGGCGTCGTAGGCTTCGCCCGGCCCGGCGACGTAGCGGCGGGCATCGGCCACGGCGACGGGGATCGAAAGCCCCAGGCGCCGCCGGGCGACATCGACGATCCCGGGATCGATCTCCACGCCCTCGGCGCGCATCGCCGGCCAGACCCGCGACGCCGCCGCCACCGCCGCGCCGCCGGCAACGCCGAGGAACAGCACGCGCGGCGCCGCCCCGGGCGCTTCGGCCAGGGCGGGGGCCAGCGCCAGCGCGTCCCAATACGCCCCGGTTGGTGCCCCGTCATGGCGGTGCATGGATTGCACCACCTCCGGCGAATTCACCGACAGCACCAGCGCCTCGCCGCTATCGGCCAGCAGGATGGTGTTGTACGGCGTCTCGTGCAGCTCCACGAACCCCGCGGCGAAATCGCGCTGCGCCGCCCAGCCCGGCAGCAGCGGCAGCAGGACCAGCACGGCATGGCGCGGCGCCAGCCCGACCAGCACGGCCGCCAGGGCGGCGACCCCCGCCGCCACGGCATAGCCGCCGGCCAGGCCCAGCCAGGGCACCGCCAGGAACGCCCCGAAAAACGTCCCGCCGATGCTGCCCACCGCCCCCAGCGCCGAGACGGTGCCCGAGGCGCGGCCGGCATCGCCCCCCTGCGCCAGCCGCGCCACGCAGAGCGGCGAGACGGCCGCCAGCGCGAAGGAGGGCGGGCCCAGCAGCACCAGCGCCGCCAGCAGCGCGCCGCCGAGCGGGCCGGCGAGGTCCTCGGCGAGCGCGGCGGCGTCGCGGCCGAGCCAGGGGGTGCCGGCCGCCCAGAGCGCGCCGAGGGCGAGCAGCCAGGGCAGCCGATGCACGCCCCCCCATCGCCCGCCGGTCCAGTAGCCCGCCGTCATGCAGGCCAGCGTCGCGCCGATCAGCGCGCCCCATTGGTGGATGGTCTGGCCGAACACCGGCGCCAGCAGCCGCCCGCCCATCAGTTGCAGCGCCATCACCACCCAGCCGGCGGAAAGCGCCGCCAGCCAGGTGCCGGCCACTCCCCGCGTCATGCGGTTTCGCCTAGGCTGCGCGCAAAACCCCCGGGAGGAACCGCCATGGCCCGCCGCTTCATCGACATCTCCGTTCCGCTGCAGGCCGGCATCGCCTCCGACCCCGCGAACATGCTGCCCAGGATCGACTATGTCGACCATCACCAATCCGCGCCGCGCATGGCGGAATACATGGGCGTGCGCATCGACCAGTTGCCGGAGGGCGAATACGCGGCGGTCGAGAACGTGCAGATCTCGACCCATAACGGCACCCACCTGGATGCGCCGTATCACTACTTCTCCCGCATGAACGAGCGCCTGGTGCCGGGCGGCGAGCCGTCCTGGCGCATCGACGAGGTGCCGCTGGAATGGTGTTTCCAGCCCGCGGTGAAGCTGGATTTCCGCCATCTGCCGGATGGCTACGTGGCCACGCCCGGCGATGTGCAGGCCGAGCTGAAGCGCATCGGGCACACGCTTTCGCCGCTGGAGATCGTGGTGGTGAACACGGCGGCCGGCGCGCGCTATGGCCAGGAGGGCTTCATCGACACCGGCTGCGGCATGGGAAAGGCGGCCACGCTGTGGCTGCTGGAACAGGGCGTGCGCCTGGTCGGCACCGATGCCTGGTCATGGGATGCGCCGTTCAGCCACACGAAGCGGCGGGTGGCGGAAACCGGGGATGCCGGGCTGATCTGGGAAGGCCACCGGGCCGGGCGGGAGATCGGCTATTGCCACCTGGAAAAGCTGGGGCAGCTGGACCAGCTTCCCGACCGCGGATTCCAGGTGGTGTGCTTCCCGGTGAAGGTGCATCGCGGCAGCGCCGGATGGACCCGCGCGGTGGCGATCGTCGAAGAATAGGAAGCAGTTCTTTTTTGAAAAAAAGAACCAAAAAACTTCTCCCCGTTTGCACCCGGCCCTCCCCGGGAAAGCCGGGTGCCAACGGATAAAGTTTTTTTGCTTCTTTTTGTTCACAAAAAGAAGATTCTTCCTACGCTGCCCTGATCAGCTCCGCGCATTTCTCCCCCACCATGATGCTCGGCGCATTGGTGTTGCCGCTGGGCATGGTGGGAAAGATCGAGGCATCGGCGATGCGCAGGCCGCCGAGCCCATGGACGCGAAGCTGGTCGTCGACCACGCAGTTCGCCTGCGGGCCCATGCGGCAGGTGCCGATCGGGTGATAGGCGGTCTCCGCATTGGCGCGGATCCAATCGAGGATCTCGGCATCGCTCTGCACCGCGGCGCCCGGTGAGAACTCGGCGTCGCGGAAGCTGTCCATCGGCGGGGCGTTGGCGATGGCGCGCACCATGCGGAAGCCGTCGACCATGGCGCGCTGGTCCACCGGGTCGGCGAGGAAGTTGAAGCGGATCGCCGGCTGGTCATAGGGGTTGGCCGAGCGGATATGGATCGAGCCGAGGCTCTCCGGGCGCAGCTGATAGACGGAGATCGTCATGCCGGGCCAGTCGTGCAGCTGGCGCTTCTTCGGGTTCTTGATGGCATAGGGCACCAGGTGCATCTGCACATCCGGCGTCTCCAGCTCCGGGCGGGTGCGCAGGAAGGCCAGCATCGGGGCGGAGGGCAGGCTGTAGAAGCCCTGCCGGCTGGTCAGGTAGGTGATCGCCTCGCGCAGCTTGCCCAGCCCCTTCATGCGGATGTTGAAGGAGGCGTCGGGCACCTTGATGCGCCAGTTGATGCGGGCGTTGAGGTGGTCGCGGAAGTTCTCGCCCACGCCCGGCAGCGCGTGCTTCACCTCGATGCCGAGGCCGGCGAGCAGCTCCGGCTGGCCGATGCCGGAGAGTTCCAGCAACTGCGGGGTCGCCACCGCGCCGGCGCAGAGGATCACCTCGCGCCCGGCCAGCGCCTGGGTCCGTTTCCCGGCCTGTTCGTATTCGATGCCGATGCAGCGCGTGCCGTCCAGCAGCACCTTCGTCGTCTGCGCCTCGGTGACGATGCGCAGGTTCGGGCGGGCGCGGGCGGGCTCCAGGTAGCAATGCGCGGTGCTCATGCGCCGGCCGTGATGGATGGTGGTCTGGGTCTTGACGATGCCTTCCTGGTCCTCGCCGTTGTAGTCCGGGTTGCGCTTGTGGCCGAGATGGGCGGCGGCGGCGAACAGGGCATCGAACAGCGGGTTCTCGTCCGGCACCTCGCCGACGCGCAGCGGGCCTTCGCCGCCGCGCACGCCGTCATCGCCCTTGCTGTAGGATTCCATGCGATGGAACACCGGGGCGATGTCGCGGTACGACCAGCCGCGATTGCCCATCTGCGCCCAGGTGTCGAAATCGAGCGGCTGGCCGCGGACATAGACCAGGCCGTTGATCGACGACGAGCCGCCCAGCAGCTTGCCGCGCGGCACCGGGATGGCGCGGTTGTTGGTGTTGGGCTCCGGCTCCGAGAAGTAGCGCCAGTTGGCGGCGGGGTTGTCGATCAGCAGGCCGAAGCTGATCGGGAAGCGCGAATAGGGGTGCGAGGCGCGGCCGGCCTCGATCAGCAGCACCTTGTTGGCGGGGTTCTCGGAGAGCCGGGCGGCCAGCGCGGCCCCGGCCGAACCGGCGCCGACGACGATGTAGTCCTGTTGGATTTCGGCCATGACTCGGGTCCCCCTGCGGCAAAGCTAGGCGCGAAGCGGCGGGCGGGGCAACATGGGGGCAAAAGGAGGCCGGCATGGAGTCTGACCAGGAGATCGTGCGCGCGGCGCTGGCGCGGGCGGGGATCGTGCTGCCGGCGGCCGATGTGGCGTTCCTGGCGGCGCAACTGCCGATGCTGGCCGCCGCCGTGGCCGCCGTGGCGCGGCGCGGATGACCGACACGCTGCATGCGATGATCGCCTGGGCGCGCCCCGCGCCGGGCGGTGCGGGGGCGCTGGCGGGCATGACGGTGGCGATCAAGGATGTGGTGGATGTGGCGGGATTGCCGACCACCGGGAACGCGGCGCTGTTCGCCGATGCGCCGCCGGCCCTGGCCGATGCGCCGGCGGTGGCGCGGCTGCGGGCGGCGGGGGCGGTGATCCTGGGCAAGGCGAATTGCTGGGAGCTGTCCGTTGGCGGGCCGAGCCGCGAGTCGCCCGCGCCGCCGGCGGTCAATCCCTGGGCGCCCGGCGCCGATCCTGGCGGGTCTTCCAGCGGCAGTGCCGTGGCGGTGGCGGCCGGGATCGCGGATGCGGCGCTGGGCGGGGATACCGGCGGGTCGATCCGCCTGCCGGCGAGCTTCTGCGGGGTGGTGGGGTTCAAGCCGACGCTTGGCGCGGTGCCGATGGCGGGCGCCCTGCCCTTCGCGGAGAGCCTGGATGTGCTCGGCCCGATCGCGCGCACGGCGGCGGAGTGTGCGCGGGTCTTCGCGGTGCTGTCGGGCACGGGCGTGCATCCGCCGGTGGCGCTGGCCGGGCTGCGGCTGGGGGTGCCGCAGGCGTTGCTGGACCATGCCCCGCCCGGGGCGGCGATGGCGGCGGCGTTTGCGGCGGCGCGGGTGGCGCTGGCGGGTGCCGGCGCGCGGGTGGAGGGGGTGGCGCTGCCGTCGGCGGCGGTGTTCAACCAGTGCTACTTCCTGATCGCCCGGGCGGAGGCGTTCGCGCGCTGGCGCGGCACGCTGGCCGCCCATCCCGGCAAGCTGAACCCGCTGACGCGGCGCAGCTTCGCGCTCGGGGCGCTGATCCCCGACGCGGCGGTGGCCGATGCGCGGCGGCGGCGCGAGGAACTGCGCGCCGAGCTTGCGGCAGCGATGGACGGGGTGGATGCGCTGATCCTGCCGACGACGCCGGAGGAGGCCGGGGATCTTGACCTGCCCGACCATTTCAGCCGGCCGGATACCGCGCCCTATACCCGGCCGTTCAGCCTGGCCGGGGTGCCGGCGGTGTCGGTGCCGTGCGGGTTTGGCATTCGGGGGCGGCCGCTGGGCTTGCAGATCGTGGGGCGCCATGGCGACGACGCCCGGCTGCTGGCCATTGCTGCGGCCGTGCAACGGGTGCTGCCGGGGATCGGAGAGCCGGAGGCATGGTGGCGATGAGCATGGCGGGGCGGCGGGCGCTGGTGACCGGGGCGGGCAGCGACGGGATCGGGCGGGCCATCGCGCGCGGCCTGGCGCAGGCCGGGGCGGATGTGGCGATCCATCATCTGGGCCAGGCGGCGCAAGCGGCCGTGCTGGTGGAGGAGTTCACGGCGATGGGGCGCCGGGCGCTGGCGCTGGAGGCGGATTTTTCCGATATCGCCGCCGCGCGCGGCGTGGTGCGCGACAGCATCGCGGCCCTGGGCGGGGTCGACATCCTGGTCGGCACGGCCGCGATCCTGTTGCGCAAGCCGGCGCTGGAGACCGGGGACGACGAGTGGGCGCGGCTGCACACGGTCAACCTGCATGCCGCCTTCGCCACCGCGCAGGACGCGGCGCGCGACATGGTGGGGCGCGGCTGGGGGCGGATCGTGCTGGTCTCCTCGGTGAACCAGTTCACCCCCAATCCCGGCCTGGTCGCCTATGCCGCGGGCAAGGCGGGGATGATGCAGATGGCGCGCACCCTGGCGCTGGAGCTGGCGCCGAGCGGCGTCACCGTCAATCTGATCGCGCCGGGGACGATCGAGACCGACCTGAACCGGGTGGCGCTGGCCGATCCCGCCTGGCGCGCGGCCAAGCTCGACCTGATCCCGATGCGGCGGATCGGGCGGCCGGAGGATATCGCCGCGGCGGCGCTGTACCTGGCCGGCGAGGCGGCTTCCTATGTCACCGGTAGCACGATCACCGTCGATGGCGGGCTGGAGCTGCGGCCGTGAAAGGCCGGATGGTCGCGCTGTCGCGGCCGCGGCGCATCCTGACGGACCTGTCGCACGCCTCGCTGGGGTTTCCGCGCGCGACGCTGCGGACGCGGATTGGCGTGGGCGGGCTGATCGGGCCGCGGGATGCGGCGCGCATTCCCTGGCCGGTGGTGTTCGCCAAGGCCTATGCGCTGGTGGCGCGCGACATGGCGCATCTGCGGCGGGTCTATGCCAAGCTGCCCTGGCCGCACCTGTATGAGCTGCCGCACAGCGTGGCCAGCATCATCATCGAGCGCGACTGGCCGGAAGCGGCCCCGACCGAGAAGGCGCTGTTCCTGGCCCGGCTGAAGGACCCGGCTTCGGCGCCGCTGGGCGCGCTGGCCGCGGCGATGCGGCACCACAAATCGGCGCCGATCGACAGCATCGCCGATTTCCGCCGCCTGCTGATGCTGGCCGGGCTGCCGCTGCCGCTGCGGCGGCTGGGGTTGTGGCTGGCGCTGAACCTGGGGCGGCAGGTGCCCAACTACTTCGGCACGTTTGCCATCTCGCCGCTGGGCTCGCACGGGGCGGCGATCGTCGGCACGATTCCGGTCTGGACCAGTTTTCTCAACTACGGGCCGATCGATGCCGATGGCGGGGTGGACATCTACCTGTCGGTCGATCACCGGGTGATGGATGGCGGGGATGCCGCCCGCGCGGTCACGGCACTGGAGCAGGTGCTGAACGGGGCGATCCGCGAGGAGCTGCGCGCCGCTGCGGGCGGGTGATGGCGGGTGGTCAATGCGTCTTGCGGTGCAGGCGGTCGACCACGGCCAGCAGCACGGCGGAGACCACGAACACCATATGCACGCCGCCCATCACCACCAGCCGCTCCGTGGTGGTCTCCATCATGAAGGCGCGCAGCAGGTGGATTGCCGAGATCATGACGATCGACAGCGAGACCTTCAGCTTGACGTTGCCGCTGTCGAGCTTGCCGAGCCATTCCGGCTTGGTGCTCTCGTCGGCGACCTCGATGCGCGAGATGAAGCTCTCGTAGGAGGAGATCGCCACCATCACCAGCAGGTTGGCCACCAGGCACAGATCGAGCACCGCCAGCAGGATCAGCACCATCTCCGATTCCGGGATGGTCAGGATGCTGCCGAACAGATGGACCAGCTCGCGCCCGACCATCACGTAGATCGCCACCACCGAGGCGATCAGCGCCACGTAAAGCGGCAGCAGCAGCCAGCGGGTGCCGAGCAGCAGCGATTCGATCATGCGTTCCATGGCGGCATGATACATCCGCTGCGCGGGCGCGACCATCGCTTGACGGTCTGCGGCGGCCGCGCCACACCGCGCGCAGCGGAGGAACCGACGAATGAGCTATGCCGATATCCTGATCACCGGCGGGCGCGTGTGGCGCGGGCTGCGCGAGGGGTTTGCCGAGGCGCTGGCGATCCATGGCGGGCGGGTGGTGGCGGTGGGCGCGCGCGAGGCGGTGGCGGCGCTGGCGGGGCCGGGGACGAAGCGGATCGACCTGGGCGGCCGGCTGGCGGTGCCGGCGTTCAACGACAGCCACCAGCATCTGCTGCCGATGGGGCTGGGGATGGGGCAGGTGAACCTGCGCGCGCCGGAGGTCAGCAGCATGGACCTGCTGCTGGAGCGCATCCGGGCGGCGGCGCGGGCGACGGCGCCGGGCGGGTGGATCGTGGGGCGCGGCTGGGACGATACCGAGCTGCGCGAGAACCGGTTTCCCAACGCCGATGAGCTGGAGGCGGCCGCACCCGGGCATCCGGTGCTGGCGGTGCGGACCTGCGGCCATGCGGCGGTGGCGAGCCGCACCGCGCTGGCGCTGGCCGGGATCGAGGACGGGACGGCCGATCCGCCGGGCGGGCTGATCGAGCGGCGCGAGGGGCGGGCGAACGGGGTGCTGCATGAGAGCGCCATCCGCCTGGTGCGGGCGCATATCGCCAAGCCGGGGGATGCGCAGCTTGTCGATGCGATCGAGCGGGCCGGGCGGCACATGCTTTCGCAGGGGTTTGCCGCGGTGATGGATGCCAATGTCGGCATGGTGGCCGGGATGCGGGAGGTCGATGCCTATCACGCCGCGCGGGACGGCGGGCGGTTGCCGCTGCGGGTGTGGGGGTGTCTGGCGGGCAATCCGGATGGCATTGCCGATGCGGTCTGGGCGCGCGGCATCCGGCCGATGGACGGGGGCGACATGCTGCGCTGGGGGGCGATGAAGGTGTTCGCGGACGGCTCGGCCGGCGGGCGCAGTGCGGCGATGAGCGAGCCCTATGCCCCGCATGGCAACGAACCGCAGGGCACCGGGATGTTCATCTTCCCGCGCGAGCAGTTCCACGGGCTGCTGGCCAAGTATCACCGGCTGGGCTGGCAGCTGGCCATCCATGCGATCGGCGATGCGGGGATCGAGGCGACGCTGTCGGGGTTCGAGGCGATGGACAGCGCGGAGCACCCGCTGGCCGGGCGGCGGCACCGGATCGAGCATTGCGAGTTCGTCCGCCCGGACCAGATCGTCCGCATGGCGGCGCGCGGGATCGAGGCGGTGCCGCAGATGATCTTCATGCACGAGTTCGGCGACATGTATGTGCAGAACCTCGGCCGGGCGCGGGCGGAGGCGGCCAATCCGATGCGGGCCTGGATCGACGCCGGGATGCATCCGGCCGCCGGCTCGGACGCGCCGGTGTCCGAGACCGATGCCATGCCGAACATCCACGCCATGATCACGCGGGCGACGCGGCATGGCACGGTGCTGGGGCCCGACCAGGCGGTGTCGATGGCCGAGGCGCTGCACGCCTTCACCTGGGCCGGGGCCTATACCCAGTTCGCCGAGGCGAGGCGGGGGAGGCTGGTGCCGGGGCAGTTGGCCGATGTGGCAATCCTGTCGCGCGACATCTTCGCCGGGGGGGCGGAGGAGCTTTTTGCCACGCGGGCCGACATGACGATCCTGGGCGGGGCGGTGGTGTTCGATCGGCACGGGTAGGCGTACATGGGGGCGGCTCCCGGCCGGGGGGTGCCCGGGGGAGTTTTTTCGCGGCTGCGACGGACTCCGGGCGTGGGTGGGGCGCGGGCGGCGGCGCGGTGGGCGCGCGCGATGGGGCCGCGCGGGGACGAATGGTCCCGGCGGCGTGGCGGAGTGAGGGCGGGATGGGGCGTGGGGCGCGGCGGGGTGACGCCCGGGCGGCCTGGCGGGCTGAAGCCCGCCCTACTTGTCGGGATTGGGGATCGGGCGGCGTGCCATTCGTTGGCCAGGGCCTGGAAGCGTTTGGAGGTCTGTTCCAGTTGGCGAATGGCCGCGCGGCATCCCCCGGCGAGCAGGGGCTGCTCGCGGGCGGTTTCGGCGAGGGCGGCGATCAGCAGGGCGATGATCGCGGCGAGCGCCTGGCCTAGGGGGGAGTCCTCGATCTGTGTCATGGTTAGAATTATATTCTAACCAATTGCGGATGGCAAGGACTTTTTTCTGGATTCTGGGGGGGTGTGACCCCTCACCCAACCCTCTCCCCCAAGGCAGGGCGATCGCATATGGCCACATGCGCCATGCCTGAGGCGCAAGAAGGCAAGATTCACATGGAGGCGGAGAGGCGA
>JBIPLY010000498.1:0-3015 GCA_044369385.1 Acetobacteraceae bacterium | reverse complement strand
GCGAAGTCCATAGCCGGCTCAGGGGCGTATCGGCGCCGAAGGCCACCAGCAGGTAGAACCCCAGCACCGTCGGCGGCAGCACCAGCGGCAGCGCCAGCAGCGCCTCGACGACGGCCTTGCCGCGGAACCGGCCATAGGCGAGCCACCGCGCCACCAGCAGCCCGACCGGCAACAGGATGGCGACCGTCGCGCCGCCGAGCTTCAGTGAAAGCGCCAGTGCCGCCCAATCCATCCGCTCAGGCGACCTCGCCGGGCCGCGCGAAGCCGAAGCGGCGCAGCACCGCGCGCGCCGCCGGCTGCTGGAGATAGTCATGGAAGGCACGCGCCACCGGCCCGGCATCGCGCATCAGCACCATGCGTTGCAGCAGCGCGGCGTGCCATTCGGCCGGGATCACCGCGAAGTGGCCAAGCCGGCCGACCTCGGGCGCCAGCGCCAGCGAATAGGCGATGATCCCCCCCTGGCTGGCCGCACTGGCGGCAAACTGCGCCGCCTGCGCCACGTTCTCGCCCAGCACCAGGTGCGGCGCCAGCGCCTCCCACAGCCCCTGGCTGCGCAGCGCCTGCTCCGCCGCGCGGCCATAGGGGGCGTGCGCGGGGTTGGCGATGGCGAAGCGCTGGATGCGGCCCGCGGCCAGCGCGGCCCGCAGCCCGGCGAACCCGGCATCCACGCCCAGCGGCGAGCCGTGCGGCGCGAACAGCACCAGCCGCCCTTCGGCATACAGCGTGCCGCGGTCCAGCGTGCGCCCGGCATCGGCGAGACGGAACACGAAGCCCTCATCGGCGGACAGGAACAGCTCGAACGGCGCGCCGTGCAGCAATTGGTGGGTGAAGTTGCCGGAGGAGCCATAGACGATGCGCAGCCCGGCGCCGGTCTCGGCACGGAACTGGCGCGCCACCGCATCCAGCGCGAACTTCAGATCCGCCGCCGCGGCCACCAGCGGCTCCGCGGCCGGCTGCGCCCAGGCACCGGCCGGAACGGCGGCCGCCAGCCCGGCGACCAGGGCGCGCCGCATCAGGGTGCGCATCACAGAACTCCGTGCGGCGCCTGCCGCTATATTCCGCTAAACATAACGAGCGCCGCCGCGCGCCGTCAATCGCGCCGCTTCACCGCTCCGGCCGCCGGCACGGGGAAAAATCCTCGAAGGCGCCCGGCATCACCCGCCCGGTGCGTTCCGCCCCGCACAGGTCGCGGCGCAGGTCGCCGCTGGTCACCGGCTCCGGCCGTTCGCGCCAGCGCAGGTCCAGCCTGGCCACGTCGCGGAACAGCTCGCGCACCGGATGGCTGCCCAGGAACAGGCCCAGCAGCCCGCCGCCGACATTGTCCGACGCCCGCACCAGCGCCCCGTCGCGCGCCTGCACCGCGCCGTCGACCAGGTTGGCCACCACATCGGCCGAGGACTCGGCAAAGCGCACCCCGATCCCCGCGGTGTCCAGCAGCGTGTTGTGGGCGATGGTCGAGCGGTGGCCCTTGTTCACGTAGATGCCGACATCGCTGCAGAAGGCGATCAGGTTGTCGCGGATCACGCCGCCGGATTGCTCATGCCCGGTCTTGCCCAGTTCGCGCTTGATCGCATCGGGAAAGGCGCCGCCGCCGCCGATCGACAGGCCGATATTCGGGCCCCCGCTGTTTGACCCGGGGCTGCGCCGCAGCTTCCACTCGCACAGCACCACGTTGCGCTCCATCACGGTGGCGCTGCCCTCGCCCTTCATGAAGGCGCCATAGGTGGCCCCGCCGCCGCCCTTGCGCTGGAAGTCGGCGATGAAGTTGCCGACGATGCGCCAGCCGCTGGCCGCCACCAGGTCGATCGGCGTGACCGGCGCCAGGGTGTCGCGCGGGGTCGAGTTGACCAGGGTGTTGCCTTCGATCCGGCCGTTGTCGGGAAACATCCCGCCCTCGCCGTTGATCTTGATCTGGGCGTTGAAGTCCGCGAACACGTTGTTGCGGATGACGGTGTACTGGGCATCGCCCACGACATGGGCGGCATGCTCGCAGTCGCTGTGCGCGGGACAGGCGCCGCGCATCACCAGGTTCTCCAGCACCCAGTACGGCGCGGAGATCTTGATCGCCTCGGCCACGCGCGAGGTGATCACCGCATCGCCCAGCTTCTCGGCGCGGATGGTGATCGGCGCCCCGGCGCGGCCCGGCCGGTCCAGGCGCAGGCCGCGCCCGTCGATCGCATAGGTGCCGGGCACCAGGGTGATCACCTGCCCGGGCGTGGCAGCCCCGACCGCGGCGGCCAGCTGGGCGAAGTTGGTGACCAGCCGCGCCCCGGGCGCGGCCGCACCCGCGCGGGCCTGCGACGCCCCGGCGCCGGGCGGCAGTTCCGGCTCGCCGCTGCGCGCCAGCAGGTCGGCGGCGCGCAGATGGCCCGCCACCCAGCCGGCCGCGGCCACGAACAGCGCATTGTTGCCCTGCGCCCGGCGTTCCAGATACGGTGCCCATTCGCGCGGCGTCCGCCCGGTGTCCAGCAGGAACCAGGCCAGGCCCCCCGCCGCCGCCCCGCCGGCCAGCAGCATCACCACCGAAAGCCCGATCAGCCAGCCCCAGATGCGCGAACGCGGGCGGCGCACCCGGCGTTTTCGCGGCTGCGGCTCGCGCGCCTCGATGCGCCGCGCCACCTTGGCCGGCACCGCCCCGCTGGCCAGGTCCGCCAGGGTCGGCGGCCGTTCGCCCTGGTCCTGCGGCGGGCGGGCCATCGCCTCAGACCTGCGGCAGGTTGAGGCCGGCCAGCGCCTGGAGCATCGCCGCGGTGACCTCCCTGGTCGTGGCGCGCCCGCCGAGATCGGGAGTGAGGATGCCGGCGGCGCAGACCTGCTCGATCGCCGTCATCAGCACCGACGCCGCCGCCCGCTCGCCCAGGTGGTCCAGCATCATGCTGGCGGTCCAGAAGCTGGCCACGGGATTGGCGATGCCCTTGCCGGTGATGTCGAAGGCGCTGCCGTGGATCGGCTCGAACATGCTGGGGTAGCGCCGCTGCGGGTCGACATTGCCGGTCGGCGCGATGCCCAGCGAGC
>JBIPLY010000130.1:0-9705 GCA_044369385.1 Acetobacteraceae bacterium | reverse complement strand
CCGGGCGGGGGGTGGCGACGGGGGTGCTGTTGGGGCTGGCGGCGGGGGTGAAGGTCTGGCCGTTGCTGCTGGCGCCGGTGTTGGGGCGGGTTTTGCCGCGGGGGGCGGTGGTGCCGGCGGGGTTGGCGCTGGCGGTGAGTTCGGCGGTCGTGCTGGTGCCGCTGTTGGCGACGGCTTGGGCTGGGGATGCGGGGCTTGTTGCCTATGCGCGCGCCTGGGTGGCGGGGAATGCGCCGTTTGCCTGGGCCCTGGCGTTGCTGGGTGGGGAGGCGGAGCCGGGGCTGCGGCTGGCGCTGGGGCTGGCGGGGGCTGGCGTGGCGTTGGCGGTGGCGGTGCGGGCGCCTGGTGGGGAGGTGGTGACGGCGGGGCGGGTTTTGGTGGTGGCGGCGGCGGTGTTCTATCTCTCGCCGACGCAGTTTCCCTGGTACGTGGTCTGGTTCATGCCGTTTGCGACGCTGTTGGGGTGCCGGGCGCTGCTGCTGCCGGCGGCGTTGGTGCCGGTGTACTGGCTGTCCGGACCGTTGCGGGTGGCGGGGTATGAGGCGGTGTTTGCGCTGCTGGCGGTGGTGGCGGTGGTGGTCTGGGGCAGGTGGCGGACATGAGTTCCCCTGGCGGATTGCGGGTGGCGGTGGTGATCCCGGCGCTGAACGAGGCGCCGGCCCTGCCGCATGTGCTGCCGGCGATTCCGGGCTGGGTGCTGGAGGTGATCGTGGTGGACAATGGCAGCCGCGACGCGACTGCAACCGTTGCCGCCGGGCTGGGGGCGCGGGTGGTCTCCGAGCCGCGGCGGGGCTATGGGCAGGCGTGCCTGGCGGGGATCGCCGCGTTGTCGCCGGGGATCGACACGGTGGTGTTCATGGATGCCGATGCCTCCGACCGGCCGGAGGAAATGGGCCGGCTGTTGGCGCCGATCGTGACGGGGACGGCGGAGATGGTGATCGGCTCGCGGCCGTTGGGCGCGGAGCCGGGGTCGCTGACGCCGGTGCAGCGCTTCGGCAACGCGCTGTCGTGCTGGTTGATCCGGCTGCTATGGGGGGTGCGGTTCACCGATCTTGGCCCGTTCCGCGCCATCACCCGCGCGGCGCTGGCGCGGCTGGAGATGCAGGACCGCAATTTCGGCTGGACGGTGGAAATGCAGGTGCGCGCGGCCGGGCGAGGGCTGCGCTGTGCCGAGATCCCGGTGGGGTATCGGCGGCGGATCGGGCAGTCCAAGGTGTCCGGCACGATCTCGGGCTCGGTCAAGGCGGGGGTGAAGATCCTGTGGGTGATCGGGATCGAGGCGCTGCGGCGGCGGCGGTGAGCCGCGGCATCAGTTGCCGAAGCCTTTGCCGAACGCCTCCTCCTTCAGAAAGCGCTCCGAGACGATCAGCAGGATGATGCCGGGCAGCGACACCAGCAGCGTGAGCCCGGCGGCCGAGGCGTCGACCACGCCACCGCTTATCTTGGCGAAGAGCAGCGTCGGCAGCGTGATGATGCTGCCCTGGCCGAGGAAGAAGGTCAGCAGGAAGATGTTGGCGGAAATCAGGAAGGTGAACAGGCAGCCCGCCACCACGCCGGGCATCAGCATCGGCAGGGTCACCATGCGCAGGGTTTGCAGCCGGCTGGCGCCGAGCAGATAGGCCTGTTCTTCGAACACCCGGTCGAGCCCCTGATACACCGCGGTCAGCATCCGGATCATGTACGGGATGGTCGGGATCAGATGCGCGATCACGATGCCCGGATAGGTGCCGGCCAGGCCGAGATGGATGAAGATCACCAACAGCCCGATGCCGATCGCGACATCCGGCACAATCAACGGCAGCGTCAGGAAGAACTCGAAGCCGGCCTTGCCGCGGAAGTTCTCGCGCGCCAGCACCCGCGCGGCCGGCAGGCAGATCAGCAGCGCCAGCGGCGTCACCGTCAGCGCGATCAGCAGCGTGTTGAGCGTGGCCTCCCACAGCCGGCTGTAGGGCGAGAACACGTAGTCCCATGACTGCGGCATCCGCGTGCGGCCGCGCATCTCCCACCACCATTGCGCGGGCAGCACGTCCGGCCAGTCCCACCGGAAGGCGAAGGACTGGATCAGCAGCGGCAGGAACGGCCCCATGACCACGGCCGCGAAGGCCGCCAGGTAGAATTTCTGGAACGGCGACAGGCCGGCGATCCGGTTTCGGGTGCTGCGCATCGCGCTACACCCGGCCCCGGGCGCGCTCATAGCGCCGGTAGGCCAGCAGGTAGGCGAAGACGATCGCGCCGGCCACCAGGAAGATGGTCACAACGGTTGCCATGCCCTGAAGCTGCTTTGTGTAGTCAGCATCGTTGAAATACTGCCAGGCGATCACCGGCAGCGTATCCGGGAAGCCGCCGCCCAGCACCAGCGGCGCTTCGAAGTGGCCGATGTTGAAGGCGAAGCAGATCAGCGTGGCGGTCACGATGCCCGGCAGGATCTGCGGCAGCGTGACCTGGCGGAAGGTCTGCCACTTGCTGCCGCCCAGGATGTAGGCCGCCTCCTCGGTCTCGCGGCCGATGCCCAGCAGCACGGCGTAGATCGTCAGCGTCATGAACGGCGCCTGCTTCCAGACATAGACCGCGATGATGCCCCAGCCGGCATGGCTGTTCAGCAGGCTGGGAAATTGCGACGGGTCGTCGATCAGCCCGGCGAAGGCGGCCAGGCGCGACATCAGCCCGCCCTTGCCCATCATCACCACCGCCAGCGCGATGCCCACGGTGTACGGGATCATGATCGGCAGTTTGTAGACGTATTTGTAGAGCGCCTTGCCCGGGAAGCTGCGGATCAGCGCCAGCGCCAGCACGATCGCCAGGACCAGAGCAATCGCGGTGGCGGCAAATGCGTAGTACAGCGTGAGGCCGAGCGACAGCCAGAACGCCTGTCCGCCCCACAACGCGCCGAAATGGCTGAAATCGGGGAAGGTGTTGATGTTGAACCACGGCGCGTAGCCCAGGCTTTGCGCGAAGGCCATCACGGTGGCCACGCCGAACAACCCGCCCAGGCAGAGCGCCACCGGCGCGAGCTTCAGCAGCGTCAGCCAGCCCGGGGCGCCTGGCTGCGTCATCGTCGCCCGCTCATTTCAGCCCGGCGATCACGTTGGCCACGATCTCCTCGATCGGCCGGGTGGAGCCGCGCTCGATCAGCTCGATCCACACGCCCTTGATCACGTCGATCAGCGAGGCATTGGTGTCCGGCGCGATGTTGGCGTCCAGCTCGGCCGCGGTCACGCCGAAATGCGGCGGCTCGACCGCTTGCAGCTTCTGCGCGTCCGCCGGCGACAGGCGCCAGATGTCGATGCCCGGCGGGCTGCCCAGCAGCTTCAGCCGGGAGACCTGCGAATCGACCGACGCCATGTGGTTGATGAACACCAGCGCGGCGGCGGGGTTGGGCGCGTTGGACGGGATCGCCAGGTAGTTCTTGTTCTTGATCATGGTTCGCACCGGGAAGATGATCTCCTCGGCGGTATCCGGATAGGCGCCGCTGTCCCGCAAAGTGGCCACCGCATACAGGCCGAAGGCGCAGGTCATGTGGATCTCGCGGTTGCGGAACAGCGCCTGTGCGGCCTGGGCGCTGGCCGGGTGCTGCGCCATCCGCCCCGGCGCGCCGCCCAGCAGCAGCGGCTCCAGGCGTTGCAGGAACTCCATGCCGGGCTTGATCAGCCGGGCGATTTCGGCGGCGCCGAGCTCCTGGCGCGACTTCTGGAACGGCGCGGCGCCGGTGCCGTCCGGGTTGAACGCATACATCGCGGCTTGCACGAAGGTGTTGCCGACGAATTGCGGCGGCTTGACGTAGGTGAACTTGCCCGGGTTGCGGGTGAGATAGGCCAGCAGATCCGGAAAGGTCGAGGGCGTGTCTTCCTTGCGCATCAGCGCGCGATTGACGGCGCAGACATATTGCTGCCCGGACCACGGCAGCTCGGCCAGCTCGGTGTCCACGCCGAAGTCGCGCAGGTTGAGCTGCGCGCGGGGATCGGCGGCGTCCCATTCGAAGTTGCGCGAGTTCGGCAACAGCTTCGCAAACGCGCCGAACAGCCGGCCCTGTTGCTTCAGGGTGAAGAAATTCTCGCCGTTGAGCCAAACCACATCGACGCTGCCGCGGCCCAGGCCGCGCCCGGCCCGCGTCTCGGCGATCACCAGGTCCACTGCCTCGCGGGTCCCGGCGACACGCCGCGCCTGCAGCGCCACGCCCTGCTCGCGGATCTCCGGCCGGGCGACGCTGTCCACCCAGACGTTGAGGTCGTCCGAGCCGCCCCAGTGGTAGAAGTTGACCCGACCCTCCTTGCGGGCGCGGGCCGTCACATCCGCCCATGACAGCCGGCCGGCGAGGAACTCGGCGCGGAAACGCTCCACGTCATCGGCGGGCTGGGCGGCGGCGGGGGTCCAGGATGCTCCCAGCGCCACCGCCCCCATCAGCATCAGGCCGGTGATGAATGTGCCAAGCCTCAGCATGGTTGCCTCCCCTTCGTGACCCGTCGCTGCGGTGTCATCGCTTGTTCGTTGTTGCCGTCGCTGAGGTTTCAGGCACCACCCAGATATGCTCGGTCGGGATCGTGATCTGCACCGCGTCGCCAACGGCCATGTGCCGGCGGGACATCTCGTCCACGCGCAGCAGCGCCGTGCCGGTGCGCACCCCGTAGCTGACGATGGCGCCGAAGAAATCGACCGTCTCGATCGTGCCGGCCATCGCCCCACCCTGGAGCGTTGGCGGTTCCGGCGGCCGGGACAGCAGCGCGCATTCGCTGCGCAGCATCACGGTGACCCGCGCGCCGTCGGCGTGCCCGGCGGCATCGGCGACCGGCAGGACGGCAAAAGGTGTCTCCACCGCCGCGGCCGCGCCATCGCGCCGCACGACGCCCTCGAACAGGTTCGGCATGCCGAAGAACCGGGCCACCGCGGCCGATCGCGGGCGGTGGTAGATCGCATCGGGCACGTCGTACTGCGCCACGCGCCCGTCAAACATCACCGCCACGCGGTCTGACAGCTCCAGCGCCTCCACCTGGTCGTGCGTGACGAACACCAGGGTGATGCCCAGCCGGCGTTGCAGCCCGCGGATGAATACCCGCATCTCGCCGCGAAGCTTGGTGTCGAGGTTGGCCAGCGGTTCATCCATCATCAGCACGGCCGGATTGGTCACCAGCGTGCGCGCGATCGCCACCCGCTGCATCTGCCCGCCGGACAGCTGGGAGGGGAAGCGGTGCCGGAAGGCGGTGAGCTGCACCACATCCAGCATCTCGTCCACCCGGCGCGCGATCTCCGGCTTGGGCAGGCCGCGCACGCGCAGGCCGAAGGAGACGTTGCGCTCGACACTCATGTGCGGGAACAGCGCATAGCGCTGAAACACCATGCCGACATTGCGCTGCTGGATCGCCAGGCCTGAGACGTCGCGGCCGTCGAACAGGATCTCGCCCCCATCCGGCACCTCCAGCCCGGCGATCAGGCGCAGCGTCGTCGTCTTGCCGCAGCCGGAGGGGCCGAGCAGCGACACCAGCTCGCCGGATCGCACATCGAGATCCAGCCCTTCGAGTGCCACGAAGGATCCGAACCGCTTCTCGATGCCGCGCAGCGTCAGGTCCGTCACGTTTCCACCGGGCCATTGGGTTGGCAGCTTCGTCTTGCCGCAGCGCATCGGCGCGGCGGAGGTTGATCGTGGCGAGCCGCCGGGGGGCCTGTCAATGCGCCTCGCTTGCCACCGCGCCCGGGACCGCGCCACTCTGCGGCATCGGCCGCCGGGCAACGGGGCGACGGCAAGCAACAGGGGGAATGCGACCATGGCGATACCGGCGGAGATCCTGCGGCGCTTCCCGACACTGACGGATGACCAGCGCCGCCGGCTGTTGGCGCTGCCCAAGGGGCGCATGCGCATGATCCTGGACACCGACGCGGCCAATGAGATCGACGACCAGTTCGCCATCGCCTGGGCGATGCTCTCGCCGGAGCACATCGAGGTCGAGGGGATCACCATCGAGCCCTATTCGATCCTGCACAAGCGGGCGGATTTCCTGGAGACCGAGCACATCCTGCGGCGCGGCGGCGCACAGACCGAGCGGGAGGCGGTCCTGGTCAGCCGCTATGGCAGCTGGATCGAGGGGCACTGGCGCCTGGGCCGCGATCCCCGGGACACCGTGTTCGTCACAGCCGCGGAAGGAGCCGAGCGCAGCCATGCCGAGGCGGTGCGGGTTTTCGACAAGCTGGGGATGGATGCCGCGGGCGTGGTTTTCCGCGGCTCGGACGCGTTCCTGACCTCGCTCGACCGCCCGCTGCGCACCCCCTCGGCCGAGCGGATCATCGCGCGCGCGCTGGCCGCCTCGGACCGGCCGCTCTACGTCTGTGCGATCGGGTGCGTCACCAACATCGCCAGCGCGCTGCTGATGGAACCGTCGATCATCCGCAACCTGGTCGTGGTCTGGACCTCGGGGTTCCCGACCACGATGCGGATCAACAACGAGATGTCGCTGAACCTGGTCGAGGACGTGCTGGCCTCCCAGCTGCTGTTCGCGTGCGGCGTGGCCAATGTCTACCTGCCGGGCTTCCATGTCGGCGCACAGCTGCGCATCTCGTTGCCGGAGATGCAGCAATGGGTGAAGGGGCGCGGCGCCATCGGCGACTATTTGCATCACCTCTACACGCATAATCCGCTGCATGAGATGCGCGCGGTCACCGATCGGGAGCGGCGCACCTGGGTGATGTGGGACATCATCAACATCGCCTGGCTCATCAACCCGGACTGGGTGCCCACGCACCTCACCACCACGCCGCTGCTGGGCGACGACCTGGTCTGGCAGCCGCGTGCCGATGGCCCGCTGATGCGCGAGGCGCATGCGGTCGACCGCGACGCGATCTTCGCCGATTTCTACGCCAAGCTGGATCGCGCGGCCGGGTGAAGCCGCGCCCTACGGCCGGCTTGCCACCATGCGGGCGATCACCGGCCAGTAGAGCGTGCCGAACCCGGCGTCGGCCGCGGCGGCGAGGTAGTCGCGCGCGGCCTCGGCGCCCGGCACGGCGAGCCCGGCCTGTTGCGCCAGGTCCAGCGCATAGGACAGGTCCTTCTGCGCGTATTCGGTGGAGAAGGCGCGCTCCGGGAAGGCATCCGGCAGTACCGCCTTCATGCCGTGGTTGCGCAGCGCGAAGCTATCGGCGGAGCCCTTGGTCAGGGTGTCGAACAGCAGGGCCGCATCGACGCCGGCGGCGCGGCCGATGGCCAGCGCCTCGGACAGCGCGACGACGGTCTGGAACAGCACCATGTTGTTCATCTGCTTGACCACCTGGCCGGCGCCGACCGGGCCGCAATGGGTGATCTCATCGGCGCAGCAGGCCAGGATCGGGCGGATGCGCGCCATGGTGGCGTCGTCCGCACCGACCATGATGCTGAGCGTGCCGGCCTCGGCGGCCTGGCGGGTGCGCGCGATCGGGGCATCGGCATAGGCCACGCCGAGGGCGGCGCATTCGGCAGCGAGCGCCCGGGTGAGGGCCACCGGCGAGGTGCCGTGATCGACGATGCCCTGTCCCGGCCGCAGATGGGCGAGCAGGCCGCGGCCCACTGCCTCGAGCTGCGGGCCGCCGGGCAGCACCAGCATGATCGTCTCGGCAGCCTCGGCCAGGGCGGCGAGGCTGGCGACTGCCGTCACCCCATAGGCCGCCAGCCGCTCCAGCGGGGCAGGGGACATGTCGAAGGCCACCACAGGGCGCCCGCTGTGCTGCGCCACGCGGCGGCACATCGGCTCGCCCATCACGCCCAGGCCGACGAAGCCGATTGTGCCAGGCATCCGCTCAGCTCCCGCGGAACACCGGCTTGCGCTTTTCGACGAAGGCGGTCGCCGCCTCGCGGTGATCCTCGGTGGTGTGAACCAGCGCTTGGAAGGAGGCGGCCATCTCCAGCAGCGTGTCCAGCCGGATCTGCTGGCCCTCGCGGATCAGGCGCTTGGTCATGCGCACGGCCTGCGGCGGGTTGGCGGCGATGCGCAGGGCGAGCTTGCGGGCGGCCGCCATCAGCTCGGCATCCGGCACCACCTGCGACACCAGGCCGCAGGCCAGCGCCTGTTGCGCGTCTATGGTATCGCCGGTCAGCGCCAGCTCATAGGCCTTGGACAACCCGACCACGCGCGGCAGCAGCCAGGAGCCGCCATCGCCGGCGACCAGGCCGAGCTTGACGAAGCTTTCGGCAAACCGCGCACTCTCGCCGGCGATGCGGATGTCGCACATCGTGGTCAGGTCGCAGCCCGCCCCCATCGCCGGGCCGTTCACCGCGGCGATGATCGGCACATCCAGCTTCTCCAGCGCCAACGGCAGGCGCTGGATGCCCTTGCGATAGTAGCCGCGGGTGCCGATCGGGTTGGTGCGCCGTTCCTCGCCGGCCTCGGCCATGCGCTTGACGTTGCCGCCGGAGGAAAACGCGCTGCCGGACCCGGTCAGGATCGCCACGCGCACCGTCGGGTCGTCCTGCATCTGGGTGCAAAGCTCGCAGAACCGCTCGATGAAATCCTGGTCGGTCAGCGGATTGCGGGCCTCGGGCTGGTTCAGCGTCAGCGTGGCGATGCCGGAGGCGTCCAGCTCGTAGAGGATCTTGTCGGTCATTGGTGAATCCCACAGCAGAAGTTAAGGCAAGAAATTCTTCTTTTTGTGAACAAAAAGAAGCAAAAAAACTTTATCCGTTGGCATCCGGCTTTTCTGGGGGAGGCGCGGGCAAAGTGGAAAAAGTTCTTTTTTTCAAAAAAGAACATGCTTTCTTTCTACCGAAGCCCCAGCCCCCGCGCGATCATCCCGCGCATGATCTCCCGCGTACCCCCGCGCAGCGAGAAGGACGGCGCATGCAGGGTGATCAGGGACAGGGTGGCCAGGAAGCGGTCGTCGGAGTCCAGGCTGGGCTCGCAATCCACCAGCAGGCGGGCGATCTCGGGGATTTCCTGTTCCAGGGAGTTGCCGAGCTCCTTGACCAGCGCGGCCTGCAATGCCGGGTTGTCGCCGGACTGCAGCATCCCGGCCACCGAGCGCGACATGCGGCGCAGGGCGTGGATATGGGCGGCCAGCCGGCCGATGGCGATCGCGGCGCGCTCGGACGGCTCCGGGCCCAGGACGCGCATCATCTCCGCCATCACCAGGAAGGAGGACAGGAACCGCTCCGGCCCGCTGCGCTCATAGGCCAGCTCGCTCGTCACCTGGTTCCAGCCGTCGCCCTCCTTCCCCAGGATGGCGGTCTCCGGCAGGAAGACGTCGGTGAACACCACCTCGTTGAAATGATGTTCGCCGGTCTGGGCCCGGATCGGGCGGATGGCGATGCCGGGCGTGGCGCGCAGATCGACCAGGAACTGGCTGGTGCCCTCGTGGCGCTCGCCGGCGCCGGTGCGGCAGAACAGGATCATGAAGTCCGCCTGATGCGCGCCGGAGGTCCAGACCTTGGTGCCGTTGACCACGAAGCCGCCCTGAACCTTGACGGCGCGGGTGCGGGTGGCGGCCAGGTCAGAGCCGCTGTCGGGCTCGGACATGCCGATGCAGAACATGGCCTCGCCGCGGGCGATGCGCGGCAGGATCGCCTTTTTCTGCTCGTCGGTGCCGACGCGCAGCAGCAGCGGGCCGGATTGGCGATCGGCGATCCAGTGGTGGGACACCGGCGCGCCAGCGGCCAGCATCTCTTCCAGCACCACGTAGCGCTCCAGCGCGCTGCGCTCCTGCCCGCCATATCGCTTCGGCCAGGTCATGCCGATCCAGCCTTGGGCACCGACC
>JBIPLY010000497.1:0-3019 GCA_044369385.1 Acetobacteraceae bacterium | reverse complement strand
ATGCGATCGATGTGGCTATGGACATGGTCGTGCATCGATTCAACGACGGGATTCGCGACGGGCTGGTCCGGCTTTCCGGCCTGTCCGGCGCCCCGGGGGCGACAGGGGACGGGACAGGCGATGGACCAGCAGATCGCGCCGCCAGGGCAACTCGCGTCGCCAGGGATGACGGCGGACCGCACCTCGCCACGGCCGGCTGAGATGGGTCTGCCGGCGCCTGCGGGGCAGCTTCGCTCGCTGCTGGCCGGCATCGGCGCCTATCTGCCGGAGCGCGTGGTGTCCAACGCCGAACTCGCACAGCGCGTCGATACCTCCGACGAATGGATCCGCGAGCGCACCGGCATCCGCCAGCGCCACATCGCCGGCGCGCATGAAACCTGCGCCTTCATGGCCACCGCCGCCGCGCGCGTCGCCCTGGCCGATGCCGGGATCGAGGCCGCACAGGTCGATGGCATCATCCTGGCCACCGCCACCCCGGACCAGGCGTTTCCCGCCACCGCCGTGCGGGTGCAGGCGGCACTGGGCGCGGGCGGCTTCGGCTTCGACCTGTCCGCGGCCTGCAGCGGCTTCATCTACGCGCTGTCGGTGGCCGACGGGATGATCCGTGCCGGCCAGGCGCGCTGCATGCTGGTGATCGGCTCGGAGGTCTATTCGCGCATCATGAACTGGCAGGACCGCGGCACCTGCGTGCTGTTCGGCGACGGGGCCGGGGCGGTGGTGCTGCGCGCCGGGACCGCCTCGGGGGAGGCGGGCGAGCCGGGCGTGCTGTCCACCCATCTGCATGCCCAGGGCGACCTGGGCGATATTCTCTATGTCGACGGCGCCGTGGGCCAGCCGGACAGGCCGGGCCATCTGGTGATGAAGGGCAACGAGGTGTTCCGCCATGCGGTGGCCAAGCTGGCCGGGGCGGTGACCGAGGCGCTGACGGCCAATGGGCTGACCGCCGACGATGTCGACTGGCTGGTGCCGCACCAGGCCAACCTGCGCATCATCGATGCGATCGGCAAGCGCCTGTCGCTGCCGGCGGAGCGGGTGGTGATCACGGTGGACCAGCACGCCAACACCTCCGCCGCCTCGATCCCGCTGGCGCTGGCCCAGGCCTATGGCGATGGGCGGATCAAGCGCGGCGACCTGGTGCTGATGGAGGCCCTCGGCGGCGGGCTGACCTGGGGCAGCGCGCTGGTAAGGCTCTGACGCTCCTGGATCGTGCCGATCCAACGCGTTGATTGCAGAGTATTCTTGACGCGCGCGCCTGCTCTGCATAGCGTGGGGGGATGAACACTGTCACCCGCGCGCACCTGACCGAGACGATCTATACCCAGGTCGGCCTCTCCCGCAACGAATCAGCCGAACTGCTGGAAGTCGTCCTGGCCAAGATGAGCGAGGCGCTCGAAAGCGGAGAATCCGTCAAGATCAGCGGGTTCGGGACGTTTTCGGTGCGCCAGAAGGGCCGCCGCATCGGCCGCAACCCGAAGACCGGGGTGGAGGTTCCGATCCTGCCGCGCCGGGTGCTGGTGTTCCGCCCCAGCCAGGTTCTGCGCGCCCATGTCAACCACATGGCCCCGCCGGCTGAAGGAGACGACGAATGAGCGGCCGCGGCGCCGCCGCCCTGGCCATTGCCGAGGTGGACCCGGACGATGGCGGCGAGGCCGGGCGCGGCAAGGTGAAGAAGGCGCCGAATGCCTTTCGCACCATCAGCGAGGTGGCCGACGAACTTCATATCCCGCAGCACGTATTGCGGTTCTGGGAGACCAAGTTCCCGCAGGTCAAGCCGCTGAAGCGCGGCGGTGGTCGGCGCTACTATCGGCCCGACGACATCGCCCTGCTGCGGCGCGTCTCCGACCTGCTGTACACCCAGGGCTACACGATCAAGGGCGTGCAGCGCCTGTTGCGCGAGGGCGGCGGCCGGCTGTCCGACGACATCCCGCCCCCGCCGGCCGATGAGCGCGAGGAAGGCGAGGCCCCGGCCGCGGCGCGCCCCGCCGGTTCGATCGGCGCCGGCGCGTCCGCTTTGGCCATGCCCGCCTTGCCGTTGCCCGAAACGCCGATGCCCGAATTGCCGATGCCGGGCCTGTCCCCGGCGCCAGTGGCCGCCGCCATGGCCCGGCGCCCCGTCCGGGGGCGTGGCGAGGGCGTCCGCGCCGACGAAGGCCGCGCCGAGGAGCGCCGCGGCGGCAGCCCTGACAGCGCCGCCGAACTGGCCCGGCTGCGCGGCCTGCTGGCCAGCACCCTGCGCGAGCTGGAGGCGATGCGCGCGCTGCTGCCCTGACTCCCGCCGGCGGGGTGGCGATCCCCCGACAAGCCGCATTGCAGAGCGCGGCGGCGGCTGCTACACGATGCCTCCCCACGGTCGGAGCGTAGCGCAGCCTGGTAGCGCATCAGTCTGGGGGACTGGGGGTCGTGGGTTCGAATCCCGCCGCTCCGACCAACTCCCGCCTACTTGCCCTGGCCACTTCCGCCGCGCGCGCCGGCCTGCCAGACTGGCGCCGGGCATCGGGTGCGCCCAATCAGCGGAGTCGGGCATGATCACGCGCAGCGAACTCAGAGGCCGCATCCAGACCGTCCGCGGCCTGATCGCGCCGGGGGAGCTGGGCATGACGCTGATGCACGAGCATCTGCTGTGCGACATCACGCCCCCCAAGCTCGCCGCGCTGAACCAGCCCTGGCCCGAGATCACGCTGGAGAACTACTACGAGATCGTCTACGGCCGGGTGCCGCATGCGGGCAAATACAAGCTGGTGGTGCCCGAGATGATCACCGACGAGGTCGCCAAGATGCGCGCGGCCGGTGGCAAGTCGATCGTGGAGCTGACCTGCGAGGGGCTGAAGCCGAACCCCTCGGGCCTGCATGCCATCGCTGAGGCCACCGACACAAATATCGTCATGGGCTGCGGCTTCTATGTCGAGGAGTACCAGGAAGCAGCCACGTTCGGCCGCGGAGTGGACAGCTTTGCCGCCGAGATGATCGGCCAGATCACCGTAGGCGCCTGGGGTAGCGACATCCGCAGCGGCATCATCGG
>JBIPLY010000496.1:0-3022 GCA_044369385.1 Acetobacteraceae bacterium | reverse complement strand
GCTGCGCTGCGAAGAGCCGGTCACCATGAAGACCGACTGGTTCGAGATGCGCGAGGCCCGCCTGCACCTGCGCCCCTGGACCAAGCCCCATTTCGACATCGCGGTCGCCAGCACCATGACCCCCGCCGCGCCGCAGACCGCCGGCAAGCACGGCCTGGGCATCCTCTCCCTCGGCGCCGGCCTGCCCGGCGGGCCCGAGGCCGTCGCCGGCCAGTGGCGCATCGCCGAGGAATCGGCCGCCAAGCACGGCAAGACCATGGACCGCAAGAAATGGCGCCTGGTCGTCACCATGCACTGCGCCGAGGATGACGAACTCGCCTTGCACCAGGTCCGCGCCGGCGAACGGCGCGAGACGATCGACTACTTCACCGAGGCGCTGGGCCGCCCGCCCGGCCGCTCCGAGGACCCGCTGCGCGACGGCGTGGCCAACGGCAGCACGCTGGTCGGCTCGCCGGACCTGATCGCCCGCGGCATCGAGCGGCTGATCGGCCTGTCCGATGGCGGCTTCGGCGGGCTGATGTTCCGCGCCACCGACTGGGCCAACCGCGAGGACACCTGGCGCAGCTACGAACTGTTCGCGCGCTACGTGATGCCGCGCTTCCAGGACCAGCTCTCGATGCCCACCGCCAGCTACGAATGGGCCAAGGCGAACCGCAAGACCGTGTTCAGCCCGAATGTGGAGGCGCTGCGCAAGGCCTACACCGATGCGGGCGTGAAGCCGCCGGAGGAGTTCGCGGCGCGGGCGCTCGGGGCGCGGGATGTAGACAAAAAGTAAGCAGTTCTTTTTTGAAAAAAAGAACCAAAAAACTTTTATCCGTTTGCATCCGTCTTCCCCGGGAGAGACGGGTGCCAACGGATAAAGTTTTTTTGCTTCTTTTTGTTCACAAAAAGAAGAATCTTGCTTGACCACGTAGCCGCGTAGGGCGGGCTTCAGCCCGCCGTCCTACTGCCCCACATCGGTTGGTCATTATTGTTCCACACGCCAGAATTTCCCACCTGTCCAGGTGCTGTCACCTTTCTCAGCGGCGGGAACTACCTGACCACAAAAAACCGTATCAGCACCCCATCGGGATGCCGCTCCCCCGTCGCCACGAAGATATGCCGCGCCAGCCACGCGTGCGGCCCGGCCGGCGCCTCGAACACCGGCGTGGTGCGGAAGTAGATCAACGCGGGATCCACCGCCTCGCCCGCCGCCAGCCGCGCCAGCACCTCGGGCGGCCCATGGCGCAGCCCGCGATTGACCACCCCGATCAGCGTCCCGTCGGCGGCCTCGATCGTGTAGCGCGCCGTCAGGTCGATCAGCCCGTCCGGCTGCACCAGCTGCCAATCCGCCCCCCCGGGCACCACCGTCCCGCTCAGCAGCGGCCCGGTCACGGTGCCGCCGGTAATCGGGATCACCCGCCGCTCCCCCCCATGCACCTGGCCGAGCGAAAACCGGGGCGAAACCGACACGGCGGCCGCGAACGCGAATTCCAGCGAGGGGACAGGATGCTGCATCCCCCAACCCTGCCCAGCCCCACCCATCAACGCAAGCCCGTCCCCCACCTCCCTCGTCATTGCGCGCGCAGCGAAGTAATCCAGCCTTTCTCACGCGCACCACCCACGAAAAATTTCTTCCCATCGGAGTTTGTTCTTGATATGTTCCAGCAATGCCCCACACCCGGACCACCCCCCCGCGCTCGCCGCCGCCCGAAAGGCGGTTGCCGGCGCGCGCCCGGAGTCCAGGAGCCTGCTGGCCCTGATCCTCGCCCTGCTGCTGCGCCTTTTCGCGCGCAAGGAAGTGGCCTGGTCCCTCCTCGAAGACGAAGCCCATTACGACCACGGAACCCTGTACAACCCGCGCGAACACGCCGTAACCGATTTCGACGGCTATGCGTTCTTCGGCGTCGACCCGTACGCGCTATACCCGCGCCCGGTCGGCCGGGCCCCGCACGCGATCTGGGTCGAAGCCGGCCTGGTCCCGGACTGGATTCTGCCCGGCATCCGCAACCGCGCCATGCGCCCCCACGCCCGTCCCATGGAAAAGAAGCCCTCTCCCCTTGGGGGAGAGGGTTGGGTGAGGGGTCCCCCCAGGCCGCAATCCGCCCGCCCCAAAAAACCCCCTCTGGCTCGAGGGCGCCGACTCACGCCCATAATCCTTCCACAATAACAACAATCTCCCGCTTGCCGCCCGCCCCGCCGCCCGGCAGAACAGCGCAGCATCCCCCCCCGTTTCGATCGTGAGTGAGCGCGCCATGGACCTGTCCGCCATTTCCGCCATTGTCACCGGCGGCGCCTCCGGCCTCGGCGGCGCCACCGCCCGCGCCCTTGCCGCCGGCGGCGCCCGCCTGACCATCGTCGACGTGAACCGCGACGCTGCCGAAACCATGGCCCACGAACTCGGCGGCATCGCGGCCGTCGCCGACGTGGCCGACCCCGACGCCGCCGAGCGCGCCTTCGCCGCCGCCCGCGCCGCCCACGGCCCGGCCCGCGTGCTGGTCAACTGCGCCGGCATCGGCACCGCCGGGCGCATCGTCGGCCGCGACGGCCCGCTGGCGCTGGGCGCCTATGAGCGGGTGATCCGGGTCAACCTGATCGGCACCTTCAACATGCTGCGCCTGGCCGCCGCCGAGATGTCGGCCGCCGATCCGCTTCCCGGCGGCGAACGCGGCGTGATCGTCAACACCGCCTCGGTCGCCGCCTATGAGGGCCAGGTCGGCCAGGCCGCCTATGCCAGCTCCAAGGCCGGGGTGGTCGGCCTCACCCTGCCGGCGGCGCGCGAGCTGGCGCGCTTCGGCGTGCGGGTGATGACCATCGCGCCCGGCCTGTTCATGACCCCGATGATGGCCGGCCTGCCGGCGGAGATCCAGCAATCCCTGGGCGACTCGGTGCCCTTCCCGCCGCGCCTGGGCCAGCCGGAGGAATACGCCGCCCTCGCGCTGCACATCGTGTCCAACCCGATGCTGAACGGCGAGACCATCCGCCTGGACGGCGCGCTGCGCATGGCCCCGCGCTAGATGTCATTGCCAAGGAGGTTGTCCCT
>JBIPLY010000495.1:0-3031 GCA_044369385.1 Acetobacteraceae bacterium | reverse complement strand
ACACAGTTCAGGGGGGAATGTCAGCCGTGGGAGCGTCTGCAACAGGATTGGAGTGTCCGCCAAGCGAAGTTCCGCGGCGCGCGCACTCTGGACCGGCAGACGCGTGCCATGCACGATGCGGCGGTGTTTCGCTGGAGGCTTGCATGACCCATCCCCGTTTGCCGCTGCCGTCCAGCCTGTATGCCGAGACCGCGCGTCCGGCCGTGGACACGCCGCCGCTGGATGGCGACAAGACCGTTTCGGTGGTGGTGATCGGTGGCGGCTTCACCGGGCTGTCCGCCGCCCTGCACCTGGCTGAGCGCGGCACCGATGTTGTGGTGCTGGAAGCCCATGAGCCCGGCTGGGGCGCCTCGGGACGCAATGGCGGGCAGGTCAATCCCGGGCTCAAACACGACCCGGACCAGGTGGTGGCGGATTTCGGGCCTGAGCTCGGCGGACGCATGGTGGAGATGTCCTGGAACGCGCCGAACACCGCGTTCGAGATCATCCGGCGCCATCAAATCCAGTGCGACGCCAGCCAGACCGGCACCATCCGCGCCGCCTGGATGCAGCCCAATGTCGGCGATATCCGCACTGCCTATGAGCAAGGTGCCAAGCGTGGCATGCCGGTTGAGTTCCTGGACGCGGCCCGGATGCGCGACGTGACCGGCACCGATCGTTATCTTTGCGCATTGCTCGACAAGCGCGGCGGGCATGTGAACCCACTTGGCTATGCGCGCGGCCTGGCCCAGGCGACGATCCAGGCAGGGGCCGTGATACATGGCTCGACACCGGCCACCAAGCTTTGGCGCGATGGCGGCCGCTGGCATGTGCAGACACCGACCGGGACGGTGCATGCCGAGCACCTGGTGCTGGGCACCAATGGCTATACCGACAATGTCTGGCCCGGGCTCCGCAAGACGGTGGTGCCGGTGTTCAGCGGGGTGGTTGCCTCCGAGCCGCTCTCGGACGAGATGGCGCGGGCGATCTTTCCGATCCGCTCTTCGCTGTACGAGCTGGGCAAGGTCACCACTTACTATAGGCTGGACAAGCAGAACCGTGTGCTGATGGGCGGGCGCAGCCGGCAATCGCCGGTGAGTGGGCCGGACGAGCTCGGCTTCCTTCGGCGCTATGCCGAGCGGCTGTGGCCGCAGATCAAGGGCGTGAAGTGGACCCATGGCTGGAACGGGCAGCTGGCGGTGACGATGGATTCCTATCCGCATATCCATGAGCCCGCTGACGGGGTGACCGTCTGCCTGGGCTACAATGGCCGCGGGGTGGCGATGGCCAGTGCCATGGGGCCGCAACTGGCCAAGCGGGTGCTCGGCGGCAAGGCCGCGGAAATCGACATGCCGATCACTGATCTGAAGCCGGTGCCGTTCCATGCGTTGTGGCGCACCGGGGTGGCGGCGCGGATCGCCTATGGGCGGATTCGGGATTCGTTGCATATTTGACCGCGATTTCCCCGATGCAATGCCACCTTGGCTTTCATCAAGGTGCGGCAAGCTCCAAACCGGGCGTGCAGCAACAGCGACCTGCTGGGAATGCTGCTGGAGCCTTACTGACTGGCCGATGATCGCTGTGACGGCAGCAACTTGGGCACGCTCGCCTTCGTCAGGAGGGACGTTTCCAGCCGCCAGCCAGGTCGGCCGCGTCTGACGCCGAACATCAACAGCAGCAGCTCGCCCGGATGCTCGCGTTCGAAGCGGATGATCGCGGGCTCCGGGTCCAGCGCCCGCAGCCGGCCGAAGTCACGCCGGCGCAGCGCCTCGATGGCGATTCTGGTCTCGGCGGCCTGGCGGCTGGGGCAGTGAAGCAGCCGGGAGGTTGGGTCGTGCAGACCCTCGGCACCTTCGGCAGCAAAGCGGTCGCGCTGCTTCTATGGCGGTGGGCGGCAAACCCCGAAAGCCGTAGCAACATGGCCCAAATTCCAGCCCGCCCGCAGCTGATCGATCATCAACATTCGATCACATGCCGTGGTTCGGACATTCTCATTTCTGTCCATCCGGGCCTCCGAGTTGAGTGGTTTTGACCTCGCAACCACAACCAACCAACTCAGCCCCGAAGGGGCGACCTCCATAGCAATGACATAGCCGCTCGACAAACGCGTTGTCCCGCCAAGCGCCGCGCCGGCTCTCCGGTGGCCGGGCTTGTCACCGCCGTGCACACAAGGCCCATCGCCAACTGCCGCTGTTGAACGTCGTCCTGGCAGGCCACGGCGGCGAGCACGGCATCAGCCCAGGTACTGAACGCCAGAGTGCCGCAGCATAACGTCCCGACCCGGCGACGCCCGGTCAGCGCGTTTCAACCAAGAACGGCACATCCCCCTGCAATGCACTCGACGACGGGCACGCCGGTCTTGCTCAGAACCGCGACCGCCGGTCCTCCACATTGGCCTTCACGTCGATCAATACGGTCCGGCCTTCGGCGTTCAGCTTCTGCGCTTGCCGCAGAGCCGGGCCGAGCTCCGCCGCCTTGGTCACCCGCAGGCCGACCGCGCCCATGCCCTCGGCGATCTTGGCGTAGTCGCCTTGCATGGTGGAGACGCCGTACACTTCGCGCGCTTCCTTGCCGATGGTGCCCTGGGTCGGGCCGGAATAGGTCGCCATCGCGCTGTTGTTCAGCAACACCGTGGTGATCGCGGCACCGGAGCGGGCGGCGGTCTCGATATCCGTGCCGGACATGCCGAAGGCGCCGTCGCCCATCAGGTTCATGCAGAACTTGGCCGGCTGCGCCATCTTCGCACCGATGATCAGCGGGATGCCGAAACCCAGATGGGTGGTCTTGCCCCAGCCTACATAGCTGTGCGGCACGGTCGCCGTGTAGAACGGCACGATGGTGTCGCGCGGGGCACCGGCGTCGTGCGTGACGATGCTGTTCTCGGGGTCCAGCGTATCATTCAGCGCCTGGATGACGCGGTAGTAGCTGAGCGGTTCCGAATCGTCGGTCAGCGCCGGCGTCCACTTGGCCATCCATGTCGCCTTCGCCGCGGCGACCTCGGCCGCGGTGCGGGCGCGATCGCCGACGCCCTTGCCGCCGGTCTTCGCCTTGA
>JBIPLY010000494.1:0-3037 GCA_044369385.1 Acetobacteraceae bacterium | reverse complement strand
GACCGAGATCGCCGATGACGACCTGGTCATTCGCCGCTTCACCCGCCGGGGGCTGGACGGCTACGATGAGCATTTCTGGGTCAAGACCATCGCCCGGCCGGAATGCGTGCAGACCTTCGTGTTCAGCCACACCGCCCTGCTGAAGCGCGGCCGCTATGTGATGTCCGACAGCGGCGCGCGCGAGACCAGCGGCCCGCATCCCGGCAAGGCGGCGCGCGTGGCCGCCCACGGCCCGGTGCTGCACCACTACATCCTGAAATCCTGGGGCGAATACCAGCGCAAGCAGCGACGGGGCGCGGTCAGCGACCAGGGCGAGATGAAGCGGCTGACCCGCGACTATTTCACCGAGCGCGACAAGTATGTGAACGGGGTGGAAGACACCTCGCTGGCCGCGATGGCCGAGCTGGTGGCGGCGCGGATGCGCTTCGCCGCCGCCGCCACCGCCGCCCCGGACGGGCCGGGCCAGGCGCTGACGCCCACCGATGTCACCCTGGGCCTGCACGACCTGCCGGCGCATGACGGCTTCCTGGGGCGCGATTCGGCCAATCTTTACTGGGTGCGCGACGGCGCGCTGGGCCGCTTCAGCGTGGTCGCCGCCCGGCCGGCGGCGCGGCTGAAGCTGGGCATCTTCATGATCACCGAGGAGTATCCGCTGGCGCGCATGAAGCTGCTGGTCAATGGCGAGCCGGTGGAATTCGCGCTGAAGCATCTGGGCGAACGCTGGCGCATCCTGCTGAGCGAGGCGATGCCGCTGCGGCGGGGGCGCAACGACATCGTGCTGGAAGTGCCGGAGTTCCTGCGCATCAGCGACGTGGTGCCCGGCGCGAAGGACAGCCGGAAGATGGCGATCGCGCTGACCGAGATCTGCTTGGTGACGCAGGAGGACTAAGCAAGGGTCTTCTTTTTGTGAACAAAAAGAAGCAAAAAAAACTTTATCCGTTGGCATCCGGCTTCCCGGGAGAAATGGGTGCCAGTCGGGAAAAGTTTTTTGGTTCTTTTTTTCAAAAAAGAACTGCTTGCTTAGCTGTCTTCCAGAACCTCCGCCATCATCCCCGCCAGCGCCCCGAAATCGGTAATCCGATAGTTGTTGAACCGCGCCCCGCGCGGCGTGTCCACCGCGGCATCGGTCACCGCGGCCGGCGGCAGGTAGCGCGGCACCTGTCCCACCTCGCTCTGGTATGGCCCGCTTTCGATGCGGCCGAGCTGCTCCACCGGCGCATGCACCAGGCCGCCGGCGCCGCTGAAATGCGCCAGCTTGTGCTGCAGCGTGCCGACATGGGCGAGATAGCCGCGCACGGAGCGCAGCGCGCCGATCGACTCGCGCATCGACAGGCCGATCAGCGTGTCTACCACCGTGTGCGGCGGCAGCGCGCGGGCGATGGCGGCGGCCTCTTCCATCTCGGCGGCGATGCGGCCGCGATGGGCATCGGAGAGCGCGGTGGCGACGCTGCTGCGCAGCACCAGCTCCGATTCCGGGAACACCCAGCCATCCAGCACGATGCCCAGGTTGGGGATGCGCGCGGACAAGGCGCGGTGCAGGCTGCCGACGGCCTCGGCCAGGTTCAGGCATTGCCGCCCGGAACTGCGCACGGTGACCGCCAGCAGCGGGCGCGCGCTGCGCTCCGCCGCGCGCCCGGCAACCGGGCAGGTGGCCAGGATGCGCGCGCGCAGCTTCTGCTGGAACACGTTCGACCCGACGCGGAACAGCCGCCGGTGGCGCACCCGCAGCAGCGGCTCGAACAGGTCCCAGCGATTGGGGAAGCGGCGCACCCGGCCGGCCAGCTCCGGAAAAATCTCCTCCACCGGGCCGAAGAACTCCGGGCCGGTGACCCACAGCTCCTCCAGCGCCGGCAGCAGCCCCTCGTCGGCCAGGCGCTGCACGCCCGAGAGGTTCTCCAGCATCTGGTGGCCGTAATTGTCGGGCATGTCGAGCAGGCCGATGCGCTCGGTGCGCTCGGGGCGGTTCGGCTCGGCCAGCAAGGCGCGGAAGGCGCCCAGCGAGCCGCGCAGCGCCTCCAGCAGCGGGGCCGCCGGGGTGCTCTGCGCGTCATGGGTCAGGAAGTCGTGGATCACCAGGTCGAGCCGCGGCAGGAACATCATCGCCGGCTTGCCATAGGTGCCCCACAGGCACAGCCAGACCTCGCCGCCGGCCGGGGAGGCGAAGGCGTAGAACAGCGGCAGCAGTTCCGCCGGCATGCCCCCGCGCGAATGCGTGGTGAAAACGCCAAGCGTGGGCAGCGCCGCGCCGGTCCACGGGTCCGGGCAGCGCATGACGCCGGCGCGCAAGCCGTCCAGCGAAACCGCCGCGCCATGGAACTCGCGCGCGATGAAGGTGCGCACATCGGCCGGCACCCCGCGCATCAGCCGCGGCGGCGCGGCCGTGGCGGGCGGCGCAGCGGCGGGACCACGCAAGGCCCACGCCACCGCCCCGGGGTTGAGCCCGAAGCTGGCCAGGTCGGCGGATTGGCTGTGCAACTGGAGGAACCGCATGCCCCCAGGATACACGCCACCCCGCCGCCCCGCTACGTTACTTCCCAACCGGCCAGAAATGCGCCGCCAGGAAGCCGAGCGCGCCGGCCAGCAGCTGCCAGACCACGGCGCCGACGCGCAGCCCGCCCATCGCCTGGTTCATCGTGCCGCCCAGCGCGTCCAGCTTCACCCGCATCGCCGCCAGCCCGGTGTCGATGCGCGACAGCGTCTCCTGAAGATGCTCGGCGGTGGTCTCAAGCCGGGCGACGCGCTCGGCCAGCTCGGTCAGACCCGGGCGCGCCGCCGCCCGGCGGCGCGGGCGGGGTTCGGGGATGGCATCCATGATCGTTGCTCCTACCATTCGTACACGATGACCAGCCCGGCGCCGCCGGTGCCGCCCAGCCCGCCGGCATTGCCGGTCACCGCCGCACCGCCGCCGCCGCCGCCGCCGCCCGGGCTTTGGCCCAGCCCACCGGCCCCGCCGGCGACCGCGGTGGCGCCGGCACCGCCCGCGCCGCCCATGCTGGCCGGGGTGCCATAGGCGAAGCTCCCGGGCGTGGTGCCGGCC
>JBIPLY010000611.1:0-3044 GCA_044369385.1 Acetobacteraceae bacterium | reverse complement strand
CAGCGCCAGTCCGCTGCCCAGCGAGCAGTGGATGCGTGGTCGAGGGCCAGCGCCGATCTGACCTTGGGACAGTCGGCAGTGACGACGGCGGAGACCACACCGTTGTGTGTGGTTAAAGATACGACGGCTACCGAGGACACCATAGCGACTGAAGATACGACGGCTACCGAGGACACGACCGCCACCGAGGACACCACTGCTACTGAAGACACGACCGCCACCGAGGACACCACTGCTACTGAAGACACGGCGGCCACCGAGGACACGACTGCTACTGAGGACACAACCGCTACAGATGCAACGGTTACGGAAAACACCTCCGATGACTCGCTGAACACAAGTGACGAGCCAACGTCATCCGAAGACGACGCTTCTTCGACGGAGTGTGTTGTCGTCAACACCGAAGTGGCGGCGATAGTGGAAGTTGGACAAATCTTCGACTTCGTCGTTACGACAAACATCCCTTGCGGTGTGCTTATCATGACCTCCTCGAATCCGAATGGGTCAACGGAAAGTGGTGAGTTGACCGTTGACGGCACCAACACCACCCTGAAACTGCGAGCTCTTGCCGTGTCAACGACCTTCATCAAAGCCTGGACGTTTGCCAATCCTGGTACATGGATAATGAACGAAGTACCCATCGTTCCGCAAGGTTCATCCGAGCAGAGTGGTGGACAATGTGACGGAGTCAGTCCGTTGGTGTCGTGGAGTGAAGACGACAACGGCGGAATCAGCATGACAGCAACCTGCGATGCAGCCAAAGTCATCAATCTGGAGATCTTCGATACGGATGGCAACACACTCCTTGCGGCACAGACTCTTATTGAGCCTGGTGTTGTCAGCTCTGGGTTCTCGGATCTGCGGGGACTATCCAAAGCAGAACTGCGTTATCGAGCATGGCACGGCTGTGATTTGCCAGATGGGTTGAAATGTGGCGATACAACCGAAGGTTTGATTGCGTCGATCTCTGGTGACGGGTCGAATCCATCCGCGAATTCCACTTCCACCACGGTCGCTTCATCCGAGGAAGTTGGGCCTCAGCCCGTACCCGTGGGACTGCTCAGTCCGGTACCAACAACATCAGGCGAAGGAGAAGCGCCACAAGTGCTTCCGGTCGCCCAGATTGTTGTCGATCCCTCGGTGGTAATCCTGCTGTGTGAGCAGGATTGTGTCGACAAGATTGCCGACCGCACTGGTGTTGAGGACGGATTTGTCGAGATGCGGGTCGATGGAGGCGAGTGGGTGCCCGCGCTTGGGGGAATCATCCCGGTGGGCGATGCACTCGTTCCTGTGGAGTTCCGTGCCACGCCATTGGAAGGTGAACCTGTCGTTCTCGCTGCAGATTTTGTTGGCAAAGGCCGGTCCATCCGTGAGGTGACCACCGTGAAGCCGTCCGGCGAGATCGTTGATTCGACCGGCGAAGTGGTGTCCACCGTGCCGGTGTACGAGACCGTCACGACCGATGGGCTGCCATGGCGCAACATCATCATCGGGGTGGTTCTCCTTCTCCTGATTGCAGTCGTCGTGATCTCCATGCTCAAGCGCAAGCAGCGACTTGTTTCGAGCGTGGATGACTCGTCCAGCAAGGTGTGAAGATTCTCCGAGGACTGTTGGTTGTCGCGTTTGCGACAACGGCAGTGGTGGCGTGCAGTTCGTCGAGTTACGGCGGCGAACTCCTCACTTCTGGCCTGACTCCGACAAGTGATGGTTTCTCCTTTGCCAACTTCGGAAGCTCGTCGACCCCTGAAGTCTTCGACGCCTCCGACATTGTGGCGATGTTCGGAGAGAGCGAGTGTGTTGACGGTGTAATCGACCCATGCATACTGACGCCCGAGGCGGCAGCTTGGGCCCGCATGGTGAACGAGTCGCGATCGTCTGGTCACTGTGAAGGAATGGTGGTGCAGGCAGCGACACGTTTTCGCGAGCGGCAAGAGCCAGCAACGGCGCAACTTGCCAACGATGGCGAAGTGACGCATGCGGTGATGCGCGCATTCGCGACCCAGTTTCTTCCCGAGGCTCAACGCGCGACCGCGGAGTGGGCTCAACGCTCACTTCGCGACATCGTGAATGAACTTGCCCGTTCATTCGAGTCGGGCGATGAGAGCTACTCGTTGGGTCTGTATACGGCTACTGGTGGTCACGCCGTCTTGCCGTATCAGATTCGGTCCATCGGGAACGACGTGTTCGAAGTGTCGGTTTATGATTCAAACTGGCCGGGTTCGAGTCGAGTCGTCATCTTCGATCTCGGATTCAACACGTGGAGATTCTCGTTCTCAGGCATTGATCAAACCAAGGACCCCTGCCAGTGGACGGGTGGTCCGGGCGACGTCGATCTCACTCCCTTGAGCGCTCGACTCGATGCAACGTGCCCATTCTGCGCTGATAAGGCGACAACGAAGTCGTCGATGTTGTTGATTCGCTCAACCACCAAGAACTGGACACTGACGACAGCCCAGGGCACTTACAGCCCGGCCGACGCTGAGACACTCGACGGCGTGATCGTGCGACCGATTCGGTCGGCGGACTGCAGCAACGTCGTGGTGAATCCGGAGTACCTCGTATCGGCCGATTCCGATGAGATTTCGCTGAATCTCCCGGATCCGTCCTCCGTTTATGTGGTCAATGACACTTCCGTGGTTGAGCTCGTCACTGATACCGGATCACAAGATGCCATTTCGGTCACGCCTCAACGTGTGGCAACTACTGGGACGCAGGTGAAGGTAACCGTGTCGTCGGGTGATCTGGCCGTGCAAGTGACAGAAGCTTCACCGACGATTGAAATCACAGAAAATCAACTGGAAGTCATCGTGCCCGATTCATCCGGTGTGGGCGAAACCGTCGTCACGGTGACACCCGCCGAACCCCAAGTGTCGGTACAAGGAGCCGGTGCGGGCACTCCAGTTGTGGCACCAACGACCTTGAACCAAGTGGAGTCTCAACCACCACAAGTTCTGGAAGTGACCTCCGCCAAGCCAGAACTGCCGAGCGTGAGCGATCGTGTGGCGGCAGCCACGACCACGTCAACGACCTCTCTTGCGCCAACG
>JBIPLY010000493.1:0-3046 GCA_044369385.1 Acetobacteraceae bacterium | reverse complement strand
CGAGGTTTACATCACGCCGGGGTTTGGCGATGCCGCGGCGATCGTGGCGGCCGGGTGCGATGTGGTGGCGCTGGATGCCACTTCGGGGACGCGCGATGGGGAGGCGGTGGCGGCCCTGATCCCGCTTGTGCGGGCGCTGGGGGTGGGGGTGATGGCGGATGTCGCCACGCTGGCGGAGGGGGTGGCGGCGGCGGCGATGGGGGCGGATTACGTGGGCACCACGCTGGCCGGGTATACGCCGGGGCGGGCGATGACGGAGGGGCCGGACCTGGAGCTGCTGGCGGCGCTTGTGGCTGCGTGTCGGGTGCCGGTGATCGCCGAGGGGCGGTTCGAGACGCCGGGGCAGGTGGCGCGGGCGTTTGAATTGGGGGCGCATGCGGTGGTGGTGGGGACCGCGATCACCAATCCGCGCGAGATCACGCGGCGGTTCGCGGCGGCGGTGCCGTGAACTTCCTGGGGATTGACGCCGGCGGGACGGCGGTGCGCTGGGCGGTGTGTGATCGGGCGGGGTTTCCGGTGGCGCGGGGGGAGGCGGCGCCGGTGACGGGGCATCTGTTCCTGGAGGAGGCGCGGGCGGGGTTCGAGGCGTTTGCCGGGGAATTGGGGTCCGTGGTCGCCGATCTGCGGATCGGGGCCGTGGTGGCGGGGATCACCGGGTTGACCGGGGACTCCGACGAGGCGGCGCAGGCGCGGACGATTCTGTCGGAGTCGCTGCGCGTCGGGCCGGGGCGGATCGTGGTGCAGGACGATCTGTGGATCGGCTACCACGCGGTGTTCAAGCCCGGCGAGGGGCATGTGGTTTATGCCGGCACCGGGTCGGTGGGGATGCATATCCGGGCCGATGGGACGGTGGTGCGCGTCGGCGGGCGGGGCATCCTGATCGACGATGCGGGTTCGGCCTTTGCCATCGGGCGGGCGGCGCTGAACCTGGTGTATCGGCGGATCGACCGGCAGGAGGAGGTGGGGGCGCTGGGGCGGGCGCTGTTCGCGGCGGTGGGCGGGGAGGACTGGAACACCGTGCGGGCGCATGTCTATGGCGGCGGGCGGACGGCCGTCGCGCTGCTGGCGATGCATGTGGCGATGGCGGCCGATGACGATGCCGGGGCGATGGCGGTGCTGCGCGAGGCCGGCGCGGAGCTGGCGGTATTGGCGCGCGCGCTGCTGGACCGGGAGGGGGCGCGGGATGTGGTGCTGCTGGGGCGGGCGGCGGGGCTGCATCCGGAGATTTCGCTGGCGATGGCCGATGCGCTGCCGGGGGTGGCGCTGCGCATGGCGGTGACGGATGCGGCGCTGGCGGCAGCGCGGCTGGCTTGCGAAGCGGCGCGCGGCGGCGCAGGCTGAGACTTAACGCAGATCACAACAGGAAATCGCTCCATGGACGGCAAACGGCCCATCGTCTCCTCGGTGCACGGCATGGTGGCCGCGGCACATCCGCTGGCCGCCGCGGCCGGGGCGCGCATCCTGGCGATGGGGGGCAATGCGTTTGATGCCGCCGCCGCCACCACCGCCGCGTTGAACGTGGTGGAGCCGTACATGTCGGGGCTGGCGGGGCTCGGCTATGCCACCTGCTATATCGCGGCCGAGCAGCGGGTTCGGTGCCTGAACTATGCGCCGCGGATCCCGTCGAAGTTTCCGGTCGGAAAATTCGCCGAGCGCGAGCAGATCGTGCGCCATCCGCTGGCCTCCGGCACGCCGGGGAACCTGGCCGGGTGGTGCGAACTGGTGCGGGCGCATGGCACGATGACGCTGGCGCAGGTGTTCGCGCCGGCGATCGCGCTGGCGCGGGACGGGTATCCGCTGGGGCGGTTCAACGTGGAGCTGACCAACCAGTCCTGCGTGTCGCTGGCCGATCATGCGCAGTATGCGGAGCTGAACCGGGTTTATGCCTTCGGGCGCGGGGTGGTGAAGCAGGGCGAGGTGCTGAAGCAGCCGGACCTGGCGGCGACCTATGAGGCGATCGTCAAGGACGGGCCGGGGCATCTGTATGGCGGGCCGCTCGGCAAGGTCATGGCGAATTATCTGCAATCGATCGGAGGATGCATCACCGAGGAAGACCTGGCGGCGGTGAAGCCGGAATGGGTCGATCCCGTCAGCGTCGAGTATCGCGGGCTGAAGATGCACACCATGTCCCCGCCGAGCGAGGGGTTCCAGTGGCTGCTGACGCTGCGCATCCTGGAGGGGTTCGACCTCGCGCGGATGGAGCGCAACGGGGTGGATCACCTGGATACCGTGTTCCGGGCGATCCGCCTCGCCGCCGGGGTGCGCATTGCGCGCAACAATCCCGGTCCGGCTGAGCTGGCGGAGATCCTGTCCGACGCGCATGTGGCCAAGCTGCGGGCGCGGGTGGCCGATGGGGTGCCGATCGAGGGGCCGACCGAGCAGTTCGTGACGCCGCAGCCGATCGACCTGAACAAGGAGCACACCACCTCGCTGTCGATCGCCGACAAGTTCGGCAATGCGATCTGCATCACCCAGTCGCTGGGCGCCGGGTTCGGCAGCGGCATCGTCATCCCGGGCACCGGCGTCTGCATGAACAATTTTCTCTACTGGTCCGAAGTGGATACCGGCGGCCGCGCGCCGCTGGTGGCCGGGGGGGAAATCGCGCTGTGCGTGTCGCCCTCGATCGGGCTGCGCGGGGGAAAACTGGTGCTGGCGATCGGGACGCCGGGCAGCTACGGGATCATGCAGACCCAGGTGCAGGCGCTGGTGCAATACGTCGATTTCGGGCTGGATATCCAGGACGCCATCGCGGCACCCCGCGGGCGACTGTGGGACGGGACCAAGATCGACGTGGAAGGGCGCATCCGCGCCGAAGTCATCGACGCCCTGGTTCGCCGCGGGCACGGCGCGGTCAAGGCGGCCGACTTCACCATGCAGGTGGGCGGCATGCAGGCCGTGGCCATCGATCCCGACTCCGGCGCCCTGACCGGCGCCGCCGACCCGCGCCGGGACAGCTATGCCGTGGCGCCTTGAGGGAAGGAAGGCAAGGCCAGGGGCTTCGCCCCTGGACCCCACTGGGGCCGGCGGCCCCAGACCCCTTTCGTTT
>JBIPLY010000490.1:0-3065 GCA_044369385.1 Acetobacteraceae bacterium | reverse complement strand
GTGGTAGGTGTGGATGGTGCGGCCCTGGAAGGCGGCGATGGTGTCTTCGACGAAGCCGGATTCGTTCAGCGTGTCGGTGTGGATCATCACCTGGATGTCGAAGCGTTCGGCGACGGTGAGGCAGTTGTCGATGGCGGCCGGCGTGGTGCCCCAGTCTTCGTGAAGTTTCATGGAGGAGGCGCCGGCGCGGATCATTTCTTCCAGGGCTTGCGGCTGGCTGGCATTGCCCTTGGCGGAGAAGCCGATATTGACCGGCAACCCCTCGGCCGCCTGCAACATCCGCGCAAGGTGCCACGGCCCCGGCGTGCAGGTGGTGGCCGAGGTGCCGGCGGCGGGACCGGTGCCGCCGCCGATCAGGGTGGTCATGCCGGCGGTGATGGCTTCCTCGACCTGTTGCGGGCAGATGAAGTGAATATGGCTGTCCACCCCCCCGGCGGTCAGGATTTTCCCTTCGCCGGCGATGATCTCGGTGCCGGGGCCGATGATGATGGTGACGCCTGGCTGAACGTCGGGGTTGCCGGCTTTGCCGATGGCGTGGATGCGCCCGCTCTTGATGGCGACGTCGGCTTTGATGATGCCCCAATGGTCGATGATGAGGACGTTGGTGATGACGGTGTCGACCGCACCTTGGGCTTGGGAGAATTGGGATTGCCCCATCCCGTCGCGGATGACCTTGCCGCCGCCGAATTTCACCTCGTCGCCGTAAATGGTGAGGTCGCGTTCGACTTCGACCCAGAGGTCGGTATCGGCCAGCCGCACCCGGTCGCCCACCGTCGGCCCATACATGTCGGCATAGGCACGCCGCGTGATGCGAGCCATCACAGATCTCCCTGCACGTCGCCGCGAAATCCGAACACCCGCCGCGCCCCCTGGAACGGCACCAGCGTCACGCTGCGCGCCTGGCCGGGCTCGAAGCGCACCGCGGTTCCGGCGGCGATATCCAGCCGCTGCCCCCGCGCCGCCGCCCGATCGAAGGACAGCGCCGCATTGGTCTCGGCAAAATGATAGTGGCTGCCGACCTGGATCGGCCGATCGCCGGTGTTGGCCACGCTCATCGTGGTGCGCGGCAATCCGGCATTCAGCTCGATGTCGCCGTCTTGCGTGACGATTTCGCCCGGAATCAAGATGGGGGGAATCATGTGCCTGGCTCCTACCGGATCGGCTCGTGCACGGTCACCAGCTTGGTCCCGTCGGGAAACGTCGCCTCCACCTGCACGTCGTGGATCATCTCCGCGATCCCCGGCATCACCTGGTCGCGGGTGATCACATGGGCCCCGGCCTGCATCAGGTCGGCCACCGTCCGCCCATCGCGCGCGCCCTCCACCACGAAATCGCTGATCAGCGCGATCGCTTCGGGATAGTTCAGCTTCACCCCGCGCTCCAGCCGCCGGCGGGCGACCACGGCGGCCATCGAGATGAGAAGCTTGTCCTTCTCACGCGGCGTCAGGTTCATCGCGATCCCTCAACAGTTCCAGACTCTGGGCAGCGGCCGACCATCGCGCAGCACCGCCAGCCCCGCAACCAGGATGGCACGCAGCGCGGCCCCGTGCGGCGCCACCACCCGCCCCACCAGCATCCCATCCCACGCGCTCGCCGCCGCCTCCGGCATCCCGGCCCAGGCCCCCCGCAACGCATCCAGCCGCCCCGGCGCATCCGGGCCCACATGGATCAACGTCCCCATCGCAATCGCCCCGCCGCCCGCCGCCCGCCGCGCCAACAGCGGCGCCACCTCGCCCTCGATCCGCACCGCGTCATGCAGCACCAGCCGCCCCGCCCGCCGCACCCGGATCGTGTCGCGCAGCCGCGCGGTGCGCACCACCTCGCCCATCAGCGCCCGCCCGAACACCAGCGTCTCCACCCCCAGGAACCAGGCATCCGCGGCCAAATCCACCTCCAGCCGCCGCGACAGCGCGCAGCCGTCGAACAGGATGCTCTCCTGCGGCAGCCACTCCGCCGCCGCCCCCTCCGCCACCGACAGCCGCGCATCCACCGTCGCCGGCCCATCCGCCGCCCGCGCCCGATAGAACCGCTCCGCCGCCTGCGCCGAAAAACTCGCCCGCGCCCCCGCCCCCACCAACAGCCCCAGCGACAGCGCGTCCCCCGCCGCCACCCCCCCGGAGCTGTTCAGCATCACCGCCTCCGCCCATCCCGTCGGCCGCGGAAACCGCGCCTTCAGGCACCCGTCCTGGCGCAGATCCGCCAGCGCCGTCACCCCGCCGCGATCGCGCCAGGCCACCACCAGCTCGCCGCGCGATCGCTGCAGCCGCGGCTCAGACCGACAATCGGCGGCGCACATCGTTCTCGTCCAGCTCCTCGCGCCGCCCATCCAGCACCACATCGCCACGGTCCATCACCGTGATCCGGCTGGCAAGGTCGCGCGCGAAGTCGAAATACTGCTCCACCAGCAAGATCGCCATCGCCCCGCGCCCGCGCAGCAGCTCGATCACCCGGCCGATATCCTTGATGATGCTCGGCTGAATCCCCTCGGTCGGCTCGTCCAGCACCAACAGCCGCGGCTTCATCACCAGCGCCCGCGCAATCGCCAGCTGCTGCTGCTGCCCGCCCGACAAATCCCCGCCCCGCCGCCGCAGCATGGTCTTCAGGATCGGAAACAGCTCGAACATCTCATCCGGAATCCGCCGCTCCCGCCGCGGCAACACCGCAAACCCGGTCTCCAGGTTCTCCCGCACCGTCAGCAACGGAAAGATGTCCCGCCCCTGCGGCACACTGGCAATCCCCCGCCTGGCCCGCTCATAGGTCGGCAGCCGCGTGATATCCGCCCCCTCCCACACAATGCTGCCCGCACTCACCGGATGCGCCCCCGTGATCGCCCGCAACAAACTGGTCTTGCCCACCCCGTTGCGCCCCAACAAACACGTCACCTCCCCCACCCTGGCCGTCAAACTCACCTGCCGCAACGCAATCGCCGCGCCGTAATGCAGGTCAACCGACCGAACCTCGAGCATCAATGTCTCCCTTGGGCGGCGGTGGGTGGGGCAGGAAGGCAAGGCCAGGGCTCCGCCCTGGACCCGCTGGGGCCTGAGGCCCCAGACCCCCATCCGTTT
>JBIPLY010000230.1:0-6643 GCA_044369385.1 Acetobacteraceae bacterium | reverse complement strand
AGGGCAGTTCGCGGATCACCAGGGTGGAGGCACGCACCATGCGTGCCATGCGCGGCGTGTAGACCACCCCGAGGGCGAAGACGACATTGGCCGCCGACGGGCGCAGGGCGGCGACCAGGGCGATGGCGAGCAGGATGTCGGGGAAGGACATCATCGCATCGTTGATGCGCGACAGAACCCGGTCGAGCCGCGAGGAGAAGCCGGCGAGCAGGCCGAGGGTGATGCCGAACACGCTCGACAGGATCGCCGTCAGCGCGCCGATGCCCAGCGACAGCCGGCCGCCATAGACGACGCGGGTGAACACGTCGCGGCCGAACTCGTCGGTTCCGAACCAGTTCTCCGCCGAGGGCGGCAGCAGCCGGGCGGAGACGTTGAGCGCATCGGGCGCCTTGGACAGCAGAAGGGGCGCGAAGACGGCGGCGAACGCCACCGTGGCGATCAGCGCCACGCCGAATGCGAGGGCCGGTCGGCGAAGGGCGCGCCGCCACCGCCTCATCGCAGCCGCACTCGCGGATCAACGATCGCGTAGAGCAGGTCGATCATCAGGTTCACCAGCACGTAGACCGTTGCGATCACCAGCAGCGCGCCCTGGATCACCGGGTAGTCGCGCCGCAGCACGGCGGAGACGACGAGGTTGCCCAGCCCGGGCAGCGCAAACACCGTCTCGGTCACGATCGCGCCGCCCAGCAGCAGGGCGATGGCCAGGCCGACGACGGTGAGGATCGGGATGAAGGCGCTGCGCAGCGCGTGCTTCAGTACCACCGTGATGCCCGGCAAGCCCTTTGCCCGGCAGGTGAGGATGAAATCCTCGTGCAGCACGTCGAGCATGGCACTGCGGGTGAAACGGGAGATCAGCGCGGCGTTGATCAGCCCAAGCACGATCGCCGGCAGCAGCAGGAAGCGCAACCGGCCCAGGAAGTCCGCTTCCGGCGGGCCGTAGCCGGAGACCGGAAACCAGCCCTGGCCGACCGCGAACCAGGAGATGAACAACAGGCCGAGCCAGAAGCTGGGGATGCTGGCGCCCAGCATGGAGAAGGTCAGTATGGCCCGGTCCACCCACGTGTCGCGCCACACCGCGGCCACGATGCCCGCCGGCAGCGCGATGGCGATGGCCAGCGTCAGTGCCATCAACGTCAGTGCCACCGTCGGCTCGGCCCGCTGCGCCAGAAGCGAGAGCACCGGCTGGTTCAGGAAGATCGAATCACCCAGGTCGCCGCGGGCAAGATGGACCACCCAGATGGCGAACTGGATGGGCAGGGGTTCGTCCAGGCCGAGGCGCGCGCGCATCTCGGCGGCGGCCTCGGGGCTGGCATTATCGCCGACCAGGATGGTGCCAGGATCGCCCGGCATCACCCGGGCGATCACGAACACGCCGACGGCGACCACCGCCAGCACAGCCATCATGCCCAACAGGCGGCGGCCGATGAAGGCGAGCATGCCCAGCTCCTCAGAGATTCACCCCTCAGCGCTCCACCCAGGCATCCCAGAAATACGCCCAGGCGCCGGGCTTGATGCCCTTGAGCCGGGTGGAAACGGCGCGCACCGCCCCCTGGTCGCCAACCTTGATGTAGGGCACTTCGGTGTAGATCAGGCGTTGCACCTCGGGCCACATGGCGGTGCGCTTCTCCATGTCCATCTCGGCATTGAAGGCACCCACGATGCGATCCTTCGCCTCAGAGTTCCAGAAGCCCGGCCGCTCGCCCCCCGCGGTGAAGACCAACGACGGTTCCGCCAGGAACGGCGCGCCAACCGTGCTCAGTTCGTAGAGTGCGGGGTTGTTGCGGCGGGCCAGCAGCGTGCCCCAGTCCATCACCTGCATGTCGATGTTGAAGCCGGCCTTCTTCCACTGCTCGGTGCCGACCAGCGCCATGTTGTAGAAGTGCTCGAACACCTGGGTGGTCAGCAGGCGGATCGGCTCGCCCTTGTAGCCGGCCTCGGCGGCCAGTTGGCGCGCCTTTGCCGGGTTCTTTTGGTTGTAGGCCTCGGCACCCGCCATCGAGTGGAACCGCATTCCCGGCGGGTACAACGAGCCCCGCACGGTGTACAGCTCGGGGATGCCGAAGGCGGCCTTCATGATCTCGTCCATGTCCAGCGCCGCCAGCATCGCCTGGCGCATCTTCATGTTCGACAGCACGCCCTGCTTGTTGTTCAGCGAGAACACCGGATAGCCGAAATCCTTCATCAGATAAGGCTCGACCCGGCTCTGCCCGCGAAGCCTTGAAACAGCCGCGATCGGCAGCGATTCGGCGTAGTCGAACTGCCCGCTCAGCATGCCCTCGATGCGGGTGTTCGGGTCGGGCACCGGGACGTAGCGGATCTCCTCGATATAGGCGGTGCGCTTGCCGCCATAGGCATTGGCCGGATCGGTGCGCGCGGTGTAGTCGGCGAAGCGGCTCAGGATGACCCACTGGTCGGGCCGGCGCTCCTTCAGCACGTAAGGGCCAGTCCCGATGAACTTGGTCATCGGCACGGCCTGGTTGTTTTCCGGCGTGACCGCCATGGCGTTGTTGTTGAGCGACAGCAGGGCCAGCAGCGGGGCGTACGGATCCTTCAGCGTCAGCACCACGGTATGCGCATCTGGCGCGGTGGCGGCGGTGATATAGGCCCAGCCGGTTTTGCCGCGATCGGCCACCTGGCGCCAGCGGGTCAGCGAGGCGAGCACGTCGTTGGCTGTCATCACGCTGCCGTCGTGGAACTTCACCCCCTGGCGCAGCTTGATCGTCAGCGAGCGGCCGCCGTCGCCTACCACCGCATCGCTCTCGGCGAGCAGGGGCACGATGGTGAGCCCGTCGCCGAACGTGTACAGCGTCTCGAACACGTGCTGCATGATCCCGCCGACAAGATCGGCGGTGGTCTGCATCGGGTCGAGCGTGGTCGGCTCGCCCACGGTGGCGACCGTGATGATGCCGCCGCGCTTTGGCTCCTGTCCGGCCGCCGGTGCCGCGGCGAGTGCTGCGGCCAGCAACGCTCCTGCAAGGTATCGCATCAGCCTTCCTCCCTTCTTGCCGGCCTATGCGGCCGGCGGCATTGAACGATAGGCGGCTTCCACCCCCGCGCGGACGCGGTGGACGAATTCGGGCGCGATTTCGGTATCGTGCGCAATCGAGTGCCACAGGCTATGGCGGGCGACGAAGCCGCGCATGGCGGCCAGCGCGGCGGCGACGTCGTCCCAGGTGATGCCCATGGCGGCGGGCCGGATGTCCAGCCCGATGTCGCGCATGGCGGTCAGCATCTCCTCGGCCCGGCTGTGGTGCAGCAGGCTGCCGATATAGACGCCCAGGCCCACCGGCTGGCCGTGGATGAACTTGCGGCCCGTCAGGTACTCCAGTGTGTAGAAGAAGAAATGCTCCACACCCTCGATGTGGCGCGGCATCCAGCCGGCGGCGTGGTACGAGCCGCCGCCCCAGCGCAACCCGTCGATCAGCACCGCGATGCCGCGGTCGGTCAGGTCGCGGATATCGGCCTTATGGGCGAGCACCGCCTCCACCTTCTCCAGCGAGCGCTGCGCGAGCGATTCGTCATAGGGCCAGCGTGGCTCGCAGCGCCCCGCGCGGTGGGCGTATTGCCAGTCCAGCACGCCGGTGTGGTTGCACAGGATGTCGCCGATGCCGGACCAGTTCAGCTGCCGGGGCGCCGCGCGCAGGATGTCGATATCGACATAGACCGCCTCCGGCACCGCCCAGCCGACATAATGCACCACGCCGTCAACCCGCACGCCGGCGCGATGGCCGAACATCGCGTCCACCGACAGCGCCGTCGGCACTTGGAACAACGGCAGGTGGCGGCGCCAAGCGACGTATTTCGCTGTGTCGATCGCCATGCCGCCGCCGAGGCCGACGACGGCCGCCACCTCCGGCAGCGCATCGAGCATCCGCTCCAGCGCCACCTGGTCGACCGATGCGACCAGATGGACATGGCACTCGGCGCCCTCGAAGGCGGCCCCGAACAGCGGCCAAAGATCCGCCATGGTGACGACCAGGAACGGCCGATGCACGAAGTGGCGCAATTCACCCAGAAGGCCGCGACCGAGCACGGCCTGGAACCCGGGCGAGGCGATCACGGCCGGGACTCCCCGGTGTAGGAGATGGCCGCGCCGGCATTGATCGCCGCCACCAACCCGCCATCGGCGGCAACACAGGTGCCGGTCATGCCGCTTGCGGCATCGCTGGCGAGGAAGGCGGCGACGCGGGCGACCTCGTCGGGCTGGACCAGACGGCCCATTGGCTGGGCGGCGGCAAAGGTCGCCAGCAGGGCGGCGGGATCACCGGAGGCCCGCGCCTCGCGCTGCAGCATCGGCGTGTCGGTGGCGCCGGGCAGCACGGCGTTGACCCGGATGCCGAAGGGCGCGCCTTCCAGCGCCATGGCCCGCATCAGCGCCACTTGCCCGCCCTTGGTGGCGGCATAGGCAGCGATCTCGCGCGACGTCAGGAAGGCGTGCGGCGAAGCGGTCAGGGTGACGACACCGCCGCGTCCGGCATCGCGCATCACCTTCATCGCGTCGCGTGCGCACCAGAAGCTACCCGAAAGGTTGATCGCCAGGATGCGGTCCCACTCGGCATCGGTGGTATCCCAGATCGAACGGCACAACTCGACTCCGGCATTGGCATGCAGGATGTCGAGCCGGCCATTGCTGGCGACGGACTGCGCGACCAGTGCGGCGCAGTCGGCGCTGCGGCTGACATCGCAGGCGGTGAAGCTGGCGCTGAAGCCGCTGCCACGGATCGCCGCTGCGGTCGCCTCGCCGCCGTCCCTGTCCACATCGGCCACCACCACCGTGGCGCCCGCGGCGGCATAGACCCGAGCACAGGCAGCGCCGATGCCATGCGCGGCCCCGGTTACTACCGCCACGCGTCCGGCAAGGAAGGGAACAGCGTCCACGCTTACGCCACCTTCGCCGGTTGGCCGGACAGCAGCCGTGCGTCGGCATCCTGCAGCGCCATCTGGACCGCGCCCAGCGCCACTGCGTCGGTCCCCAGCGACGAGGCGATGACGTGACGTGGCGGGCGCGGGACCAAGCCGCCAAGGCGCTTGCGCAGCGGGTCGACGATCGCCTGGCCCAGCCCGGCGATTTCGCCGCCCAGGATCACCGTCGCCGGATTGAGCACGCAGACCATCGAGGCAAGACCCTGGGCGAGATAGTCGATCTGCCTTTCCATGATGTGTCGCGCGGCCAGATCGCCCTCGGCGGCGGCGGCAGCGACCAGGGCGGGGCCGAGCGTATCGAGATCGCCATTCGCGAGGGCCGCCATCCGGCTCTCCGGCGCGGTGGCGCGTCGCGCATGCCGCGTGAAGGCGAGGCTGCCTGCTGTCCACTCGAACATGCCGAAGCCTGCCTCTGGCGGGTCCTCCGGATCCTGGATCGGCAGGTTGCCGATCTGCCCGGCGGCACCGTCGAAGCCCGGCGCCACCTTGCCGTCCTGCAGGATGCCCATGCCGATGCCGATGCCGAGATGAATGTAGACGGCGTTGCCGTCCTCCTGCGCCGCGCCGAAGCGCGTCTCGGCCAGGCAGGCGAGGTGCACATCGGTATGGACCGAGATCGGCTGGGCGAACCCGTCCTGGAGTCGGGGCGCCAAGGCAAACCCTTCCCATTGCGGCAGGGCGGGCACCAGGCTTGCGCGGCCGGTAACCGGATCGATGATGGCCGGCAGCCCCACTGCCACCGACATGATGTCTCCGTGCGCCAGGCCCGCGGCGGACAGCGTCTCGGCAATCGCCGTCCGCAATCGCGGCAGAAGCCGGTCCGGGCGCAGCGCTGCGCGGGGACCGGGGTCGAGCTTGGTGCGCCCCACGATCCGGCCGGCGAGATCAGCGGCCATCACCACCACCTGTGCCGCGCCGACATCGATGCCGATGACATATCCCGCTTCGGCGTTGAAGGTGAGGCGAAGGGCGCGCGGGCCGCGCCGGGCCGGCGGGTTGCCCGCATCCGATTCCAGTACCAGCCCGTCGCGCAACAAGCCGGCTACGATCTCGTGCACCGTCGGTTGCGACAAGCCGATCGCGGCAGCGATCTCCGGCCGGGACATCACGCCGCGGCGGCGCAGGGTGCCCAGCACCAGTTCGGCGTTCATGCGACGCACCAGCGAAGGGGATCCAGCGGCGGGGAGAGGGGGCAAGGTCATACCGGGGTTCAACGGAAAAATACTAAATGCCCCTATGAAATAGCGTCAAGCTTGTTTTCAGCCGTGCATGCGTCGGAGCGGATTGCCATAACGTCCCTGGCAATAGGAGGCGACGATGCGTGATCTGGAGAGTCCTGGCCGCTCGCCCGTGCGGGCCTGCGGCGCAATGGTGTCCACGCCAAACCCGCTCGCCTCCCTGGCGGCGGTCAGCGTGATGCGCGATGGCGGCAACGCGGTGGACGCTGCGATTGCGGCGATGGCGGTGTTGTGCGTGGTCGAAACGCTCAACGTGACGCTGGGTGGCGATTGCTTCGCGCTCGTGGCGCCTGGCAGGCGCACACCGGTATTTGCCTACAACGGGTCCGGCCGCGCGCCGGCGGGGGCGGATGCGGACGATGCGCGTAGCCGGGGCTGGCACAGCCTGCCGGCGCAGGGGCCGCATGCCGTCACGATCCCCGGCGTGGTCGAGGCGTGGGAACGGCTGGCGATGCGGCACGGCACCCGCGGACTGGATGCGC
>JBIPLY010000128.1:0-9868 GCA_044369385.1 Acetobacteraceae bacterium | reverse complement strand
CTTCGTCACCAACGGCATCCCGTGGTGGTATTTCCACGCCCATGGCGGCCCCTGGGACGACCGCCGCCTGCCCCGCATCGACCCCGGCGACGCCATCCGCCACGCCATCGGCCCGCACCGCGCCATCGGCGGCGTGGTCTATTCCGCCTGCACCGTCACCGCCCCCGGCACCATCCAGGTCACCACGAAGCGCGACAAGCTGATCCTCGGCACCCCCGACGGCCGCCCCAGCCCCGCCATCGCCGCCCTGGCCGACCCCCTGCGCCAGGCCGGCATGGCCGTCGAGGAAACCCCGCATATCCGCCAAGCCATCTGGCAGAAGCTGTTGATGAACCTCGCTCTCGGCCCGGTTTGCGTGCTGGGCGCCGCCGCCCCCCGCGACCTCCTGGCCACCCCCGCCATCGAAGCCGCGATGCGGGCCAGCTACGCCGAAGCCGCCACCATCGCCGCCGCCATGGGCTGCCCCGTGCAAATTGACATCGACGCCCAGATCGCCTATGCCCGCGCCATGACCCACAAGCCCAGCATCCTGCAGGACCTGGAGCTGGGCCGCCCGATGGAGATCGGTGGCATCTACGACGCCGCCCTGTCCCTGGCCCGCCTGTCCGCCACCCCCACCCCCACGCTGGACCGCCTGGTCGCCCTGGTGAAGCTCCGCGCCCGCGCCGCCGGACTCTACTGACCGACCCGCTGCGCGCGAGCAGTTTACTTCCGCCTGCCCCCACCGCCCCGCATAGTCCGGCCCGACGCAAGCGGAGACTCCCATGCCGATCCAGGTGGTGAACGGGGCCAAACTGATGTGCAGCTTCGGCATGGCGCCCTCCTCGCTGGTGGTCCTGCCGCTGCGCCGGGTGAACGTGGACAACCAGCCGTCCGCGACGATCATGGACCACAAGCCGATGCTGAACATCCAACCCTTCGGCAACTGCATGTCGCTGGCCAACCCCACCGTGGCCACGGCCACCTCGGCCGCGATGGGCGTGCTGACGCCGATGCCCTGCATCCCCAACACGCCCTCGCCCTGGACCCCCGGCGGCATCACGGTGAACAACACCAACGAGGTGACGCTGGACAACCCCTCGATCTGCAACTGCATCTGGGGCGGGGTGATCACCATCTCGTACCCCGGCCAGACCCCCACCATGGTGCCCTGACCCGCGATGGCCGATCTCCTCACCCAGGACAACCGGATGCTGCGCTTCGACAGCGGCGCCGGCCTTCCGAAGGACATGCTGCTGCTGCTCGCCGTGGTCGGGCAGGAGGGCATCTCCCGCCCCTATTCCTACAAGGTCGAGCTGCTCTGCCAGGACCCGGAGCTGGTCATCGACCCCGGCACCATGGTCGGCGCCAGCGCCTCGATCGGCATCCGCCTGGACAAGGACCACCCGTTCCGCTTCCGCGCCGGCTTCATCCGCGGCTTCCAGGCCGGCGGCATGCGCGGATCGAAGTTCCGCATCTACCGCGCCGAGATCGTCCCCTATCTGTCCCTGCTCCAGTTCAGCACCGATTTCCGCATCTTCCAGGACGTCACGGTGGTCGACGTGCTGAAAACGGTGTTCCAGGAGCACGGCCTCGGCCTGCTCGACATCTCGCGCCTGAAGCCGGCCGACTATCCGAAGCTGGAATTCTGCGTCCAGTGCCGCGAGACCGCCTTCGATTTCGTCTCCCGCCTGATGGAGGAGAACGGCATCTTCTACTTCTGGCGCCATGAGGAGACCGGCAGCACCCTGGTGCTCGGCGACGAGGGCTTCGACTTCGACAAGCTCGACCCCTTCGACCTCTCGGCCGGCAACGACCAGAAGGAGGGCCGCATCCACGCCTGGGAACACGCCTATGACCGGCGCACCGGCGCCTGGACCCTGGGCGATTTCAGCTTCACCCGCCCCACCGACCCGCCGCAATCGGCGGAGGCCAAGACCCAGGTCAAGATCCCGGCGGCCAACAACGTCTTCAAAAGATACGACTTCCCCCAGCAAATCCAGATCACCGACGACCTCAAGCGCTTCACCCTACGCCGCATGGAGGCCGAGGAAAGCCAGGTCCACGCCGTGCAGGGCGCCAGCCAGGTGGTGCCGATGGCCGCCGGGCTGCGCTTCAACCTGGCCGCCCACGACGCCTTCCCGAAGGAAGCCGGAAAAGCCTATCTCATCACCTCGATGCAGTTCACCGCCATGGACCGCAGCCTGGGCGGCGCGAGCCTGGGCGAGGTGCTGGCCGGCATCTTCACCGGGCTGTGGAGCACCGACACCGCCAAGACGCTCGGCATGGCCGCCGCCGGCCCGATCCCGGGGGCGGCGGGCAGCGTCAGCGACGTGCTCAGCCGCCGCATCGCCGACACCCTGGCCAATATCGGCAAGGCGGCACTCACCGGCGGGCTGTCGGCCCTGCTCAGCCTGATCACCGAGCCGATCACCAACTTCTTCAAGCGCCTGCTGGAGAAGAACGCCGAGTTCTCCAACAGCTTCATCGCCATCCCCGGCGAGATCATGTTCCGCCCGCCGCGCACCACCCCCAAGCCGCGCATCACCGGCCCGCACACCGCCACCGTGGTCGGCCCGAACGGGCTGGACCGCCCGGGCGGCGCCGAAATCCACACCGACCAGTGGGGCCGCGTGAAGGTCAAGTTCCCCTGGGACCGCGACCACACGAACGACGCCAGCGGCAAGACCTCGGCCTGGCTGCGCGTCACCGAGGGCTGGGCCGGCGGCAAATACGGCACCCAGTTCCCGCCCCGCGTCGGCCAGGAAGTGCTGGTGGAGTTCATCGACGGCGACCCGGACCGCCCGATCGTCACCGGCCGGCTCTACAACCCCGGCAGCCAGCAGCCCTTCGACCCGCCCGGCGCCACGCCGGCCACCCCGCCCCCCGGCCCGTTCCGCCCCGAAAGCGCCCAGCCCCAGACCACCCAGCGCCGCAGCGGCATCAAGACCCAATCCACCCCCCGCCCGAACGGCGAGAAATCGCGCTTCCACATGCTGCGCTTCGATGACAGCTGGCAGTCCGAACAGCTGCTGATCCGCTCCCAGCTGCGCATGGATGTCACATCCTTCGCCAGCTACTTCGAGAAGGTCTACGGCAACCGCCACATGAATGTCGGCGGCAAGGACCCGGACACCGGCCGCACCTCCGGCGGCGCCATCGCGATCACCGCCGGCGCCACCTATGACCTGCATGTCGGCGATGCACGGTATGAGAAGGTCGACGCGGCGATGCAGGTCAGCGTCAAAAGCGACGTCGCCTTCGATTTCCAGGCCAGCTGGAACACCATCGCCGGCAGCGCCGCCACCATCAACGCGCAGAAAGTCGTCGTGGAGGCCAGCCAGAAGATCACCCTGAAGGTCGGCGGCAATTTTGTCGTCATCGATCCATCCGGCGTCTGGATCAAGGGCAGCATGGTGCAGATCAACTCCGGCGGCTCGGCGGACAACACCTCGAACCTCACCATCACCGAGGCCGCCGACGCCGCCATCGCCGATCCCGGCGACCCGCCGAACTGGCTCGCCCTGCACCCGCCCGGCCGCGGCGGCGGACGGCGCACCCACACGGCCGCCGCCCATCACGGCTTCAGCCTCACCCCCCGCCCCGACGGCACCTGGCAGGCGTTTCCGGGCGTGGTCATCGCCGGCGACCCGGCCTATGTCCAGGCGGTGGCCGGCGACCTCGCGGTGATCAACGACACCCCCAGCGGCAGCGCCATGCTCAGCAGCATCGACGCCAGCGGCCGCACCGTCACCATGCAGCCGCGCCCGGCCGGCACCACGGTCGCGGACACCGAAACCGCCGGCGCCAACCCCGCCGACCGCACCAACGGCGTCGGCACCGACAGCACCGTCAGCTACAACCCGTCGGACTTCCCCGTCCCCGGCACCGCCACCAACGCGCCGTCGGATGTCGCCCTTTTCCATGAAATGAAACATGCCGAGCACAATGCGAACGGCACCAACACCCGCGACGGCCACGACCGCGGCAACAACGCCAACGGCTTCCGCAACAACGAGGAATTCGACACCATCCAGGACGAGAACCAGTACCGCGACGAGCGTGGCCCGTGGCCTGGCCGTCCTGCTGACTATCACCGCCACGACCACAGCCTCGCCGGCGTCTGACGCCCTCAGGAAGCACCCCATGGCCAGCACTGACACCCGCGACGGCATCACCCTGACCTGCACGCCCGAGAAACAGGGCGACACGATCGTCTTCACCTACAGCCTGGCCAATGCCGGCCCCGCCACCGCCTATGCCGCCGACGCGATGCCGAAGATCGACGCCCAGGCGCGCACCGCCACCCCCGACCCGGATGCCGTGGCGATCTGGCTGACCCAGGACCGCTTCGCCACCGTGCTGAAGGGGGTGGCCACGATGCCGCAGGACCGCGACGTGCCGTTCACCGTGATGCCGCTGATGGCAGCCCTGCCCCCCGGCGCGCGCATCGAACGCACCCTGTCGCTGTCGCTGCCGCTGGCCGAGCACGGGCCGTATCACGGGCCGGCGAACGTGCGCGACTACCGGCTGACCGAGATCGAGGGCATCACCCTGGCCATCGACGTGCTGGCCCGCCTGCCGCCGGATTTCGCGCCCAAGCCGGTGGCCTATGCGCCGGACCATGTCGATATCGGCATGCGCGGCACGCTGCCGCTGCTGACCCGCCTGTCCTGCCGCTTCCCCGCGCGCGGGCTGCAACTGATGATGCGCATCGGCGCCTATCCGCGGCCCGACTGATGGTTGAGCGCGACTGATGCCCGTCACCACCGCGACCCTCGGCGACCTCACCCTGACCTGCGACATCGCGCGCGAGGGCGACGCCATCGTGTTCGTCTACAGCCTGGCCAACCAGGGCCGCGCCGCCGTGTTCGTCGCCGATGCGACCGCTGTCGCCGACCCCGCCACCGGCCGCCGCCGCGCCGATCCGCGCGCCGCCACCACCTGGCTCGGCGCCGACGGCCAGGCCCATGTGCTGAAGGGCACCGCGCCATTGCCGCCCGGCGCGGACCCCGAGGCCCCGATCCTGCCGCTGGGCATCCGCCTGGACCCCGGCAAGACGCTGGAGCGCCGCCTGTCCGAAGGCCTGCCGCTGGCCGAGCACAGCCCCTATGTCCCGCTCGGCAACCTGGCCGAATACCGCCTCGCCCCGATCCACGGCGTGGCGCTGACGCTGGAAGTGCTGCCCGCCCTGCCCGGCCTGGTCGCCGAGGCGCGCGACATCGCCCGCGGCCTCTGGCGCGTCGCGGACGCGGAGGCGGCGGCGGGCCTGGCCCAGCGCCTGACCTGCGCCTTCCGCGCCCGCGGCCTGTTCATGCTGGTGCGACGGGCCACCTATCCCCGGCCGGTCTTCGCCCCGTCCTCGCCCGACCCAGGGAGCGGGGGCGGCAACGCCGTCTGACCCAGCACCCAGCCCTCCCAGCGCGACAGCCAGGGATCGGGCGGCACCCCATCCGGCCGCCCGCCGGCCAGCACATTGACCACCGCCAGCGCGCCGAGCACGCAATCCAGCCGATCCTCGCCATCCGGCCGCGCCCCGAACCCTTCCGCCAGCGCCGCCGCCAGTGCCGGCGCCGCCTCCACCCCCAGCCGCGCCATCACCGCCGCCAGCGCCCCGGACAGCGCCACCCGGTCCGCCTGCCGCCGCTTGCTGCCGGCCAGCTTCAGCCCGAGCTGGCGCAGCGCCTCGGCCGGATAGGTCTCCGCCACCACCACCACGCCGGGTGCCAGCAACGCGCCGAGATCGCCCTCGAACGGCCACAGGCGCGGCGGCACCGGCCCGTCCAGCGCCGGGATCAACCAGTAGCGCCAGGCCGCGATCGCCGCCCGCCCGCTCTGATTGGCCCCCAGCGTCCAGAACAGCGGGGCGCCGGCCGGCCGCTCCGCCGTCGCCCGGTCGCAGCGCCGCGACAGCCCCGCCGGCCCGGCCAGGCCGAGGGCCGCGGCATGGGCGGCCCGGGTCATGCCCTTGACCGCGCGCCGCGGATAGAACGGGCGCGCCGCCGAGACCTCCGCCAGCGTGGTGCAAACCTCGAAGAACCCGGGCCGCGCGCCCGGGCCGCGCAGAAAGGACGGAAAATCCCCGCCGAGCCGCCAGCGCGCCACATACGCGCGCGGCAAGCCCAGCGGCAGATCCACCCCCAGCGCCACCGCGCCGCCGCCCCCTGCCGCCAGCAGCCGCGCGCACAGCGTCGTCACATCGCCCACCGGCTCCGGCGCCGCCATCCGCCAGCCCACCCCGGCGCGCCGCGCCACCGCCAGGAAGCGCTTGCGCGGGTCGATGCTCCAATCGGCATGGGCGGCAATTGTTGCGTCGACGGCGCTCAATGTGAAACCCTCGCCGCGCCGCACCCCGGAGCCCCGCCATGCCCCCTGTTCCAGACCGTTACGTCGCTCCCGCCCGCTGGCTGCACTGGCTGACCGCCGGCTGCATCCTGGTGGTCGCCATCGCCGGCATCTGGCTGGGCCGCTTCGACCCGAAGCCGGAGGCGCTCAAGCGCTTCCTGTATCTTATCCACGAAAGCTTCGGCGCCACGGTCTTCGTGCTGGCCCTCGCGCGGCTGTGGGTGCGCTGGCGCAACCCGCCGCCGCCGCTGCCGGAGATGCCGGCGCTGATGAAGCTGGCGGCCGCGGCCACGCATCTGGCGCTCTATGCCGTGCTGATCATCCAGCCGGTGGTGGGATTTCTCAACACCAACGCCTGGGGCTTCCCGTTCGCCTGGTTCGGCCTGATCCCGATCCCCTCGCCGATCGGCCGCAGCGAGGCGCTGGCACCTATCCTGTCCCAACTCCATTTCCTCGGCGCCCTGGCGATGCTGGTGCTGCTGGGCATGCATATCGGCGCCGTCATCCACCACACCTTCATCCGCAAGGACGGGCTGCTGAGCCGGATGGTGTAGCCGGCCGGTCAGAGCGGCTTCTGCGCCTTCTCCAGCAGCCGCGCGAAGAATCCCGGCTTCTTCGGCGGCGGCGGCGGCTTGGCGGCTTCGACGCGGGCCTTTTCCTCGGCGGCGCGCTCGCGCTCCTTGCTGGCCATCCATTTGTCCAGACTCATCCCCGCCTTGGCCGCCCGCTTGGCCTCATAGGCGCGCTGGCCCTCGCTCATCGTCTGCTTGGTCATGCCCGTCCTCTTGCGCTCCCGCCGTTATTGGCAGCGTGGTGGCAGCACTTCAAGCCTCGCCGCGCCCGCGCAGCAGCCAGCGCCCCAGCAGGCCCAGCAGCGCATGCACCGCGATCCCCGCCGCGGACAGCAGCACCAGGGCGGCGAACATGCGCGGGATCTGCAACCGGTAGCCGGATTCCAGGATGCGATAGGCCAGGCCGGAGGCGAATCCGCCCGCCCCGGCCACGAATTCCGCCACCACCGCGCCGACCAGCGCCAGCCCGCCGGACACGCGCAACCCGGCCAGGAAATACGGCAGCGCCGCCGGCAGCCGCAACAGCCGCAGCGTCGCCCAGCGCCCGGCCCCGTTCAGCCGGAACAGGTCCAGCAGCTCGGCCGGCGGCGAGGCCAGGCCGATCACCGTGTTGGAGAACACCGGAAAGAACGCCACGATCGTCGCGCAGGCCACCAGGGCGGCAAACGGCTCGCCCACCCAGGCGATGATCAGCGGCGCAATCGCCACGATCGGCGTGACCTGAAGCGCCACCGCCCAGGGCTGGATCGCCGCCCGCGCCCAGCGGCTGGCCGTCACCGCCAGCGCCAGCCCGACGCCGAGCACCACGGAGACCAGCAGCGCCACCAGCGTCACCACCAGCGTGGAGGCCAACGAGCCCAGCAGCAGCCAGGGAGCTGCAAAAAACGCCCCGACAATGGCCACCGGCCCCGGCACCAGATAGGCCGGCACCCCCATCACCCAGACCACGCCTTGCCAGGCCAGCAGCGCCAGGACGCCCGCGATCACCGGCGGCCAGCTCACGTCATCACCGCCCGCAGCACGCCGCTCGCCTCGCCCACGAAGGCCGCATACTCCGGCGAGAACCGCCCCGCCGCCGCCGCCGGCCGATCGAGCACCCGCACCACCCGGCCCGGCCGCGGCGCCATCACCGCGATGCGCTGTGCCAAAAACGCCGCCTCGTAGATCGAGTGGGTGACGAACATCACCGTGCAGCCCTCCGCCCGCCACAGCGCCAGCAGATCCTCCTGCAAGCCATGGCGGGTGAATTCGTCCAGTGCCGCGAACGGCTCGTCCATCAGCAGCACCCGCGGCCGGCCCACCAGGGCGCGCGCGATCGACACCCGCATCCGCATCCCGCCGGAAAGTTCGCGCGGCCGCGCCCCCTCGAACCCGGACAGCCCAACCCGCGCCAGCGCCGCCATCACCCGCCCATCCGCCGCCGCCCGGCCCACGCCGCGCAGCCGCAGCGGCAGCCAGACATTCTCCGCCGCCGTCGCCCAGGGCAGCAGCGTCGCGTCCTGAAACACGAAGCCGATCTCGCCCGCACCCGGCGCGCCCCCCTCCCAGCGCAGTGCGCCGGCATCCGGCGCATCCAGCCCGGCGATCATCCGCAACAGCGTCGACTTGCCGCAGCCCGACGGCCCCAGCAGCGCCACGAAATCCCCCTGCCCCACCTCCAGGCTCGCCCCGCGCAGCGCCTGGACCCCATTGCCGAAGCGCCGCCCAACATCCTCGATGCGCAGCAGCGTCACCCGTGCACCGTGCCGCCATCGGCGGCGGGCCGCACCGCCGCCCCGATGACGAAATGCCGCCCCTCCGCCGCCGACCACCAGCTCACCACCAGATGCGGCGCATGGGCGGCGATCCGCACCGCCTGCTCCGCCTCGCTCTCGACGAAATGGGTGCAGCCCCACCGTGTCGCCGCCTCGGCCTTGTAACGCGCGACTTCGTCCAGCCCGGTCCCGATCCCCGCCGGGCGCAGCTCCAGCGGCAAGCCGCCATGCCCGTGCCGCGCCAGCCAATCGCGCGTCACCGCCGCATCGATCTCCGGCCGCCCGGTGATGACCACGGCACGATCGGCGGAAAAATCCGGCAACGCGGCGAACGGCGCCAGCTCCGCCCGCCGCGCCAGCGCATCCGCCAGGTCGGCGTCGTAGTCGGCGCGGGAAATGTCCGGCAGGAAGATGCCGTCCAGGTCCAGCCCGAAGAACGGCGCCTCATGCGCCCGGTCCGCCGCCTCCCCCAGCGCCCGGCGCGCGCGGGCCGCCGGCGTGGCCTCGCCGCGCTCCCAGGGCAGGCGGAAATACTCGACCATCGCGTGCGACAGGTCCGGCACCAGCCCGGTGGTCTGCGGATCGTGGACGATGGTCAGGCTGAGCACCGCGCTGCCCGCCGCGCGGCAATCGGCCAGCACCGCGCGCATCGTCGCCCCGGTGGCGCAGCAATCATCGACCACGAGCAGCCGCCCCGCCGGGCGCGGTCCGAACCATTCCACCCGGCCTGTCCGCCGGTCCCACCCCGCCATGGCCAGCGGCAGCGCCAGCATGGCAGCCGCCATCGTCGCCGGCACCAGCCCGCCGCGCACGATCCCCACCACCGCGTCCGGCCGCCACGCCGCGGCCTGGTCCATCAGGGCGGCCACCATGCGCTCGGCCTGATCGTAGCCGATGAAGCGGGGCGGGCGGCTGGTGTCCAGCCCCTTCCAGCTCACCGCTTCAGCTCGATCCCGACCCGCTTGTTGACGAAGCGGGTGGTATAGGCGCGGGCGATGTCGATCCCCGGTTTGTGGATGCCGATGGCGACCTGCGACTCGTAGAACGCCTTCCAGCGCGCATCCGTCATCGCGCCGATGCCCAGCGTCAGCGCATCGCCGGAATCCAGGATGCCGCGCGCCTTCATCACCCGGTAGCCGTAGTCGATCAGGTCCTGGGTCATCTCGGGGTTGGCCTCGCGGATCAGGCGATTGCCCGGGGCCGGATCGCCGTAGAGAT
>JBIPLY010000489.1:0-3072 GCA_044369385.1 Acetobacteraceae bacterium | reverse complement strand
TTGAGGGTTTGTTGACCGTCTCTCTGTATGAGACGGTGTCATGCCCCAGGAGAAGCCCCCCCGCTGGCCTGATCCCGTCGCACGGTCCGGCGCCGGACTGCCCCGCGCCGGACTGCCCCGCGCCGGACTGCCCCGCGCTGGCCTAACGGCGACCGCGCTGCTGGCCGCGCTGCTGCTGGCCGGCTGCGCCCCATCGCAGCGCGGCGCGGCGGCCGAGGGCGGGGCGGACGGATTCCACGACGCCGCCTGGGGTGCGGACGAGGCGTGCGGGGAATGGCTCTATGCCGCGCCGCGCTGGACCCCGTCCTGGCCGGTGGCCTGGAGCGGCGAGGCGCCGCTGCCGCCGCGCGCCATGGCCGCCCTGGCCGCGGAGGCTGCGCTGATCGAGGGCGGGGCCGATGGCTTCACCGAATCCGGCCTGCTGCCGCGCGCGGCGGGCTGCGGGCCGGCCGCCGCGGCCTGGTTGCCGCTGCTGGCGCCTGGCCCGGTCGCCGGCGCGCTGGCGTGGATGCCTGGGCGGCTGGGGGACGCGGACGGGGCGCCGCCGGCGGGGGATGGCGCGGACGAGGCCGATGACGCCCGCCTGCTGCCCGGCGACCTGGCCGCCGCCTGGCGCAGCTTCGGCCGCGGGCGCCGCCCCGGCGGGCTGGACGATGACGGGCTGGACGGCCCCTACCTGTTGCTGTGGCCAGGCGGGCAGGGGGCAGGAGAGCCAGCCGGGCGCCCAACGGGCGGGAACGGGGGCGGCGGGGGCGGCGGCGGCAGCGCCCTGGGGCCGGACGACCAGGACAGCGGCGGCACCCCGGTCGACACCATCCCGGTCGACAACACCGCGCCGATCCTGGCCCCGGTGATCAGCGGCGCGACCATCCCGGAGCCCGCCACCATGGCCCTGCTCGGCGCCGCCCTGATCGGGCTCGGCCTGTTCCGGCGCAGGGAGTGACGCCGCCGCAGCGGCGCGGGGCCTGACGCCGCCGTGGCGTTGCGCTAGAGTTGCCCCGAACGCACGGGGGAACGAACATGCAGACCAGGCGCCTGGGCCAATCCGCCCTTTCCGCCCCGCCGATCATCTTCGGCGGCAATGTCTTCGGCTGGACCGCCGATCGCGCCACCTCGTTCCGGCTGCTGGATGCGCTGGTCGATGCCGGGCTCACGGCCATCGACACGGCCGATGTCTATTCCGCCTGGGCGCCCGGCCATGCCGGCGGCGAATCGGAGACGGTGATCGGCGAGTGGCTGCGCGCGCGCCCCGGCATGCGCGCCCGCGTCACGCTGATGACCAAGGTGGGCATGGAGATCCCCGGCCAGGGCGTGGGCCTCTCCGCCGCCTGGATCGCGCGCGCCGCCGAGGCCAGCCTGCGGCGCCTGGGCACCGATGTCATCGACCTCTACTACGCCCACAAGGACGACGAGACCGCGCCGCAGGAAGAGACCGCGCGCGCCTTCGCCGCCCTGGTCGCCGCCGGGAAGGTGCGCACGCTCGGCGCCTCGAACTTCTCCGCCGCCCGGCTCGAATCGGCGCTGGCCACCAGCGCCGCCCTCGGCCTGCCGCGCTACGAGGTGATGCAGCCGCACTACAACCTGATGGAGCGCGGCATCGAGGCGGCGCTGCTGCCGGCCTGCGTCCGGCACGGCCTGTCGGTGGCGCCGTATTTCGCGCTTGCCGCCGGGTTCCTGACCGGCAAATACCGCAGCGAGGCCGACCTGGGCAAAAGCGTGCGCGGCGCGCGCTATACCTGCAAATACCTGACGCCCAAGGGGCTGGCGGTGTTGGCCGCGCTGGACCAGGTGGCGGCGCAGACCGGCGCGACGCCGGGGCAGGTGGCCATCGCCTGGCTGCTGGCCCGCGCGGGTATCACCGCGGTGCTGGCCAGCGCCACCAGCCTGGAACAACTGGGCGAGCTGGTGCCGGCGGCGACGCTGGTGCTGGACGATGCGGCGATGGAGATGCTGAACGAAGCAAGCAAGTAGTTCTTTTTGTTCACAAAAAGAAGATTCTTTCTTACTCCGGCAACCCCGCCGCCCGCAGCCCGGCCAGGAACAGCGCATTGTCCTCCGCCCGCTGAAACGTGCTGCGCGCCGCGGCCTGGGTCAGGCTGTAGCCCGGCTCCAGCCGCCACAGCCGCTCGCGCACCCTTGCGGCCTCCTCGGCGGCACCCAGATGGCCCAGCGCGCACAGCACCACCTTGAACGTCGAGGACAGGGTGGGGTTCAGCGCCGCGGCGCGCCGGCCCAGCTCCACCACCTGCGTGTAGCGCCGCAGCAGCAGCGTCGGCACCATCAGCGAGGTGTCGAAATAGAACGCATTGGGATCGAACGGCGACAGCCGCCGCGCCTGCTCGATGCGCCCGATCGCCTCCTCGTGCCGGCCCTGATAGGACAGCGCCAGGCCGCTGAACGCCCAGGCCAGCGGCAGGTTCGGATTGAGCGCCAGCGCCCGCTCGTGCAGTTCCAGCGCGCCTTCGGCATCGCGGTGCAGAAAGGCGCGGACATGCCCGGCGATGGTCAGCGCGCGCGCATCGGCGGGATCGAGCCGCACCGCGCGCTCCGCCAGCGCGCCGGCCCGCGCCATGGCGGCAACCCGGGTCAGCGGCGGTTCGACCGCCGCGTTCCAGCCCTGGCCGACCAGGAAGATGTGCCAATAGGCCAGCCAGGCATGCGCGGCGGCATAGGCGGGATCGAGTGCCACCGCGCGTTCCAGCCCGCGCCCGGCGGCGATGAACGCGGCCTCTTCCAGTTGGTACAGCGCCGGGATGGCGCGCAGCACCAGGTCATAGGCGGTGGCCGAACTGGCCGGCCGCAGCCCGGCGCGGCGGCTTTCGTGCTGCATCAGCTCGGGGTCGATCTGTGCCACCGCCTCGGCCGCGATGTCGTCCTGCAGCGTCAGCAGGTCGTTGGCATCGCGCTCGAACCGCCCGGTCCAGACCACCTCGCCCGCCGGCAGGCCCTCGGCAGTGGCCGGTGCGCCGGCGCGCAGGTCCAGCAGCCGCAGGCTGACCCGCACCCGCGTGCCGCCCCGTTGCAGCGTGCCCTCCAGCAGGAAATCCAGGTCCAGCGTGCGCCAGGCGCCTT
>JBIPLY010000127.1:0-9908 GCA_044369385.1 Acetobacteraceae bacterium | reverse complement strand
ACCGGCGGCGCGCTGCATTTCGCCCGCGACCTGCTCGATGACCGCTTCATCCTGTGCAACGGCGATTCCTGGCTGGACACCGACCTCGCCGCCCATCTCGCCCTGGCCGCCGCCGATCCGCCGGGCACGGTCGGGCGCATGATCCTGCGCGCCGTGCCCGATGCCAGCCGCTACGGCGTGGTCACGCTGGCGTCCAGCCAGGTCACCGCCTTCGCCGAGCGCGGCGGGCCGGGCGGCGGGCGCATCAACAGCGGCATCTACCTGCTGACCCGCGCGGTGCTGGACACGGTGCGGCCAGACTGCTCGCTGGAGCGCGACGTGCTGCCGGGGCTGGCGGCCCGCGGCGTGCTGCGCGGGGCGGTGGCCGATGGCTACTTCATCGACATCGGCATCCCCGACGACCTCGCCCGCGCGCAAACCGAACTCCCGCGCGTGCTGCGCCGCCCGGCGCTGTTCCTGGACCGCGACGGCACGATCAATGTCGACCATGGCTGGGTCGGCCACCAGGACCGCTTCGAGTGGATCGACGGCGCCCGCGAAGCCGTCGCCGCGGCCACACGCGCCGGCCATCACGTCTTCGTGGTCACCAACCAGGCCGGCATCGCCCGCGGGCTGTACACCGAAGCCGACGTCGCGGCCCTGCACGGCTGGATGTGCGACGAACTGCGCCAGGCCGGCGGCACCATCGACGACATCCGCATCGCCCCGCACCACCCCGACCACGGCCCGCCCGCCCCGCCCGCCATGGCCGACTGGCGCAAGCCCGGCCCCGGCATGATCCGCGACCTCGCGGAGCGCTGGAACGTCGACATGGCCCGAAGCCTGCTGGTCGGCGACCGCGACACGGATCTTGCCGCCGCCGCCGCGGCCGGGATCCCGGCCCATCTTTTCCCCGGCGGCAATCTCGCCGATTTCGTCCGCCCGCTGCTGCAACCCAGGACAGTCCCATGACCCCCCTCACCGTGCGTTCCCGCGCCCCGCTGCGCCTGGGCCTGGCCGGGGGCGGCACGGATCTCAGCCCCTATTGCGACCAGCACGGCGGGGCGGTGCTGAACAGCACCATCGCCCGCTATGCCCATGCCACCATCGCCCCCTCGCCGGACGGGCTGGTGCGCTTCCGCGCCGCGGACATCGACACCGAGGAGGTGTTCCCCGCCGACCGCGACGCCGTCGCCACCGCCAAGCTGGCGATCCATGCCGGGGTCTGGCGCCGCATGGTCGACCAGTTCTGCGGCGGCGTGCCGCGCGCCTGGACCATCACCACCCAGGTCGACGCCCCGCCCGGCTCCGGCCTCGGCTCCTCCTCCGCACTGTGCGTGGCGCTGGTCGAGGCGTTCCGCACCGTGCTCGGCCTGCCGCTCGGCCTCTACGACCTGGCTCATCTCGCCTACGAGATCGAGCGCGTCGACCTCGGCCTGGCCGGCGGCAAGCAGGACCAGTACGCCGCGGCCTTCGGCGGCACCAACTTCATGGAGTTCCTGGCCGGCGACCGGGTGATCGTGAACCCGCTGCGCGTGGCCCGTGCCTACATGAACGAGCTGGAAAGCGCGCTGGTCACCTGCTTCACCGGCGTCTCGCGCCGCTCCGAGCAGATCATCGAGGAGCAGCAGCGCCTGATGGCCGCCCCCAAAAGTGCCGCCGTGGAAAGCCTGCACCAGATGAAGCAGGACGCCATCGACATGAAACAGGCGCTGCTGCGCGGCGAGATCGGGCAGCTTGCGGCCATCCTGCACCGCTCCTGGATCGCCAAGCAACGCACCGCCAGCGGCGTCAGCAGCGAACGGATCGAAGCCCTGTTCCAGATCGCCATGGCCTCCGGCGCCAGCGCCGGCAAAGTCTCCGGCGCCGGCGGCGGCGGCTTCATCATGTTCCTCGCCCCCCCCGAAGCCCGCGTCAACCTGATCCGCGCCCTGAACGCCGCCGGCGGAACCGCCAACCCCGTCCAATTCACCAGCCGCGGCGCGGAATCGTGGACGGTGCCGGGAGCGGCTTAGGGGGAAGCCTGGCAAGCAAGGCCAGGCTTCCCCCTAAACCGCCTCGGTATCGAGCGCGTATCCGGCGGCGCGGACGGTTCGGATGATATCGGTTTCGCCGGGTGCGTTGATGGCTTTGCGCAGGCGGCGGATATGGACGTCCACGGTGCGCGGTTCGACATGGATGTCGCGGCCCCACACGGCGTTCAGCAATTCCTCGCGGGTGAAGACGCGGGTGGGGTGCTGCATGAAGAATTCCAGCAGGCGGAATTCGGTGGGGCCGAGATGGACGCCGCGGCCGCTGCGCTGCACGCGGTGGGCGGCCAGGTCCATCGTCAGGTCGGCGAACTCCAGCCGCCCCTTGGTCGGCGTCGAACTGACGCGGCGCAGCAGGGCGCGGATGCGGGCCATCAGGGCTTCGATGCCGAACGGCTTGGTGATGTAGTCGTCCGCGCCCAGGTTCAGCGCGCGCACCGCGTCCTGGTCTTCGGCGCGGGCGGTCAGCATGATCACCGGGACGTCGCGGGTGTCCGGGCGGCGGCGCATCTGGCGGCAGACCTCGATGCCGGAGAGCGATGGCAGCATCCAGTCCAGCAGCACCAGGTCCGGCCGTTCTTCGCCGATGCGGGTCAGCGCCTCCTGCCCGTCGGCGGCCTCGTCGACCCGGAAGCCCTGTTTCTCCAGGTTGTAGCGCAGCATGGTGGCCAGCGCGGCCTCATCCTCGACCACCAGCACCAACGGCTTGGCCGCGGCGTCGGACATGCTCAGCCTCCCTTCGCGTCGGCGGCGAGCGTGTCAGCCTTCGGCCTGGCCTGGGTCAGCGGGATGCCGGTCACGGCGTAATGGATGGTCTCGGCGATGTTGGTGGCGTGATCGCCGATGCGTTCCAGGTTCTTGGCAATGAACAACAGGTGGGTGCAGGGCGTGATGTTGCGCGGGTCTTCCATCATGTAGGTGATGAGTTCGCGGAACAGGCCGTTATAGATCTCGTCGATCGCCGCATCGCTGCGCCAGACCACCAGCGCGCGTTCCGGATCGTCGGCGCCCAGCGCGTCGATGGTGCGCTTGAGGTTCTCCTGCACCAGGGTTGCCATGTGCGCCAGGCCCGCGCCGCCGGCCTCGCGCAGGCTGAACTGCTCCAGCACCAGGCTGCGCTTGGCGACATTGGCGGCATAGTCGCCGATGCGCTCCAGATCGCCGGTGGATTTCAGCGCCGCCACGATGTGGCGCAGGTCGCCGGCCACCGGCTGGCGCAGGGCGAGCAGGCGGATGACGAACTGCTCGATCTCGTGCTCGCGCGCATCCACCTTCGGATCGGCCTCCATCGCGGCCAGGGCGGCGGCGCGGTCGCGGGTGAGGATGGCGGCACAGGCCTGCGCCACCTGGCGCTCCACCATGCCGCCCATTTCGGTGATCAGGTCGCGCAGGCGGTTGAGGTCCTGTTCGTAGCTCTTGACGATGTGTTCGCTGGGCATGTGGCGGCGCCTTTCAGCTGAATCGGCCGGTGATGTATTGCTGGGTGCGCGGCTCGCGCGGGGCGGTGAACATGTCGGCCGCGGTGCCGACCTCCACCATCTCGCCGAGGTAGAAGAACGCCACCCGATCGGCGCAGCGCGCGGCCTGCTGCATGTTGTGGGTGACGATGACGATGGTGAAGTCGCGCTTCAGCTCGTCGATCAGCTCCTCGACCTTCAGCGTGCTGATCGGGTCGAGCGCGCTGGTCGGCTCGTCCAGCAGGATCACGTCCGGGCGCACCGCGATCGAGCGGGCGATGCACAGGCGCTGCTGCTGCCCGCCGGACAGGCCGCCGGCCGGGCTGTGCAACCGGTCCTTGACCTCGTCCCAAAGTGCCGCGCGGGTCAGCGACCATTCCACCCGCTCATCCATCTGCGCCTTGGACAGGCGCTCGTGCAGCTTCACGCCAAAGGCGATGTTCTCGTGGATCGACATCGGGAACGGCGTCGGCTTCTGGAACACCATGCCGATGCGCGCGCGCAGGGAATTGAGGTCGGTGCCGGCGTCGATGATGTTGGTGCCATCCATCATCGCCTCGCCGGTGGCGCGCTGGCCGGGGTACAGATCGTACATCCGGTTCAGGCAGCGCAGCAGGGTGGACTTGCCGCAGCCCGACGGGCCGATCATCCCGGTCACCTGGCGCTCCGGCAGGTCGAGGTTGATCGCCTTCAGCGCGCGGTTCTCGCCATAGAAGAAATCCAGGTTGCGGATGGCGATCTTCGCGGCGTTGGCTGCCAGCGCGGGCCGGGTTTCCAGCGACTGCTGGCCCATGGGCTGGGTGGGGGCTTCGTTCATGGCGCGATCCTTCAGCTTTTCTGGCGCAGCACGACGCGCGCGACGATGTTCAGGGCCAGCACGCCCAGCGTGATCAGCAGCGCCCCGGTCCAGCCCAGCGCGATCCAGTCGGAATAGGGCGAGCCGGCATAGGCGTAGATCGTCACCGGCAGGCTGCCCATCGGCTTGGTCAGGTCCACGGCCCAGGTCAGGTTGCCCAGCGAGGTGAACAGCAGCGGCGCGGTCTCGCCGGCGATGCGCGCCACGGCCAGCAGCACGCCGGTGATCAGGCCGGGGCGCACCGCGGGATAGCAGACCATCAGGATCATCTTCCACTTCGGCGCGCCGAGCGCCACGGTGGCTTCGCGCAGCTGGTTGGGGATCAGGGTCAGCATGTCCTCGGTGGTGCGCACCACGATCGGGATCACGATCACCGCCAGCGCCATGGCGCCCGCGATGCCGGAGAAGGTGCCGAAGGGCAGCACCAGCAGCTGGTAGATGAACAGCCCGATCAGGATCGAGGGCGCGGAGAGCAGGATGTCGGAGACGAAGCGCACCGCCTCGCCCAGCTTCGAGGCGCGGGCGTATTCGGCCAGGTAGGTGCCGACGAGCAGGCCGATCGGGGCGCCGACGGCCGTCCCGATCGCGGTCTGGATCAGCGTGCCGACGATCGCGTTCAGCAGCCCGCCATTGGAGCCGGGCGGGCGGGTGACGTCGGTGAAGACGGTCAGGCTCATCGCCTCCAGCCCGCGCCACAGCAGGGTGGCCAGGATCCACAGCAGGAAGGTCAGGCCGATGGCGGTGGCCGTCAGCGCCAGGCCCAGCAGGATATGATCCTTGCGCTTGCGCCGGCGCCCCAGCTCGGCGGCCACGGCATGGTCCTTGGCGGGGCCGGCATGGGCGCCCGGCATGGTGGTGTTCATGGTGGTGCTCATCGCGGCGTCCTCCTCAATGCCCGGCCCGCGGGCGCAGCAGCAGCCGCGAGATCGCCAGCACCACGAAGGACAGCACGAACAGGATGAAGCCCAGCGCCAGCAGTGCCGACAGCTTCAGGCTGCCCGCCTCCGCCTCGCCGAACTCCAGCGCCACCAGGGAGGCGATGGTGTTGCCCGGCCCGAACAGCGAGGTGGCGATGCGGTTGGCGTTGCCGATCACGAAGGTCACCGCCAGCGTCTCGCCCAGCGCGCGGCCCAGGCCCAGCATGATGCCGCCCACCACCGACTTGCGCGTGTAGGGCACGACGATGTTCCACATCACCTCCCACCGCGTGCAGCCCAGGCCGTAGGCGCTCTCCTTGAACACCGGCGGCACGGTCTGGAACACGTCGCGCATGGTGGCGGCGATGAACGGGATGATCATGATCGCCAGGATCAGGGCGGCGGTGAAGATGCCGGTGCCGAAGGGCGGGCCGGCGAACAGCATGCCGATCAGCGGCAGCTCGCCCAGCGTGTCGATCACCGCCGGCTGCACATACTGCGCCATCAGCGGCACGATCATGAAGAAGCCCCACATGCCGTAGATGATCGACGGCACCGCGGCCAGCAGCTCGACAGCCGTGCCGATCGCCCGGCGCAGCCGCATCGGCGCGATCTCGGTGAGGAAATAGGCGATCCCGAAGGCCACCGGCACGGCCAGCAGCAGCGCCAGGATCGAGGTGACGATGGTGCCGTAGATCGGCACCAGGGCGCCGAACTCCTCGGCCACCGGGTCCCAGTTCCCGCCCCAGACAAAGGCGACGCCGGCGGCGCGGAAGGCGGGCAGGCCGCCGATGAACAGCTCGATGATGATCGCGCCGAGCAGGACCAGCACGAAGATGCCAGCCCCGCGGCACAGCCACTCGAACACCTTGTCGCCGATGGCGGAACTCTTGCGGCGCGACGGGCCGGCGATGGCGGCGGAAGACATGCTGGGGGGCTTTCCGTGGTTGGCAGCATCAGGCAAGGCGCACCCCTGCCGGTCAGGGCAGGGGTGCGGCGGCAGAAATCACATCACCGGCTTGCCGTCCGGCCCCATCACCTGGGTCTTCCAGGCGGCGCGCACGGCATCCTGCACCGCCTTGGGCAGCGGGATGTATTCCAGCTCCTCGGCCAGCTTGTTGCCGTTGGCGAAGGCCCAGTCGAAGAACTTCATGACGCTGGCAGAGCGCGCCGCGTCCTTCGGATCGCGCGGCAGCAGGATGAAGGTCGGCGAGACGATCGGCCAGCTTGCAGCACCTGCCTGGTCCACCAGGTTGGCGGCGAAGTTCGGCGCCGACCAGTCGGCGTTCTCGGCGGCGGCGATGAAGCTCGCATGGGTCGGCGAAACGAAGCTGCCGGCCTTGTTGCGCAGCTGGGTCGAGACCAGCTTGTTCTGCAGCGCATAGGCGTTCTCGACATAGCCGATCGCGCCGCGGGTGTTGCGCACCGTGCCGGCCACGCCCTCGTTGCCGCGCGCGCCGGTGCCGGCGGGCCACTTCACCGAGGTGCCGACGCCCACCTTCGCCTTCCATTCCGGCGACACCGCCGACAGGTACGACACCCACACGAAGGTGGTGCCCGACCCGTCCGCCCGATAGACCGGCGCGATCGCCAGGTTCGGCAGCGTGAGGCCGCGGTTCAGCTCGACCAGCTTGGGATCGTTCCACTTGGTGATCTGGCCCATGTAGATCTCGGCCAGCAGCTCGCCGGTCAGCTTCATCTTGTTGTCTTCGACGCCCGGCACGTTCACGATCGCCACCAGCGAGCCCATCACGGTGGGGAACTGGAGCAGCTTGTGCTCCTCAAGCTGGGCGCTGGCCATCGGCGCGTCGGACGCGCCGAAATCCACCGTGCGGTTGCGCGCCTGGGTCAGCCCGGCGCCGGAGCCGACCGACTGGTAGTTCAGCTGGACGCCGATCGCCTTCTGCGCCGCCTCGCCCCATTTCTGGTAGATCGGGTTGGGGAAGGTGGCGCCGGCGCCGGTGATCTGCTGCGCGGCGGCCGTGCCGGCCAGCAGGGAGACCCCGACCAGCGCGGCGCCGAGGATGGTGGTGATACGGGACATGCAAACTCCTGCAACGCGGTTCGACCGGGGATTGCGATCCCGGCCCTTCGCGGCGGACCATAGGCAGGGACTGCGACCGGTTGATTGCAGTTTTATGAAGCAAATATGACAATGCGCCAGACCGGATGACTGCGCCAGGTCATCCGCTCTGCCCGCCCGCGTTCGGCACCCCCAGCCGCCCCAGCCCCGGCAGCTTGACCGCCGGGCGGCGCAGATCCAGCCCGATCGCGGTGCCGAGCACATTCACCTCCACCCCATGCGCCCAGCCCAGCGTCACCCCGGCATAGCCGCCCAGGCTCAGCCGCACATCGGCGCCAGACGGCAGCACCCGCAGCCAACGCCCGTCATGCGGGAAATCGCGGCCGATCGCGTTGGGCGGCAGCACCAGCGCCGCCTCGGGCACCGCCTCCATCACGGCGGCGACGAAGGTGTTGGAATTCGGCCCCGGCCAGGCGCGGTAATCGCCCAAGGCGCGCAGCGGATAGGCGGCCACCGCCGCGGTGATCCTGGGCACCATCGCCGCGGCCGCCGCCCCATCGGCCGCGAACACCACCTCCGGCACCCGCCCGAACCAGCGCCCGTCCGGCGCGAAGCCATTGACCCGAACCGGCGCGCCCCAGGCGGTGTAGTCGAAGCGGGTGTACTCCGTCGCCCCCTCCACCTTGACCACGATCCAGCAATGCACCGCGAAAATGCCGCGCCAGCGCACGGTGGGGGCGGCGAACACGCGCACCACCGCGCCGGAATGCGCGCCCGGCGCGGGGAGCAGCCCGGCGCTGGAGCGATCCGCGGCGCGCCAGTCGCGGCTGTCCTGGCGCAGCGCATACATGCCTGCGGCGACGGCCAGGGGGAGTACGATCACGCCGGCGAACAGCCAGGTCAGCATGCGGGTCATCGGAAAAAGAAAGAATCTTCTTTTTCTGAAGAAAAAGAAGCAAAAAGACTTCTATCCGTTTTCAGAGCCAACAAGATCACTTGCGGATGAAGTTGGCGGGGAACTTCGGTGCCCGGCCCTGGGCCTTGGCGTTGTCCTCGATCGCCTGCAACAGCGCCCGCTTGCTCTCGGTGCGCCGCGCCCCGTCATTGCGCGGCAACAGGTCACGCCCGGTCAGGCCCAGCTCGCGCTTGCGGGCGATCAGGCCCTGCTCGATCTCAGCCAGGATCAGCGTCTTCATCCGACAGCAACCTCAACAACGCCGCTTCCGTCATCGCCGGCTCGACCATCTCCTGCCGGACACGCTCCAGCAGGTAGGCTGGATCAACATCCGTTGCAAGGCGATACACCATCCGCGCCAAGGCAAGCTGCCGCCTTTCGGCGACGGGGTTGGAGGAATACTGGCCCAGCCGATCCGCCACGACATCCTCGGGCGGAATCACCCGCACCACCGCCGCCTCGCCCACCCGCACCGGCACGATGCGGTTGCGATCCGCCAGCCCGTCGAACAGCGCGCCGCTGACAAACTCGATGCCGATATCCAGGTCGGGATGATACAGCGCGCGCGCGATCCAGCCCTTGCGGTCCTCCCCACGGAACCCCCGCGCGATCAACGCCGCCTCCAGTGGCGCCGGGTCGGCGGTCACCAGGTCGAAATCGCCCGACACATAGCCGCCCGACGTCCACAGCTCGACGGCGGCACCACCCACCAGCACCGGGGCAGGATGGCCGGCTTGCACCACCTCCTCCACCGCCGCACCCAGAAGTCGCAACGCGGCGACGAAGTCCGGCGGAAAGCCATCAGGCAATCCGCCGGACATCACACCCTATTCCGCCGAACCTATTCCGCCGAACCTATTCCGCCGAACCTACTCCGCCGAACCTACTCCGCCGCCTGGGCATACGCCTCCAGCGGCGCGCAGGTGCAGACCAGGTTGCGGTCGCCATAGACGTTGTCGACGCGCTTCACCGGCGGCCAGTATTTCGCCGCCGCCACATACGCCAGCGGATAGGCCGCCCGTTCCCGCGAATAGGCATGCGCCCAATCGCTGGCCATCACCTCGCGCGCGGTGTGGGGCGCGTTCTTCAGCGGGTTGTCGGCCTTGTCCAGCACGCCCGCCTCGATGTCGGCGATCTCCTGCCGAATGGCGATCATCGCGTCGCAGAAGCGGTCCAGCTCCGCCTGGCTCTCGCTCTCGGTCGGCTCGATCATCAGCGTGCCCGCCACTGGCCAGGACATGGTCGGCGCGTGATAGCCATAGTCCTGCAACCGCTTGGCGATGTCCTCCACCTGCACGCCGGAGACGGCGCCAAAGCCCCGGCAATCGATGATGCACTCATGCGCCACCATGCCGGAGGCCCCGACATACAGGATCGGGTAGTGCGGCCGCAGCCGGGCGGCCATGTAGTTGGCGTTCAGGATCGCAACCTCCGTCGCCCGCGTCATGCCCGCCGCGCCCATCATGCGGATATAGGCGTAGGAGATCGGCAGGATCGCCGCCGACCCGAACGGCGCCGAGGACACCGGCCCGAAGCCGGTCTCCGGCCCGGCTTCCATGTTCAGCGGATGGTTGGGCAGGAAGGGCGCCAGATGGGCTGCGACGCCGATCGGCCCGACGCCCGGCCCGCCACCGCCATGCGGGATGCAGAAGGTCTTGTGCAGGTTCAGGTGGCAGACGTCGGCGCCGATG
>JBIPLY010000488.1:0-3080 GCA_044369385.1 Acetobacteraceae bacterium | reverse complement strand
CGCCACCGGCACCTCGACGAATTCGGGATCGGCGAGCCAGGCCTCGCGGTCGACATGGGCGGCGGCCAGGGCGCGGGCGAGGAGATCGAGATGCTCCACCCCGCCCGGCGGATGGCGGGCCAGGTCGAACTGTTCGAGGATGTTCAGGATCTCGATCAGCACCGCGCCGGAGCCGGGCGGCGGGTTCGAGGCGACCTGGAAGCCGCGATAGCTGCCGATCACCGGCGGCGCGTGGCGCACGCGATAGTCGCGCAGGTCGGCGGCGGTGACGAAGGCGCCATTGGCGGCGAAATCGGCGGCGATCTCCTGGCCCAGCGCGCCGGTGTAGTATTCGTCGGCCCCGCCGCGGGCCACGCGCTCCATGCTGCGGGCCATGTCGGTCAGCACCAACGTCTCGCCGATGTCGTGAACCTGGCCCTGGGCATTGAGGAAGATGCGGGCGGATTCCGCGGTGCGGGTGATGCGGGCCATGCCGTTGGGCACGCCGGGCATCGGAGTGCCGGTGAGGAAGCCGCGGTAGAACGGGGTGACCACCAGCCCCTCGCGCGCCATGGCGATCGCGGGGGCCAGCAGGTCGGCCCAGTCCATCGAGCAGTAGCGGGCGTGGAACTCGGCGAAGCCGCGCACCGTGCCCGGGGTCATGATCGCGCTGTGGCCGAGTTCGGAGCGGTTGTCGGCGAAGAAGGAATAGCCGCTGATCTCGCTGCGGCCGGTCTGGTCGGCGGCCCACATGCCGGGCGTGACGCCGGCGCCGCCGCGGGTGTGGAAGTCGATCATCGCATGGTCGCCATCGGCGGCGCGGAACGCCTGGAGCGTGCCCATGCCGCCCATGCCGCACATGAACGGGTCCGCCACCATCTGGGCGAAGCCGGCGGCGACGGCGGCATCGAAGGCCGTGCCGCCACGGGCGAGGATGGCGGCCCCCACATCGGCGGCGCGGGGCTGCGGGCAGACGACAACACCCTTCATGGGAGTTCCTCCGGTTGATCCCCGCAGTTCACGGCAGAGTTGACGGCTTCGCAAGCGGGGGGCGGCGGTGGCAGGATGCGGGGATGAAGATCACCGACATTCGCTGCGCCATCATCGGCGAGAATCCCGTGGTGCGGGTGCTGACCGATGCCGGGATCTCCGGCTATGGGCCGGTCGAGTACACCAAGCCCTTCGTGAAGCCGCATGTGGCGATGCTGCGCGCGGCGCTGATCGGCGCTGATCCGCGCCTGGTGGAGCGGGCGATGATCCCGTTGCGGCCGCGCGGCGCGTTCAAGCCCTGGGGGGCGGCGGTGAGTGCCATCGAGATCGCGCTGTGGGACATCGCCGGGCGGGCCGCCGGGGTGCCGGTGCACCGGCTGCTGGGCGGCAAGGTGCGCGATCGGGTGCGGGTGTACAATGGCGGGGTGCGGGCGCCGATGACCGGTTTCTCGCCGCAGGACTTCGCCGATGCGGTCGCTGCGATGCAAGCGGCGCCGCATGGCTTCACGCTGGTCAAGCAGGGGATCGGCTTCCATTCCGGGATGCGCAATGCGGTGCCGGGATTTCACTTGGGCGAGCACCGGCCGACGCCGTTCCATTCCTGGATCGACCGCGGGATGCTGACCGAGCGCGGACTTGCGCACATCGTCGACTGCGTGGCGGCGATGAAGGCGGTGCTGGGCGACGGGGTGGGGCTGGCGCTGGATTGCGGGCCGGGGATGACGGTGCCGGATGCCATCCGGCTGGGGCGGGCGGTGGAGAAATTCAACCTGGTGTGGCTGGAGGACATGATCACCGGCGATTATTCGCCCCATGTCTCGGCCGATCTCTACCGCGAGGTGACGCGGGCGACCTCGACACCGACGCATACCGGCGAGCAGATCTATCTGCGGCAGAACTTTCGCGCGCTGATCGAGACCAAGGCGGTGCGGGTGATCGGGCCGGACCCCTGCGACATCGGCGGACTGGCGGAGTTGAAATGGGTGGCGGAATACGCCGACCTGCACGGGGTGATGATGGCGCCGCACGGCATCGCCGACGGGCTGCTGGGCACCGCCGCCCTGGTGCAGGTCTGCGCGACGCTGCCGGACAACTACATCGCCTTCGAGCTGCCGGCGGTGCGGCCGGCGTGGTGGGGCGACATCCTGACCGGGGTGCCGCCGGTGCAGGACGGGTTCATCGCCGTGTCCGACGCGCCGGGGCTGGGGGTGGAGTTCGACATCGGGCGGGCGCAAGCCTACCTGTCCGAGGCGGACCGGGGGTTCTTCGACTGATGGATCGCCGCACATGACCGAGGACCCTCCGATGCCCCAACCGGCGATCTTTGTCAGCCATGGCGCACCGACGCTGCCGCTGGACGATGTGGCGGCACGGCATTTCCTTTCCGCGTTGGGGGCACGGATCGACGCGGCGTTCGGGCGGCCGAGCGCGATCCTGGTGGCCTCGGCGCATTGGGAGACCGCTTCGCCGGAGGTCAGCGCGCCGCCGGCCAACACCACGATCCACGATTTCTCCGGCTTCCCCCGGGCGCTGTACGACATCCGCTACCCGGCCCCGCCGGCGCCGGACATCGCCAGCGCCACCGTCGCGATGCTGCGGCGGGCCGGGATACGGGCGACGATCGACCTGGAGCGCGGGTTGGACCACGGCGCCTGGGTGCCGCTGATGCTGATGTATCCCGACGCCGACATCCCGGTGGCGCAGCTCTCGGTGCAGACCCATCTGGGGCCGGAGCATCACCTGAAGCTCGGCCAGGCGCTGCTGGGCCTGCGCGAGGAGGGCGTGCTGGTGCTCGGCTCCGGCGCCTATACCCACAACCTGATGGAGCTGCGCGGGCTGCGGATGCAGGGCATCACGGCCGAGCCGGATTGGGTGCGCGGCTTCGCCGACTGGGCCGACGCCGCGCTGGCCGAGGGGCGCACCGACGACCTGCTCGCCTATCGCCGCCTGGCGCCGCATGGCGCGCGCAACCACCCGACCGAGGAGCACCTGTTGCCGCTGTTCGTCGCCATGGGCGCGGGCGGCGCCGGCCCGGCCCGGCACCTGCACGCCAGCGTGACCCATGCCGTGCTGCGCATGGACGTGTTCGGCTTCGGCGCGGACGCACTGGC
>JBIPLY010000585.1:0-3088 GCA_044369385.1 Acetobacteraceae bacterium | reverse complement strand
CTAGAATTCGTCGCAACACACAGGCGGGGCGATCGTGACCGTCGCGGTCGGGTGTGCCTCACTCGCGCGGCGTAGGGCGTCCTCTACGGACGATCCGTAGTACGTGCCGTAAAATTCAATTCGGTCGCCTTGCTCGTCCTCCTGTGCGGCGGAAATCAAACAATCAATCCCGACGCCATCCGCCCGATACGGGTAAAGTTTGTCGAATAGCGCAGCGCGGGCTACGTCGCAACGGATATCGCTGTTGTGGATCGAGGCTTGCTCAACCGCCGTCACGTCCCAATCGTGAGCGTGATCGCCTTTCGTGCCGTGGCGCTGAACCCACACCAGCGCGGTCATCGAGCCGACCATCTTGTCTGCTTGTGTTGAACCCGTGAAGTCGGCTTTTGGATACCATGTGTCGCCTTCCCGGACGGCGATCTGGCTCCAGAGGTGGGCGGGTAGGTCTAGCCAGATTTTCGAGCGACCCCACGGCGTATGCGACTCAAAAGACCCCAGCCGTATCTCGTGATTGAACTTGATAGCGTTGCCAAATACCGACAGCGCTTCGATCGATCCCCAGCTCACGGCGTAGGGACTGGAAATCTCGATCCCCTCGGGGTAGATCGGCGGAATGGCGGGGTAGGCGACCCGCTTGCCGCGTCGTTGATGGCGGGGTAGGCGACCCAGTTCGTCCATCTGGACGGCTACCTGGTGGCGGGATTCGATTGCTTGCTGTGCTGTTTTGATTTGCATGTATCCTGGTGAGTAGTTAGTTTGTTTTTTTTCTTTGGGCGGGGTGATCGATGGTCTCGATCGCCCATTTTTTTAGGCTTGGGGAGACACGCCGTTCGTTTGTGATTGGCGGCTTCGAGCTTCGGCGCTGAATGCTGCGAGAACTTCGTCGAACCGGGTTGCGGGGGTTTCCGCTAGCTTTGAGATCCCGAGACTTCCCAGGATTTGACCGGCGCGATCGTGGCTTATGTTCGCCCCCGCGACGATGCTGGAAATCTGCTGCTTCTGTCCGACCGAGATCGGCGGAGCGGCTTTTGTTTTCTGGACGCCAACGCCGTCGGTATCCTTCTCCGATGCAATCCCGAGCGCACTGGCGAGGCTGTATCGCCGCATGTAGGTCAGGTTTGCGCCCAAGTTCTGAATGCTTGAGCAGCCGCCTTTTAGCGTTCCGTTGTCATCTGGGATCGGGGTTATCCCCGCAGTCCATTGCGCCCCGCCTGTGTGAATAAAAATGGTCTGGATTGCAAGCCCGCCGTCGTTTTCTGTGATCGGCTGGATTACGCTAACGCCGTGGCGCGTCAGGATTGGGAGAGCGCTTTCGAGTAGTGATCCAAGCGTTGTGTACTTGTACCGACCGCCGCCGCCTTGCGCGTTTTGCTCAAGGCTCTGAACCTCTGACTGGAGCGCCACGATCGCGCTAAAAATCGGGCTTAAGTCAATGGACTCCATCACGCCACCTCCCGCGCCGAAACCGTGGCGGTGTTGGCGAGGAATTTTCCGAACTCAGAGGCGTTGCCGACAAAGGCAAACTCAGGCATTTTGCTCGCCTCGGATTTGAAGTAGCGATAGAAGCGGGCGGGAGCCGTATCTCCCAAAAAGCCGTTTCCGCTTACGATGATCGCCAAGGGGAACGGGTATGCCGAGGCTGTTGCTAGAAGCCGGTAGAATACGTTCTGGTAGCCGTTCCCACGGCCTTCCTGGATGATCGGCTGGACTCCGACACGACCTGCGGCTGTGTCGATAATGAGCGGGATTTTGATAGGTTCGCCCCAGGACGTGTATACGTCTAACTTGAGGGGATTATTCCCCTGATCCCGGAGCGGGTAGACGGGGTATCCGAGGGCGATTGCCGCTGATCGGATACCGTTTCTGAACTCTTTTGACGCGGTGTTCGCGTCTGTCGTTGCGGCTGAGGTTAAAACCATTACGCCACCTCTACTAGCATTAAGAAATTTCGGCTTGCCCAGCGGATTGCGTCCGCTAGGGCGTTGTGCGGACAAATCTCCGCATAGGCGTTGGCCTGTTCGGTCAGGACATCTACCAAGGCCAGGTCAGTCGCCCACACGACGACTGTCTGACCGAGGATGGTAGCCTCGTAAGCTTCCAGTGTTGAAGCGAGGTCTACCCCGTTAACGCCGGGGATTTCGGGGTTGTCTGCCGCCCCCGATCTCAGGTTGTGTCGGTTCGCGATACGGATCGCGACCTCCAATGCGAGGTCAGTCTCGGCCTCGGCAAACTCTTGAACTGTTGGATGTATCATTTAGAAATGACTTAGAGTCACTTGGTTTTTTGACTGGAGGCATCCGCCTCCTTTTTTTTTGCTTTATGCGACATCAAGTAGGCTGTCAGCTACTTCGGATGCAACCCGATGTAATGACGCTTTGTATTGGCGGACGAGTCTTCGCAGTTCAGCGGCTTTTTTCTCGTTAGCCGCAACTTTCACATTTCGCCCCCGCTGGCTTGACGCAGGCAAGAATCCGGCTCGCCAAAGCGCCTCCCAGAGTGGGCGGGGAAGCCACACGTACTGTCGTTTGTTCATTCGCTTCTCTCGTGGCTGTTCCAAAATTTGCCACACCAAAAAGATACATCTATCCACCAAAAAGATCAACAAAAACCACCAAAAAGATTTGTAATTTGTGTGCTTTATTGGGATCAACAAATAAGAGGTGGGAAATGGGGCGACAAGAAAGCAAGCTCGACGCGAGAACCCGGCGGGGGATACAGGCCGCGATTCGTGAGATGGTGGATGCTCACGGGCATCAGTCCGTTTCGCTGCGATCGGGGATTCCGGTATCCTCGATCGAGAATCACCTAAGCGGGAAGACCCCGCCGAAACTGGCGACATTGGACGCCTATGCCGGGGTCTGGCGTGCCGGTGCTCAGGCCGAGGATTTACTCGCGTACATACGCGGAAAAAGCCCCTCGGGGGTCAATATTCCCGAGGGGCTGTTGTGGGAGCATCAGCTCAAGGATCGCCCCGCAATGGAGCGATTGCGGCTGGCGACCTTGCTGATTCAGTCGCTAAAGGCGGATTTACGGGTCGATCCTGAACCGTCGCTTGATCCCATCTCTGAGGAGGATCGTCGCGAGGCGG